>JAZSOL010000023.1:0-13624 GCA_045536915.1 Clostridia bacterium
CATTGTCCTTTAATGCTTCTGCAAGTTCTTCCAATGTGTTGAGCGTATCGGGAGCCAAACCCACAAGCTGTGCAATAGCCTGAGCCACAGCCTTTCCGCTTTGAGCATTCGAGCTTTCGCTTTTGTATTCCTGGTCAACAGGCTCGTTGACCTGAGCACCATATTCGATATCCGAAAGCTTCTGAGCATAAGAATCGGTAAAGTCGTTTGACGAAAGACCGTAGCCGTATTCCTTGTCAACTTTTGTATCTCTGAGGTCCTCAACAGCACTCAAAAGCCCTGCAATCTGATTGTCATATAAAACTTTATCAACCTTTTCCCCAAACCACTCACTTATTTTGATGTCAACAGATTTGTCATCTTCGATTATTCCAACCTCCTCGCCGTCAACCTTCACCTTTTCAATAACATTGACCTCTGCACCGTCCTCAATTGCGGAAAGCTTAGAAAGATGGAGGTTTGTAAAGTTGTTTTGAGAAAGCCCCATTCCGCTTACTTTGTCTACTTTTGAATCGCTGAGATTTGATGTGAGAAGCCTGATGTTTTCGGTTTCAAGAATAAGCCTTGTGATGAGATTCGGATGAGAACCGATAAGCGCTGTGCTGTAGGATGTTGTGTCTATGCTGTCGGTAACAAGGATTCTTCCTTCCTTTGAATACCAGGTGGAAACAACTTCGTTCCCTGATGTTTTGTATGCCGCAATCTGATAAACAACAAGTCCGTCTGAGCAGGTTATTTCTTTTCCGGGATGCCACACAAGAAATAACTGCCCGCTTTTTTTGTCAGATTCAGTGTAAAGCTGTGTGCCGTCTTTTTCAAATATTGCAGGCACTCCTTCAATTTCTGCAACAATCATGAGAGTGTATGCAGAGAGCTTTGAATCAATCAGAAATTTCACGGTGTCATAATTATCTGTAAACTGTGATATGCTTATGTTTGAGGTGTCTGTATTGTCTGTTGCATCCACGGTAATTACTTTTGTTCCATTCATTTTTTTCACTCCTTTTGCTTAAATGTTTATGTCGATATTCGACGGGAATCTTCCTTTCAGAAGTTTAAAGCCGTTAATCACGGTCTGGATAACCGTTTCGGCATCGCGAAGGTTTTCGGAGGTGTTGTCAAAACGGATATGACACCAGCCTCCGCCATAACCTGAGCTGAATTTTTTAAGATTAAGCTTTTTAAGAGAATCCATAAGAGTAAAAACAAGCATAGAAACCGCGCAGCAGCAAAGGTCGTAACCGTTTACTCTCCCTGCATTGCAGTGTCCCATAATGGTTATGTCGGTTGTTTCCTTGCTTTTCTCAAAATTTACCTGAGTCATATTTTGCTCCTTTCTCTTGCAGCTTTAACAATACTCCCTCCGGGAAAAGCTTTTTTAAATCCCTGCTGTGCATATGGAATATCTGAGCCGGATTCGTTCAAACCGCCTGACGGGTCAATAAATTCATTTTCAGCGCTCCGGTTCATACCAAAATCACCGGAAGCTGCATTTTCACGAATTCTTTCCATTATTTCCGGTTTGCCGTCAAAGTTCATCATTTCAAGGCAAATCAAAGCTTCCTGAGCTCTTTCGGGATTAAACATTCCCAGATTATAAAGCTCTTTTGCAAGCTCGTTGTGAACCGAAACGCTGAACGGATTGTCTTTTTCGCCGGTAATATATACGTCGAAAATCGGAACCCTTGCACATACCGCTGTGTTGCCGTCGGTTATAAATTCCGTTTTTTCCTTAATGGCGTTGTTGGTGTATCTTAAAAAGCTCACACCAGAGTCCGCACCTGTTATGCGAAAGCATCGTGGTTCATCGTAGAACTGACGAATCAGCTCGATTATCATATAGTTTATTTTTTTGAAAGCCCTGTAGGAGCTTTTTATCATATCCCTTGCAGATTTGTTGCCGGCTTCCTGAAGTGCGGCTATGGCACTTGCCGCAGTTACTCCTTTAAGTGTGCCCCCCTGCGACACATCCCGGTTTCCCGTGGTTTCTTTCAGCTCATCAATTTTCTGGGCAAGAAGCGTTATAACGCTTCCGTCAAGCTGTGATACGGTGATCTCTTTGATGTTGCGCTCGTCAAGACTGCCCGATGTGTGCACGAATTCCTTTGACCAGTCGGCAAATTCTTCTTCGTTTATGCCCGAGTTGTCGGATATAAAAAATCTTCTTCTGCCTGATTGCAGAGTGTTTTTCAGAATAATCTGATTGAGCTTGTCGATATACATCTGAACATCTTTCATAACATCTATGTAGCCGAATCCACACGGAGTGCCTTCGTCTCTGAAAAGAACATCAAACACAACCGGATATTTCCCGTGGTTGTAGAAGCCTTTCTCATATAAATGCGGGTCGTTTTCGGATGCATACAATACCGTGTCTCCAACGTATTTGCAGTAGTGCACAACTTCCCTGTCGTTTATTGTCTTTTTGTAGTACCAGTCTATGACTGCACTTTTTGATTCAGTGTCCACGTTGTCGTCATACACATATTTTGCCACATCAACCGTGCT
Organism: Clostridia bacterium; assembly: GCA_045536915.1. Lineage (GTDB taxonomy): Bacteria > Bacillota > Clostridia > UMGS1810 > UMGS1810 > RGIG1828. Next base: position 2,509 of record JAZSOL010000023.1, read on the forward strand.
TGTTCCGAGTTTGCCGTTTAAAAACGGATATTTGGAAATCAGAACATCGTTGTCGGCCAGCTCAACCGTAAAGAGGTTCCGGCTTTCCTGAATATCTCTGATACCGCTTTCCCAGAACATATTGAGTAAATCAAGCTGACGTATGTCGATATTGCCGAGTCCGTTTTCAAGCGATGAATTCCAGAATACTCCGTAGCATCCGGTTCCGGTTTTAAGCTTATACCACCATACATCCGAATAGGTTTGTTCAAAATCGTTGTATTCAAGAATAACCGGCAAAATCTCCGAGAGCATACGGGCGTCGGTTTTGTCGCCTTCTTCTCTCGGCAGAACGCACGGCTTTGGAAAATTATCCATAGCGTCTGCGTGTTTGTTGGAAATGCAATTAAAAAGCCATGCAGAAGCAGGCTTGGGGTCCGACGGGTTTGAATCTCCGATTATTCCCCAGTGTTGCATTTTCCACCAGCGATTGTTTTCAATAATTCTTTTTTCGAGATTTACCTTACCCTCTTTGTATTTTGCCAGAGTAAGGTTTGCTTTCCTCACATCCTCTTTGCCGATTTTGTGATAAGGCCGGGGATTTGCCGTTAATTCTTCTTCCAAATCATAATTTTCGTTCATTGTATCTCTCCTTTCCCTTGCACTATATATATTTTACTATATTTTTAAATTTGGCGGGGGGATTTGAAAAATGCTGAAAAAACCGCTGTAAGTCTTGAAACTCAAGGGGTCTGTGGGTTTGGAATTTCGTTTTATGCACGGTGTGATTTTTGCGGAGAACACGCAATAGGCTTTGCAAAAATGGGTTATCTCAAAAAGCAGTATGGCGATACTCCACTTGAGCTTATTAAAGGAATTAAAAATGTTTTTGACCTGAAAAATATCTTGAATCCGGGGAAGATTTTTTTATTACATAGGAATTTGAATCGGCAATTGCTTGCAAAAAAAATTCCTTGTTAAACGTTCGCTTCGCTCACATTTTAACAAGGAAATTTTGTTCTGATATCAGTTATTACGAAATAATTAAATAGTTTTGAACACAACAAAAAAACAGGCATATCCGGGATTGAATATGTGAGCTGTGCGCTCACCCTGTGACAAGCCTGTTCTTTTTTCTGTTTTTAAATTTATTTGGGAACATCAATTAAGAGCTGAATTATATATTTCCGCTATCTTCCATCTTCCGTTTTCTTTTTCAAAACAGAAAATATACTCATCCTCATTATGACCCTCTTTAATGGAAACAGCCTTGCGCCCGTTTAAATCTTCGATTTGCTTTGCTGAAGAAACAATAAACCACGCAGGCCCAAACCCCGGCATATAAGCATAGAGCTTGCCGTCATGTTCAACACCGCCCATTTCAAAAGCGGTTTCGGTTATGCGGTTTTTGCTTTCACATTCGGATGTTATGTATTGCAAAATATAGTTTATGACTTCCGCTTTGGAGTCAACCTCCATAACTCTTTTTGCAGTTTCGCTGTATTGAGGCGCGATTTGAACTTCTATTGTATCATTTTCGTGCGTTGTAAACAACATAGACAACGATTGCGTTCTTTCCCATATTTCGATACATTCAAGAGCTCTTCCCATTGTGAACGTTGGGGCATACGGATTAACGTTTATACCGGTATCAACAATATGCTCATACTTTGACGCACCTGCAATCGAGCCTATGCTTGCAACCGCGAAAATATTTCCGTTTTCTCCAATAAATATGGGAGTGCTCATGTTGCACGCTTCATCTGATATTGTGTAATTGTATCTGTCATTATAATAGTCGAGCATATAGTCCGGGCAATTATTTTCATATAAATTAACGTAGTAATCGCCGGCTGCCTGCTTTAATTTGCTGATAAATCCGCTCTCGGAATATCCGGCAAATGCAATTAATTCTGAATTGGTAAGTGCCTTTCCTGTTGAGCAGTTCATATTATATACTTCTCTTTCAGAGCCGCCCCAGTCATAAAACTCTGATGTGATACACACGGATATTATATCCATGTTTACATAATATTCATTTGAAATTTTATTCACGCTCAAAAACCCATCCTGCTCAAGAGTTTGCAGTGAGTTTTGGATTTCGCCGTAATATTTATCATATATACTGCGATTAACATTTAGAGCATCCGAAGACACCATGTTAAATGCCGGTATCTTATAACTGTATCTTATTGTTTCGCCGTATTTGTTTTCCCTGACATCCTCAAGAACATAAGCATCATATACCAGGTCTTTATCTGCATACTGCTTTGAGCCGTGAGATTCGCTGTGTTTTTTCAGGGTTTGCGGAGAATCAATATATACGGAATATGTTGAATCAAGCCAGTCAACCTTGCAACTCAGAAGCTCGGCAACCGCTCTTAAGGGAACCATTGTTCTTGAATTGATAAGCTTTGGCGCCTTAGGTATTTTTACCGGTCCGGATGAGGTTATAACATAATCCATACCAATATACATTGTGAAGCTTTCCTGTTCTTTTATCACTTTAACAGATGAATCAGACGGATTCCAGATTACCTCGCATCCAAGGCACTCGCTAACAAGACGCAGCGGAACAAACGTTACTCCGTCTTCAATAATGGGCATCTGATCGGTTACAACTTCCTTTTCCGAGATAATAAGCCCGACATCGCTTTGTGCCAAAGCAGTAATACTAAAAAATGAAAATAAAATGGTTAAAACCAAACAACAGATAAAACTTTTTTTCATGATAACCTCCATGTTTTAATGTTTTTTAAAACACATAATCTTCTCTTCGTCATAATGATTTCTCGTTACGAAGAGAAGATTATGTTGCTGTTGTTTTCAGTATACATTATGTCCTGCGTTTTTTCAATCTGTATATTTCAACAAAGTTTCAAGGCAAAAATTGGAAATAATAAATAACGAAAATTAACCTAAAAAGACACATATCATATTTAAATAAAATCAAACAAAACTGCAACAAAAAAACAATTATTGACATTAAATGTTATTTATAGTATAATCTCACTGAAATACAGTTATATTCTGATTGCACAGGAGTTGAATTTATGAATTTGAAAAATAATGATATAATATGTTTCCTTGGTGACAGCATCACCGCACAGGGCTTGTGGATGGCAGAAACGTATCAGTATCTGCGCAAAAAATATCGTGTTAAGTGTTATAATTGCGGTGTGGCAGGCGGAAACGTGAACAATGCGCTGAAATATCTGCACAGTAAGTGCTTGGTATATAATCCCGACTATGTTGTGATTATGTTTGGTGTAAATGATATTTCAAGAGAATTGTATATTCAAAATGATGAATCCGCCGCAACAAAAAGGCAGGAAGCAATTGAACGCTACAAACTCGGTTACACAAAAGTTCTGGACGAAATCGTTTCATCGGGTGCAACTCCGGTAATTTGCACTCCGGTTCCTTATGATGAAATAAATGAATCAGAATCGGCAAACCTCAAATGTCAGTGTGGTCTTGATGTGCTTTCGGAATTTTTACGCAATATTGCATCAGAACGCGGATATGAGCTTGTTGATTTTTCAAAAATAATAAAACCTCTTATTCCGTGCGCAGATATTATCAGTGAAGACAGAGTTCATCCCACAACTCACGGATATCATATGATGGCAGAATTTTTCCTGAATGAAACCGGACAAAAGGATTTTGTGGAATCAGACAAAGTTTTTGAGTTTGAGCCGTGGAATCAGGACCGCTATGATACCGAACAGAAATTACACTGTTTTAACTTCGTTGAATTCTGTGTACTTCTGGACAGAGGATGGTACTCAAACAAAACCACTGAAGAAAAGAAGAAAATTGCCATGGAAGAATTCGAAAAATACGACGACAAAACAACCTTTATTCCCATGGCATTCAAGGAATATACAGAACTTGTTGATGTGTATGATCAAATCCGTGGTGAAATCGTCAAACGAACAATATACTGATAAGTAAAGAGTAAAATTTTGGGGGATGCGCCTGTTTTTGCACCTTTTTGATGCTGCAGGCTCATCCCCTGTTTTCATATTTTCCGTCATTATCTTCACGTAAATTTCTTTTTCCACTTGATAAAATCTGAAACTCTTGCTATAATAGAAAATGGAGTAATATCGAGGTGAGGAATATGGGAGTATTTAAAGTACATTCAAAATTTGAGCCTATGGGCGATCAGATAAATGCAATTGAAAAACTATCAAGCGGTATAATAAACGGTAAACGCTGTCAGACTCTTATGGGAGTAACCGGTTCGGGAAAAACCTTTACTGTGGCAAAAACCATTGAAAAGGTTAATAAGCCGACCCTTGTTCTGGCGCACAACAAGATTCTTGCGGCTCAGCTTTGCAGTGAATTTAAGGAGTTTTTTCCTGATAATGCCGTTGAGTATTTTGTGAGCTACTATGACTACTATCAGCCCGAAGCATATATTCCCCACACCGACACCTACATCGAAAAAGATGCATCAATAAATGATGAAATAGACCGCCTCAGGCACTCGGCAACTGCGTCGCTTCTTGAAAGACGTGATGTTATTATTGTTGCAAGTGTTTCGTGTATATATGGTCTCGGGGACCCGGATGACTACAAAAATCTGATGATTGCCCTCAGGGTTGGCAATGAAATAGACCGTGATTTGTTTTTAAGAAAGCTTGTTGAAATTCAATATAGCAGAAACGACATAAGCTGCGAAAGGGGAACATTCAGAGTGCGCGGCGACGTGGTTGAGGTTTTTCCTGCCGGAAGCGGTGAGAGTGCAATCAGAATTGAGTTTTTTGGTGACGAAATCGACAGAATATGCGAAATAGATGTTACCACGGGCGAAATCAAGGCTCTCAGAAGCTTTACCACGATTTTCCCTGCATCCCACTATGCCACAACCGATGAAAAAATGAAACGGGCTCTTGTTACCATACGTCAGGAGCTTGACGAAAGAGTGGCAGAGCTTGAAGCGCAAAGTAAAATCCTTGAAATGCAACGCCTTATTCAGCGCACCAACTATGACCTCGAAATGATGCAGGAAATAGGATTTTGCCAGGGGATTGAAAACTATTCCCGTCACATAAGCGGCAGAGAACCGGGGAGCGCACCGTTTACCCTTATGGATTATTTTCCCGATGATTTTCTTCTTGTTGTGGATGAATCTCACGTAACAATCCCTCAGGTCGGCGCTATGTATGCCGGCGACAGGTCGAGAAAAGAAACCCTTGTTGACTTTGGGTTCCGCCTGCCGTCTGCTTTTGATAACCGTCCGCTTAATTTTGGCGAATTTGAAGACAGAATAAATCAGGTAGTGTTTGTGAGCGCAACTCCCGGACCCTATGAAAAAGCAAATGCCCCTGAAATGATAGAGCAGGTAATCCGTCCCACGGGACTTGTGGACCCTGAAGTAATCGTGCGCCCCGTTAAGGGTCAGGTTGACGATTTGACCGATGAAATTGCCGCCGTAACGGAAAAAGGCGACAGGGTGCTTGTTACAACGCTTACCAAAAAAATGGCTGAAATGCTTACCGAATATCTCAGAGGCATCGGAATAAAGGTAAAATATCTTCATTCCGACATTGAAACCATCGAAAGAATGAAAATCATACGTGATTTGAGACTCGGAGTGTTTGATGTGCTCGTTGGAATCAACCTTTTAAGAGAAGGTCTCGACATTCCCGAGGTAAGCCTTGTTGCAATTTTAGATGCCGACAAGGAAGGTTTTTTAAGAAGTGAAACCTCGCTTGTTCAGACGATTGGAAGAGCGGCGAGAAATGCCGAAAGCCGTGTTATAATGTATGGCGATGTTATAACCGGTTCAATGCAAAGAGCTATTGACGAAACCAACCGCCGGCGTGAAATTCAGATGGCCTACAACGAAGAAAACGGCATAATCCCCAAAACAATCAAAAAAGAAATTCACGAAATTATCCGGACCTATACGTCCCCCGTTTCGCCTAAGGTTAAACCTGATTTTGATTCCGATGATGCCGGAGCGAAGATAAAACAGCTCACAGCTATGATGAAAGAAGCTTCCGATAATCTTGATTTTGAAATGGCGGCCGTGTATAGAGATGAGATTATAAAGCTGAAAGGAAACTGAAATGAAAGAATATATAAAAATCCGTGGTGCCAGAGAGCATAATCTTAAAAATATAGACATAGATATCCCGCGCGACAAGTTTGTTGTTGTGACAGGTCTTTCGGGCTCGGGCAAATCGTCGCTTGCGTTTGATACGATATATGCCGAAGGGCAGAGACGTTATGTGGAGTCGCTTTCGTCCTATGCCCGTCAGTTTCTCGGGCAAATGGACAAGCCCGATGTTGACTACATCGAGGGTCTTTCACCGGCAATAAGCATCGACCAGAAAACAACCGTGAAAAATCCGCGTTCCACCGTTGGAACCGTAACGGAAATATATGACTATTTAAGACTTCTCTATGCAAGAATCGGTGTGCCCCATTGTCCCAGGTGCGGGAAGAAAATTGAACAGCAGTCTGTGGATGAAATTGTTGATTCGATTCTCGAAGCAGGCGAAGGAAGCAGACTGCAGATTCTTGCACCCGTTGTCCGCGACAAAAAGGGCGAGCACGCTAAGGTTCTTGAAGATGCCCGCAAAAACGGATTCGTCAGAGTGCGTATAGACGGTAATCTCAGAGAACTCGACGAGCAGATAAAGCTTGAAAAAAATCATCGCCACACCATTGAAATTGTTGTGGACAGAATAATAATAAAACCCGGAGTTGCATCAAGACTCACCGATTCCGTTGAAACTGCCTCAAAGCTTGGCGGAGGTCTTGTTGTTGCCGATATGTTTGATAAGGGAGAAAAAATTTTCAGTCAGAACTATGCCTGCAAGGATTGCGGCATCAGCATGGAAGAACTTTCTCCGAGAATGTTTTCATTTAACTCTCCCTTTGGTGCGTGCCCCGAGTGCAGCGGTCTGGGAAGCTTTATGAAAATTGACCCTGAGCTTTTAATTCCCGACCCCGAAAAATCTATTTATGATGGCGGAATTTGCGCTTTTGGATGGGGCAATGTTTCTGATGGTACAACCTATTGGAGCGCGTGGCTTGACTCGCTTGCCGAAGAATACGGCTTCAACAAAAAAACACCCATAAAAGACCTTCCCGATGAAATTATGGATATAGTTCTCTACGGAAGCGACAAGCCTCTTTCCATTAACCACAACGGTTACAAAAAAACCGCTCTCTTTGAAGGGGTCATAACAAACCTTGAACGGCGCTACAACGATTCCTACAGCACATATTCAAAAACCGAAATAGAAACGCTTATGGGAAATGTTTTGTGTAAGGCATGCAAGGGCAAAAGACTGCGCCCTGAATCATTAGCGGTAACCGTGGGCAATAAAAACATAATTTCCGTTACGGATATGTCGGTCAATGAGATGAAAAAATTCTTTGATTCTCTTGAATTTTCGGAAAAGGAAAACATTATTGCAAAGCAGCTTATGAAAGAAATCAGAGCAAGAGTAACATTTCTTGTTGACGTGGGGCTGGATTATCTCACCCTTTCAAGAAGCGCCGGAACGCTTTCCGGCGGTGAGGCACAGCGCATACGTCTTGCCACTCAGATAGGCTCGGGTCTCACGGGGGTTTTGTATATTCTCGATGAACCGAGCATAGGATTGCATCAGAGAGATAACGACAAGCTCATTGCAACTTTAAAACGCTTAAGAGACCTCGGCAATACTCTTATTGTGGTGGAGCACGATGAGGACACAATGTACAGTGCCGACCACATCATAGACATAGGTCCCGGAGCAGGGGTGCACGGCGGCTATGTTGTTGCCCGGGGCAGTGTTGATGAAATAAAGAAATGCCCCGAAAGCATAACAGGGCTCTATCTTTCCGGCGAACGCACCATACCCGTTCCGGATAAGCGCCGCGAAGGCTCAGGCGAATATATCACGGTTGTGGGTGCATCTCAAAACAACCTTAAAAATATAACCGTGAAATTTCCTCTTGGAAAGCTGATTGCCGTAACCGGAGTTTCAGGCTCAGGAAAATCAAGCCTTGTTAACGAAATTCTCTATAAAAAGCTTGCATCCGAGCTTAACGGTGCACGCAAAAAATCCGGAAAACACTCTGAAATTCTCGGCATCCAAAATGCAGACAAGGTAATAGATATCGACCAGTCCCCCATAGGCAGAACTCCGCGTTCAAACCCCGCAACCTACACCGGACTTTTCACCGATATTCGCGATGTGTTTGCACGTACCAATGAGGCTAAAATGAGAGGCTATGGTCCCGGAAGATTCAGCTTTAACGTGAGCGGCGGAAGATGCGAAGCCTGCACGGGCGACGGTATTATTAAAATTGAAATGCATTTTCTTCCCGATGTGTATGTGCCCTGTGAGGTCTGCAAAGGAAAACGCTACAACCGTGAAACCTTAGAGGTAAAATATAAAGGCAAGAGCATAAACGACGTTCTGGAAATGACGGTTGAAGAGGGAATAGAGTTTTTTGAAAACATCCCCAAAATCAAGCGCAGACTTCAGACTCTTTATGATGTGGGTCTCGGATACATCAAAATCGGTCAGCCGTCCACCACTCTTTCGGGCGGTGAAGCGCAAAGAGTCAAGCTTGCAACGGAGCTCAGCAAAAAAAGCACCGGCAAAACAATCTATATTTTAGATGAGCCCACAACCGGACTGCATATTGCCGATGTTCATAAGCTCACCGATGTTTTGTCGGCACTTGTTGATGCAGGCAACACGGTTATAGTTATAGAGCACAATTTAGATGTCATAAAGGTTGCCGACCACATAATAGACCTCGGTCCCGAGGGCGGCGACAAGGGCGGAAGGCTTGTGTTTGAGGGAAGAGTTGAGGACATTGCAAAGTGCAAAAAGTCCCACACGGGCAGGTATATTGCAAAATATCTCAAAAAATAATCAACGAAAGAAGGCGGTAGTGTGTATACTGTTCTGGCAGGCATTATAAAATACGCGTTTGTTATAATAGTGTATATCTTTATTATCAGTATTATGAGGCTTGTGTATCTTGATATCACCGATGCCAAGAGAAGAGAAAAAACCGGTGGTGAAGGTCTTGCGTATCTTAAACTTATAAACTTGAGACGTGATTTGAGCTTTAAAATGTATGAAAGCTACAGCATAAAGGAAAGTGCATATATCGGAAGAAGCAGTAAGTGTCAGGTATATATTGCCGACCCGTATCTCTCGAAAACCCATGCGCGCATTTTTCTGCGTGACGGAAGCTTCTACGTTGAAGACCTTCAGAGTACAAACGGAAGCTATTTAAACGGAAGAAAGCTTCCCGACCATCCAATCCGTATAAAAGACAGTGATAAGCTCTCGTTCGGAGACATCAGCTTTATATTTGTTGAGAACACCTGATGTTGATTTCGGATTTTGAAAGGATGTGATTATCTGATGACAAAAATGCGTTTCCGACCTATGCTTTGCATAACGCTTGTAAACATCATAAGCTTCCTTATGCTTTTTTTCTACTACGACGGAAAGCAGATTGATGTTTTATATGCCGGGCTGGTGCTCAGTGTTGTTAATATTGTTGTGTACTATACGCTATACTATTTTGAATTCGGCGACATATATATGTTTCTCACGGTGTCGATGCTGGCATCCATAGGACTTATAATGCTCTACCGCCTCGACCCCGAAACGGGCGACCGTCAGCTTATGTGGTTTCTTATCGGCATAGTTTTCTATGTTGTATCACTTCTGGCATTCGGAAAAATAAAAATATGGGACAAGCTTGCTATTTTCTATATGATTATGTGCTTTGTTCTCTTTGCGGCAACGGCTGTTTTCGGAACGGTGAGAAACGGCTCAAAAAACTGGATTTTCATAGGAGATTTTTCCATTCAGCCGTCGGAGCTTATTAAGATATTCTATTGCCTTGCCGTTTCGTGCTTTTTCTCCCGCCTTCCCGAAGAAAAAGGCAAAAAGAAAGACAAGCGCAAATCTTATCTCGGAATTCCCGTAGACGAGCTTGTGCTGTGCGGTTTCGTTTTTGCTTGTATGGGCACTTTGGCAGTTGTTCAGCGCGAATGGGGAACGGCTCTGCTTTTGTATCTGATATACCTCACAATGTGCTTTATTTACCGCACCAACACTCTCTTAAAGCTTGCAAATATCGGCGGTATTGTGTTTGTGATTTTGGTTGGCGGAATTTTTCTTGCAGACCACATCGGAGTGAGATTTGCAGTCTGGAAGGACCCATGGGCAGACCCGAGAGGTACGGGTTATCAGATAGTCCAGTCTTTAATCGCCATAGCAAGCGGCGGCTATTTTGGAACAGGTATAGGGCTCGGCTCCCCCGAATACATCCCTTTTAGCGAATCCGACTTTATTTTTGCGGCAATATGCGAAGAACTCGGAATATTCACGGGCATTGCCGTAATTCTTCTCTATTTTCTTCTGGCATACAGAGGTGTCAAGACGAGTATCAGAAGCGAAAATCCGTTTTTAAAAGCTGTGAGTATGTCGCTTGTAATCTGCTTCGGGTACCAGACGTTCATAATTGTGGGCGGTGTTATAAAACTGATTCCCCTCACGGGTATCACTCTTCCGTTTGTGAGCTACGGAGGCAGTTCAATGATTTCATGCTTTATAATGCTCGGTATGCTCACGGCAGTGTCTCTTGTGCCTAAGAAGAAAAAGAAAAAATAAAAATACGGCGATATTTAGAGTTTCCCCATTTTGAAACTCTAAAATCTCCGAAACCTATGCAGATGCTGGATTTTAAACGATTGTAAAAATGAAATTGTAATGCGAATAAATTTTGAATTATCGGGGAGCTTAATATGCAAAAACCATCCGGCGGCGGATAGGTTTTGTGAAATGGCAGGAATATCTATGTTTTTTTCTTCACTAAGGCTTCGGATTGAAGCCTGCGGCTTTCAATCCTGCAGAATCGTTACGAAAAAAATCATAGATACACCTGCCCGACTTTGGTAATTCGTCTGTTATGCCGCCTATTTCCTGCGATAAACACTAAACTTTCACTTCGGCAAAATGAATATGTATTGTAGATGCATTCGCCGGCGACCCCTGAAAAGGTGATTTATGAGGGTGATGAAACAAGGTTAGTGCGTTGTAGGGGGCGGCGTCCTCGACGTCCCGTTTTTGCGCCAATGCGGGACGTCGAG
>JAZSOL010000254.1:0-5266 GCA_045536915.1 Clostridia bacterium
AAAAAATGCATAAAAAGGCTGATTGACTGTGTATTGGCGACATGTGGACTTATTCTCTTGTCGCCCTTATTTGTGATTCTTTGTTGTATAGTAAAGCTGGATTCTAAGGGCCCTGTTTTTTTTAGGCAGAAACGTCTCAAAGAAACAAAAAAGGAGTTTTATATTTTAAAATTTCGAACTATGAAAATTGATACTCCGCAAAATGTGCCAACCAATCAACTGCAAAACCCGGAGGTTTACATAACACGAATGGGAAGGCTTTTGCGCAAATCATCTTTGGACGAGCTTCCACAGATGATAAATATACTTGTCGGTGACATGTCAATTGTTGGGCCAAGACCTGCATTACCCAATCAGGAAAAGCTAATTACCCAAAGAGATAAATACGGTGCGAATGATATCAAACCCGGGCTAACCGGATGGGCGCAGGTGATGGGACGAGATGAACTTTCAGACGAGGAAAAGGCAGCATACGATGGAGAATATGTTGATAAAATAAGCTTCCTGTTTGATGTTAAAATTTTTTTTACAACAGTTTTAAATGTACTTCGCGGCGATGGTATTGTTGAAGGTGCCATGAATAATACTAAAGACAAGGAGATTTTACATAAGTGAAAAAAATATTGATTTTGTCTAATCATTTTATTAATATTCATCGCTTAAGGTTAGAACTGGTAGTAAGGTTGAAGATGGAGTATGAAGTTTATATTGTCCTGCCTGAGGATGAGAATGATTTTTTCAAAAACCTTGGCTGTAATATAATTAAAACAAAAATTAACAGACACGGAATTAATCCTTTTGAGGATTTAAGGCTTATGTTTAATTATTTCAAAACTATAAAAAAAGTTTCACCTGATGTGGTGCTTACATATACAGTTAAACCAAATGTATACGGCGGAATATGTTGTAAAATGCTAAATAAACCGGTTTTTCAGAATGTTACGGGGCTTGGGACCGCTATTAATGGCGGTGGACTTGTGCGAGTTATTCTTCTTGCTCTTTACAAGCTTGCTTTGAATAATAGTAAATGCATTTTTGTACAAAACGAAGATAATCTTAGTTTTCTTAAACAAAACAAAATCAAACCACTTTCTTACAGGAAGATTCCCGGCTCGGGAGTAAATCTGACCAAATATAACATTCTTGAGTATCCTCAAAATGATACAATTAATTTCCTCTTTATTGCAAGAGTTATGAAATCAAAGGGAATTGACGAATTTATAAGTGCTGCACAGCATTTTAAAGGGCGTAATGTAAAATTTCATGTTTTGGGCTTTTGTGAGGAGGGATACGAGGAAAGACTCAAACAACTTGATGATGACGGAGTGCTTATATATCATGGAATGGTTGATGATGTAATTGAATTCCACAAGATTGCCCATTGTACCATTAATCCGTCATATCATGAAGGTATGTCCAATGTATTACTGGAAGCATCAGCATGTGCAAGGCCTTGTTTGTGTTCCAATATACCGGGGTGTAAAGAAATTGTTGAAGATGGTAAAAGCGGTTTTTTGTTCGAAGCGCAAAATAGCATGAGCCTTATAGAAGCGATTGATAAATTTTTATCTTTGTCCCGAGAAAAACAAAAAGAAATGGGTTTATACGCCCGCAGTAAAGTAGAGAGTGAGTTTAGCAGAGATATTGTTGTTAATGCATATATCGATGAAATAGAAAAAGCTTTGGAGAAAAGCAAGGAAAATGCTCGGATATAATCCGCAATATGATTTCAATTCAGGGATAGAACTGGCTGTTGGCTGGTACAAGGAGAATTTATAATATATGATTTACAACAGAGTTTTTGAGATTTTTGAAGAGATAAGTGCAATACCCAGAGGTTCGGGCAATATGTCACAAATCAGCAGATATTGTGTTGAAACCGCAAAAAGACTCAATATGAAATTTTTTTCCGACCAGGTAGGAAATGTTATTATTTATAAGCCTGCGCCGCGTGGATATGAAGAAAACAAGCCTGTTATCCTGCAGGGGCATATAGATATGGTGTGCCAAAAAACCAATGACACACAAATTGATTTTAAAAAAGACGGAATAAGTATTTTTCAAGACGGTGATTTTATTAAAGCGCACGGAACAACTCTAGGTGCAGATAACGGGATTGCTGTTGCAATGATTATGGCGATTCTGGAAAGTGATGATATAATGCATCCACCCATAGAAGCGGTTTTTACGGCGGATGAAGAAATTGGTATGATAGGAGCAGGTAAGCTTGACTTTTCACGTGTCAGCGCAAAAAGAATGATTAATCTTGATGCAGAATCACCCGATGTAATCACAGTATCCTGTGCCGGTGGGTGTGATGTCGTCTTGAAAATGCCGATTGTAAGAGAAAAGTGTGAAGGTACACGGGTGAAAATTATACTATCGGGTTTGCAGGGTGGCCACTCGGGTATTGAAATTGATAAAGGAAGAGTAAATGCCATAAAGCTTATAGGCACCTTCTTGAAAAAGTTGAAAAAAGATATTGGATTCAATCTTATTATTATTTCAGGCGGTGAAAAGCGAAATGCTATTCCAACTCAGTGCTGCGCTGAGCTCTTGGTGGAGAATTACAACCTATTTGAACACTTGTTTGAAAAATTGGCAAATGATACTGAAAAAGAGCTTCGGTGTCTTGAACCGGGACTCTGCATAACTGCAGAAAAACTTGATGAAAACACCTTTTCAGTATTATCGTATGAAACATCAGAAAAGCTTATAAATTCCATAATTTGTGCTCCTGATGGAGTTCAATCTATGAGCGCAGACGTTAAAGGATTAGTTGAAACTTCACTTAATCTTGGAGTTATATCGACCTACGAGAAGAATGCAGAGCTTGCTTTTTTACTTCGTGGAAACAAGACAAGTTCGCTTAATGATTTGATTTTAAAACTTGAAGCATATTCGTCTCTTACCGGATGTGTATGTGATATGTACGGCTTTTATCCGCCGTGGGAATATAAAAATAACTCTGAGTTAAGGCAAAGCTACAAGGATGTTTATAAGACGAAATATGGCGCTGAACCATTGGAAGAAGCTATTCATGCAGGTATGGAGTGCGGTGTGTTTGCTGAAAATATAGAGGATTTTGACTGTATTTCCTTTGGTCCTGTAATGCACGACATTCATACGGTAAATGAACGTTTGAGCATATCTTCGGTAAAAGATACAACAGAGCTTCTGGTAAATCTTTTGAATAAACTGTAAAAAAAGAGCCGTTTTTTCGGCTCTTTTTAAGATTTTCTTTCGTTTTTAGGTGCAAAACCATACACATTCTTAAATGCGCGCGAGAATGAAAAGCAATCGTCGTATCCAACAAGCTGACTGACTTCACTTACATTATAACCAACATGTAAAAAATGACGGGCTTCACGCATACGTTTTTCTATAATATATTTTTGTAATGTCAAATTATATTTCCGCTTGAATAGTTTTGTTAAATAATTTTTATCAATTCCAATCTGTCCTGCTATTTTGGCGACAGATATTTTTTTTGAGTAATCTGAATCAACAATATTTTTGGCAGTTTCTGCATATGATTTATTAGTTTCTGTGTATAAAATTTCGCATAAAAGTTCCATAACTTTAAGGGCAATATATTCTTCGCACATATCGCCGTAATCCTCTGCGTATTGCATATCATCAAAAAGATGACCGGAAATTTTCATAACTCTTTTTTCGGTGTTATTAAGTTTATCAGCGTATTCTCCGGAAAAACCAACCCATTTATATTGCCACGGTTCCTTTGTATCAGCTATATATTCGTAAAGCTCGTCGGGACGAATAATAAAAATTTCATTTTCTTTTACTTCGTATGTTTGTCCGCCCGTTTTAAAAACCCCTTTTCCGGATACAATATAATGAATAAGCCAGAATCGCCGTATGCCTTTGCTGCTATGACCGGGTGCACATGTTTGGCGACCGCAAACATGAGGGTTTATAAAGTTGATATTTTTATTTCGTAAATAAATATTATATCTTTCAGACAAAATGAGCACCTGCCTTATATTTAACTTTTATATGTATTTTATCATAATTAAAACGGATTTTGCAATAGACATTGGCTGCGTAATTTATTTATACTTTAACTGATAAAGATAAAACAAGCCTAAAACCGCATGATTTGAATAATGCTACAGAATATGGAATAAAATAACATTACGGATTATGACATAAAATAAACAGATTTTGTTAAATGATTTTGGAGGTGTTTTTATGCTTAAAGTGGATCTGAGTAAATTGAATGATTTTATCTCCGTAAATGAAATTCTTGATATGCAATACGAAATAACAAAAGCGCATACAATTCTTTCAAACAAAACCGGTGCCGGAAATGATTTTATAGGTTGGTTGGATTTACCGGTTTCTTATGATAAAAAAGAGATTGAAAGAATTAAAACAACCGCAGAACGAATACAAAAAAGTTCAGACGTTCTTATTGTAATCGGAATAGGTGGGTCTTATCTTGGAGCCAAAGCTGCTGTTGATATGCTTGGTAACAGAATGAACAATACGGAAATTCTTTTCGCAGGTAATTCAATTAGTTCAAATTATTTGAGCGGAATAATAAATTACGTAAAAGACAAAGAATTTTCGGTTAATGTTATATCAAAATCAGGCACAACAACAGAACCGGCAATTGCATTTCGTTTTCTTAAGGAA
Organism: Clostridia bacterium; assembly: GCA_045536915.1. Taxonomy (GTDB): domain Bacteria; phylum Bacillota; class Clostridia; order UMGS1810; family UMGS1810; genus RGIG1828. The sequence continues at coordinate 4,660 of JAZSOL010000254.1, forward strand.
CTTCTCGAACAAAAATATGGTAAGCAGGGAGCTGGAGAAAGAATATATGTAACTACGGACAAATGTCGGGGAGCAATAAGGCAACTTGCTGATAAAGAAGGTTACGAAACCTTTGTTATACCGGATGATATTGGGGGCAGATATTCTGTTCTTACACCGGTGGGGTTGTTGCCTATTGCGGTTTGTGGTGCCGATATTGAAAAAATCCTGTGCGGTGCTGCAGATGCGTATACGTGTTTTCTTGATGATAACATATCAGGCAATGAATGCTATAAATATGCCGCGTGCCGTAATATCCTATACAGAAAGGGAAAAACCATAGAAGTGCTTACAAACTTTGAACCTGAGCTTGTTTATTTTTCGGAATGGTGGAAACAGCTTTACGGTGAAAGTGAAGGAAAAGACGGGAAAGGCATTTTCCCTGCATCGGCAACCTTTTCTACTGACCTTCATTCGATAGGACAGTATATGCAGGATGGAATGAGAAACCTATTTGAAACAGTTTTGAATGTAGAAAAACCAAAAGTAGATATGATAATAAAAGAGGATGAAGATAACTTTGATAACCTCAATTATCTTGCAGGAAAAAGTGTGGACTATGTAAATC
>JAZSOL010000173.1:0-24804 GCA_045536915.1 Clostridia bacterium
GCTGTGTATATATACTATGTACACAATATATGTAGGGGACGGCCTCCCGGACAAAACCGGAAAAATCATTTTGCTATAGCCCCATCAACATAATAAATTCCGGAGATAATGTATGGAAAACTATAAGTATTTCAAAAATGAAAAATGTGAGCATTTTCCGTGTCATAAGCTTGGCGGAGATTTTTTTAACTGTATGTTTTGTTTTTGTCCGCTCTATACTTTTGGTGACAAATGCGGAGGCAATTTCACCTACACCGAAAAAGGAGTAAAGGATTGCTCAAACTGCGGTTTTATACACTCCGAACCCGGCTATGACCACGTTATTAAAATGCTTGAAAACAAATGATTACTGCTCAGAAAACCTCGTATTTTATATGAGGTTTTGTTTTTTCATCTGAGCTTTGAGATTTTCAAGGGTTGCATCCGCCATTTCATAGAGCGGAAGTCTGAGGAGCCCTGCATCCATACCCATAAGATTCATCGCTGTTTTAACCGGTATGGGATTCACTTCCGAGAAAAGTGCGCTTATGAGCGGGAAATATTCAACCTGCAATTTTGAGGCGGATGCATAATCACCTTTAAAACAAAGCTCACACATATCGTGGGTTTCTTTTGGCATAATGTTGGAAAGAACGGATATAACACCTTTTGCACCAATGCTCATTAAAGGAACTGTTATGTCGTCATTTCCTGAATATATGTCGATTCTGTCGCCGCATCTTGAAACAATGTCCACCGCTCTTGCCACGTCGCCTGTGGCTTCTTTTATTGCAACAATATTTTCAATCTTAGAGAGTATTTCAACTGTTTCGGGTTTGATGTCAACGCCTGTTCTTCCCGGAACGTTGTAGAGAATTGACGGAAGATTGGTTGAAGCGGCTAAGGCTTCATAATGCTTAATAAGACCTCTTTGGGTGGTCTTGTTGTAGTAGGGGGTAACCCAAAGAAGACCGTTGGCACCGCGCTTTTCGGCTTCTTTGTTCATCATTATTGCGTGGGCGGTGTTGTTGCTTCCCGTACCTGCAATAACGGGCACTCTGCCTTTTGCGGCTGAAACAGCGCATTCAATCGCATCAAGGTGTTCATTATCTTCAAGGGTTGGTGCTTCGCCTGTTGTTCCGCATATTATGAGTGCATCAATGCCACCTTTAATCTGAAATTCAACAATTTTTTCGAGTGCGTCAAAGTCAACGCCTTTTTCGTTGATGGGAGTAACGAGAGCTGTACCGGCACCGGTAAAAATAGATTTTTTCATAAAATTACGTCCTTTCTGATAAATTTAATATTCTGCGTTCTTAACTGTTCTGGGGTATGGAATAACATCACGGATGTTTGAAACTCCTGTCAGATACATAATAATTCTTTCAAATCCGAGTCCGTAGCCGGCGTGTTTTGTGCCGCCGTATTTTCTCAAATTAACATACCACGAATAGTCCTCTTCTTTTAGTCCGAGTTCGTGCATTCTGTGAAGAAGAACATCGAGTCTTTCTTCTCTCTGACTTCCTCCAATGATTTCGCCCACTCCGGGCACCAGAAGGTCCATTGCCGCAACGGTTTTGCCGTCGTCGTTTAATCTCATATAGAACGACTTGATTTCCTTGGGATAGTCTGTAACAAACACAGGTTTTTTAAATACTTCTTCTGTAATATATCTTTCGTGCTCCGTCTGGAGGTCACATCCCCATGAAACGGGATAGTCAAATTTTTTGCCGCTGTTTTGAAGAATTTCAATCGCATCCGTGTAGGTTACGCGTTCAAAGTCGCTGTTTCTGAGAGTGGTGAGCCTTTCGAGAAGTCCTTTATCCATGAACTTGTTGAAAAATTCAATTTCGTCGGGGCAGTTGTCGAGCACATAGCCTATGATATATTTTATCATATCCCAGGCAAGATTCATATTGTCTTCAAGGTCAGCAAACGCAATTTCCGGCTCTATCATCCAGAATTCCGCGGCGTGCCGTGCCGTGTTGGAATTTTCTGCTCTGAATGTTGGACCGAAAGTGTAGATTTTGCCAAATGCCATTGCATAGGTTTCGCCCTCAAGCTGACCTGATACCGTAAGATTAACACTCTTTCCGAAAAAGTCCTTGCTCCAGTCGGGAGTGCCGTCGGAAGTGAGCGGGGGATTTACGGGGTCAAGAGTGGTTACTCTGAACATTTCTCCTGCACCCTCGCAGTCCGAACCGGTTATGAGTGGGGTGTGAACATAGGTGAATCCGCGTTCGTTGAAAAACTTGTGAATGGCAAAAGCGGCTGTGCTTCTCACCCTGAAAACTGCCGAAAACAGATTGGTTCTTGGGCGAAGATACGCCATTTCGCGCAAAAACTCCATAGTGTGTCTTTTGTTCTGAATCGGGTAGTCGGGAGTGGATGTGCCCTCTGTTTCAATTTTCTCAGCCTTGATTTCAAGAGGCTGTTTCATCCCGGGAGTAAGCTCCACCTTTCCCTCAACCGTGATTGAAGCGCCAATGTTGAGTGATGAAATTTCGCCGTAGTTTGAAAGCTTCGATTTTTCAGCAATAATCTGAATATTTTTAAAACAGCTTCCGTCGTTTAAGTCTATAAAAGAAAAATCTTTTCCTGAACGGATATTGCGAATCCATCCACCCAACACAACATCCTGAGACGCAAATTTATCACTTTCGGAAAAAATATCCTTTGCATAATTTCTGAGCATTATTACCTCCGTATAAATAATATATGATGATTTTTTTAATGTTTATATTTTTAATATTACTCCATACTAAAACTTTATAACATTATGGATGAAAAGTCAAGAAAAATGTGAAATAAATATTATTTTTGAGTTTCCCGTTTTTGGGAGGAAAATACAAATTTAACGGTTAGATGAAACAAGATTAGTACGTTGCAGGGGACGGCATCTCAACGTCAGACCAATGTTGTCAGGCTAAATTATAGAGTTCTGCGCCGGGTATATGGATATTTAGTTTTTCTCAACGGTTCCCGTTGGGGAAAACTTATGTGTGGTCTGATCAGAACAATATTTCTTTTAATACTTTTTCATCACCTTTGTGTATAAATTATATACAAAAAGGGAATTTGAGTCTGAAACAGAGTGGACTTAAATTCCCTTTTTGATACGTAAAGTATTATTGCTTATTATTAATCCGTAAAATAACCCGCAACGCAAATTTCACCTGAGCTGTTCACAAGATGAACGTAATATCCGTTTTCGGTGTTTTCAACGCATACTCCAAGCTCTTCTCCTAAAAATGCCGGAATTTTATAAAAAACGGTCATATCTTTTATTTTGAAATTATAGGGGAGAGCATCCATAAGTATTTCAGCGCTTTTCTGATTGTTGAGGTGCATATTTGTGTCGAGGTCTTTGTTGCCGATTCTGACAGAATATTTCAGGCAGGCGGTATCAATAAGCTGAGGTTTCTTATAGGAGAAAAATTCGTTTTTAAAATCGTGCATCGGATATGTTTGGGCAAACTCTTTCGGGATTCTGCACGGTTTCGTGTTTACAATGTCGAAAGTGAACCAGTTTGCAACGGTTTGGGCAACGATTTTTCCGTTTTGTTCTATTATACATCCTCTCTCCGAGCTTGCACCCCTCATGGAGCATACGGCTGTTTTTATTTTGATTGGAATTTCTGTTTTGATATCATCGCAGAAATTCACCTTTATTCCCTGCATAAGCCAGGCAATATTCATATCTCTGAGTCTTGTGATTCCATAGCCGAGAGCAGACGAATGGCATATGGAAGCATCCTGAACCATATCGAGCACGCTTCCCGGTTTTATGGTGTTAAAATCTTTATAGTCACCATATCTTGGTGTGTAGGTTAATTCAAACATAGTTTATCTTCTTTCATAATTAAAAATTTTTAGTTGTTGATTATTGTTATCCGGCTTCCGTTTGAACGATCTTTTTTTACCACGATTTGCCGGTCTATTCTGCTTTTGAGCTCCGCTACGTGAGAAATGATTCCAACGAGCTTGTTGCCGTCGGAAAGCGAATGAAGAGTATTTATTGCCTGGGCAAGAGATTCTTCATCCAGTGAACCGAAGCCTTCGTCCACAAACATCGTGCCTAGCTTTATTTTGCCTGATTCCTGAACCATATCGGCAAGGCCGAGCGCCAGAGAAAGCGAGGCTTTGAATGCTTCTCCGCCTGAAAGGGTGTTGACACTTCTTGTGGTATCGTTATAGTGGTCTGTGATATCAAGCTCGAGCCCGCTCTGACTTCTTTTGTCGGTGGTTTCTTTTCGTCTTATCAGTTCATACTGACCGCCCGTCATTTTCATAAGTCGTATGTTTGCTTTGTCAATTATTTTGTCAAAATATGTCATCTGAATGTATGTTTCAAATTTTATTTTCTCTCCACCGGATGTTCTTCCGCCGTTTACCGTGTCGGAAAGAGCCTGAATTGCCTGAAACTTTTCAAGGAGAGATTCAGCAATTGCAAAGTCGGATTTGAGAGATTCATTGTTTGAAGTGTTAACGGCAATGCGGGTGTTGAATTGTTTTTCTGATTCGCGGAGCTTTTCAAGAACCGTGTTGATTTGAGCTGATTTACTTTGAAGCAACTCAATATCATCAACGGAACTTTCGTCTATGCTGTCTGAAAGAGTTTTGACACTTGCCGTAAGGCTTGCTTTTGTTTCGGTGCATTCTTTAAGCTTTTGCGAGGCATCTTTGAGCTTCTTTTCATATGCTTCTTTTTCGTTTTTAGCGTGGCTTATAGCTGCAAGCGCAGATGCGTAGCTTTCAAATTCAATCTCCTTGCTTTGCCTGGTTTCAGAATCCGTGAGGTTGGTTATTTTTTCAAGCAATACGGCTTTTTCTTTTGCAATGCGGTTTTCTTCGGCTTCTATGCCTGATTTTTTTTCGGTACTCTTTTTGAGCCATTCCGTAATCTTTTTGAACCGTTCTTTCTTTTCTTCTGCCTCTGAAATCTGAACCTGAATCTTTCTGATTTTTGTTTTTATTGCTTCGAGTTCTTCTCTGGCCTTTTGCGGAGCATTTTCAAGAGTGTCGAAATCCGAAAGTAAAGCTTTTATGTTTTTTGCTTTTGCATTAATCTGACTTACGGTATCAAACACTTTACGGCTTGCTTTTTCGGCATTGTTTTTTGCTTTTTCGGTTTTAATTGCGAGTTCTTCGAGTGCTTCCTTCGACATAACCTCACCTGTCAGATGAGCAGGTAACGGATGCGTTTTTGAACCGCACACAGGGCAAGGTTCGCCGTTTCTTAAGGTTTCTGCCAGAAGTCCTGCCTGTGCATCAAGAAATTTTTTGTTTTCCTGAAGATAATTTTCGCTGAGCAAAACGCTTAAGGCGGATTTTTCCTTGTAGTCGTTTTCCAGAGTTGCCTTTTGGGTTCTGAGTAAATATAACTCTTCTATCTCTTTGCAGATTATTGTGTATGTTTCTTTTTTGTTTTCCAAAGCGGTTTTTTCCTGAATCAGAGGAGGAATTAATTCATCGGAATTTTCGAGCGCTTTTTGTTCCTCGGAAGCTTTTGAGATTTCCTGAATTAAATTGCTTTGGATTTCTTTGTTTTTTTCTTCAAGTGCGCTGAGATTTTCCAACTGTTGACGGGCATTTATGAGTTCTTTTTTCAGATTTTCAAACTCAGTATATTTCCCGAGATTTTCTTCGTATTTTATTATTTTTAAATTAAGAATATCAATGTCCGGAATGAGTTTTTCAGCTTCCTTGCTTTGTTCTTCGAGAATCTTTAGTTCTTCTTCGGTTTGGGCAAGCTTTTGTTTTGCCTGATACAGTTTTTCTTTTGTCTGAGCAGTTGTAACGGCTTTTGTGACAGCTTCGGTGATTTTTTGTTTTTCATCTTCATTTTTTTTGATTTTTGAATCAATGTCTGCGCATAATGTTTTATCGTGCAGAATAATTTTTTCAATTAATTCTATAGCATCGGCAACAGAGGGGATTTTCTCAGCTGTTTTAAGAGTTTCAAGCTCAGAATAGTGTTCACATTCCGTGTCGCATTGAGTGGAGTTAATGCAGTTTTTGATTTTTGCTTCAAGTTTTTCATATCTTGCAGCGAGCTTGTTTTTTTCTTCTGAAATCTGCGTCTGAAAGATTGAATAGAGGTTTGTTCTGAAAAGGTTGCGGAGAATTTCGCTTCTGTCGGATGTGCCGGCAAGGAGGAATTTTTTGAATTCTCCCAGTGCAATCATTGCAATTTGAGAAAATTGTTCGCGGTTTACACCTAAAATTTCGTTTATTGCCTCCGTTACGTCCGAAATTTTTGTTATCACTTTCCCGTCGGGAAAAATGAGCTCTGCATTCGGGCTTTCGAAAGTCATTCCCTCACCGCGTGCTTTAGGACGCTGATATCCGGGATTTCGCTTTATCCGGTAAATTTTTGAATCGTATTCAAAATCCATCTGTACAAACGTTGGGGTTTGGGGTTCGGCATATTTGCTTCTCAAAGCTTTTTCGTCGCGTCCGTCACCGCTCGGTACACCGTAAAGTGCAAATGAAATTGCATCAAAAAGAGTTGTTTTTCCGGCTCCCGTGTCGCCTGTTATAAGATATAATCCGCTTTCTCCAAGCTTTGTCATATCTATTTCGGTGCATCCGGCATAAGGGCCAAAAGCTGAAAGTGTTATTTTAAGAGGTTTCATTTTTGCCCCTCCCATACATCTTCAATTATTTTTTTTGCATATTCTCTTTGGAAATTGCTCATTTCTTTTCCGTTTTGCATAACGTAAAAGCTGTCGAGAAGTTCAAGCGGAGTTTTATTTTCAACGTCAGCTGAATTTTCGTCGGAGTCGGATATGCCTGTTTTGAGATTATCGTAATCGAGCAAAAGAAGATTCGGATAGATAACTCTGAGCTTGTCTGCCGCACCGGGAATCGGTGATTCATCGGTCAGGGTGATGTGGAGAAAATCATCGGTATTGGTTCCGGTGTAAATCGCACGGCTTGTAAGAGCGGAATATGAATCTCTGATTTCGCGCATATCGTGAAGCGGTTTTAATTCAATAAATTCCAAATTAACTTTTCCTTTTTCGGAAAGCTCTGCAATCACTGCGGTTTTGACGTGATTAGCCTCCGAAAAAGAATATTTGAGCGGAGAACCGCAATATCTCAGGGTTTCTCTTGTGCATTTCTGCGGAGAATGTATATGCCCGAGTGCAACATAATCAAAACAATCATACACATCTGCGCTGATATTTTCAACACCGCCCACCGACATCTCTTCTGAATCACACGTTACCGCCCCTGTCACAAACTGATGCGATAAAATGATGTTGCGTTCATTTTCGTTAACTTCCATCTGATTTATTGCAAATCGCACTGCATCGTTATATGATTCGATTTTCGCATCTTCAAATATACTCCTCACATAAACCGGTTTGATGTATGGAAGCATATAGATATTAATTGTGCCGTATGCATCATTCACACTTACCGCTCTGATGCTGCCGTCATACACGGGCGACATATGAATATTCATATTCTGCATTATTTCCGAACCGAAAGCTATTCTTTCGGCGCTGTCGTGGTTACCGCTGATAACAAAAACATAAAGGTTCCTTTTGGCAAGAGAAGTGAGAAAGCTGTCGAAAAGCTGAACAGCTTCTGCCGAGGGAACCGCTTTGTCATACACATCTCCGGCAATCAGAACCGCTTCGATTTTACGGTCATCTATAACAGATATAACCTGAGAAAAAATATGTTTTTGTTCTTCAATCATTGAGCATTCGTGCACACGTTTTCCAATGTGAAGGTCAGACAAGTGAAGAAATTTCATTTTATCATAGCCTTTCCGAAGTGTTTGATAATTTATTTTACACAATAATCCCGTGAATGTCAAATCAAATATGAAAAAAACTTGCACAATGATAAAAAAGCGCAACTTCGGCGCCGCTCATAAAGATAGATAAAACCGCAAAATAAAAACAAAAACGTCGGTTCATATTTGTTGGCTGATGAACCGGCGTTTTTTTGTTTATATTATACTTTGGTATATTGCCACAAACAATGGCATTGTTATAATGCAGAATATTGTGCTGATAATGTTTATTCCCACAGCCAAATCAGACTCTTTGTTGTATATCTGAGCAAACTGCGTTATTGTTGCGGCAGAAGGCGTCATGCTTGCAAGAAAGCTTACAAGCAGAATGGAGTGTGCATTATTCACATTTACGCTTATATTGAATAACCAGAGTATCACAAGCGCAATTGCAGGGGAAATAAGCATTCTGAGAGCGCAAACAATATAGAGTCTTTTATCGGAAAGTATTTTTCCGTAGTCCACAAATGCCGCCATTATTCCGCAAATCAGCATACCAACGGTTCCAATCATCGAACCGAGAGAATCAATAATCCCGCCTGCAAACTCGGGAATTTTAAATCCGCTTATCAAAACGACAAGACCGCAAACAATTGCAATTATGTTGGGATTAAGCAGAATTTTTTTGATATTGACTTTCTTTTCGCCACTATACATACACACGCAATGCGTCCACACAAAAACCTGCTGAACTGCAATGTAGGCGCTTGAATAAATAATCCATTCGTTTCCCAAAATAAATCCTACAATCGGAACAATCAGGTTTCCGGCATTTGAGTACATCACAGATGCACGCTCTGTTGCAGACGGCTTAAGCACTTTTTTGTATATCATATCGATAATGAGAAACACAAAGTGAAGAACAAGCGCCGCACCGAAAGCAAGAGTAATTCCTTCATATATGGCAGGGGTTATTTCAATATTAAATGATGAAATAATTATTGCCGGCATAAGAAGGTATAACGATAGCTTCGACAGCACGCAGCTGTCATCTTTTTTTATAACATTAAGCTTAGCCATCAAAAATCCGAAAATCATAATCACAAACAGCTGAGCTATTTTAAAAGCCAAAAGCTTTGGTATCATGTTGTCACGTCCTTATTTCATACAATACTGATTATCTGAGCCCGAGTTTGGTCAGATATTCAAAGCTCTGTCCGAGACAGTCAAACGGATCTTCGCCGTAGCAATTATCCTGTTCAACAAGAGCATATTCAACACCAAGCTTTTGAGCTGTTTCAACAATTTTTTCAAAATCAAGAATACCTTTTCCAACAGGTGCCATTCTCTGCTCGCCATCGGGAGTTATAATCATATCTTTAAGATGAATGCACGGAGTTCTGCCTTTGAGCTTTTCAAGCCATTGGACGGGGTCGTGTCCGCCTGCTTTTACCCAGTAGGTATCGAGAGTGAATCCCATAAGGTCGGCAGGAATGTTTTCGGGCATATATTTGAATCCATAATCACCGTCAACTTCGAAAAATTCTTTGTGATGATTGTGATACATAAAATAGCAACCTGCATCTTTTATTTTCTGCCCTATTTCAACAGCTTCCCTTGAAAAATCAACCCATATATCGCGCTTGATTTCATCTGCCCAGAATCCCGGAATTCCGCCAATGCCTATATATTTGCAGTCGAATTTATGGTGTTCTTTAATAACAGAATCAAGATCCTCGCTGAATTTGGGATAAGGGATATGGGTAATAGCACATTTAAGGCCGTATTTGTCGAGCTTTTCTTTGAGCCATTCGCCTTCATACGGGCAGGTTCCCGATACCTGAACTATTTCGTAGCCTATGTCAGCTACTTTTTTCAGAGTCTGCTCAAAATCATCAAGAGTCTGACAAAAATCATGTACTGTATATAATTGTGCACCGATTCTCATATAAAACATCCTTTCTAAAATACATTACTATATAAGTTTAACACAAAATTAAATGATTTTCAATACAAAAATTGCTTTAATGTTTTACAATCTTGCAAAGTTTTCAATAATAAAAAATATTTTCGGGAAAAGAAATGTAATTAAATTCAAAAAACCGGTTACATAATAACATGAAAAAGTTACTTTGTGCAATGTACAATCTATGGGATGTTTGTTATAATACCTGTATCCAAACAAATTTTAAATGGAGGAGTTTATATGATTAAAGTCACTTTTATGGGTGCGGGAAGCACAGTTTTTGCCAAAAATGTTCTTGGCGACTGTATGCTGTCGGACGATTTGCATAACATTGATATAGCTTTGTATGATATCGACGGTGAACGTCTTGATGAATCATATCAGCTTATCACAGCTATCAATGATAAGCTTAATGGCGGCAGAGCAAATATAAAAAAATATCTTGGAGTTGAAAACCGCAAGGAAGCATTAAGGGGAGCAGACTTCGTTGTTGATGCAATTCAGGTTGGCCTGTATGACCCTTGCACAATAATTGATTTTGAAGTTCCTAAAAAATACGGTCTCCGTCAGACAATAGGTGATACTTTGGGTATAGGCGGTATTTTCAGAGCGCTCAGAACCATTCCGGTTTTAAGAGACTTTGCCGAAGATATTATGCAGGTTTGTCCGAATGCATGGTTTTTGAACTACACAAATCCCATGGCAATGCTTTCGGGATATATGCAGAGATTCACCGATGTTAAAACTGTTGGTCTTTGCCATAGTGTTCAGGTTTGCGCATCCGGTCTTCTCGATAAGCTCGGAATCAAGCCCGAGGGTGGTTTCGTTGATAAAATTGCCGGTATTAATCATATGGCATGGCTCCTTGAAATCACAGACAGCAAGGGTAATGACCTCTATCCGCTTATTAAAGAAAAAGCCGCAAAAATGAATGCGGAAGAAAAACACGGCGATATGGTACGTTTTGAATATATCAGACGTCTCGGTTATTACTGCACCGAAAGCAGTGAGCATAATGCAGAATATAACCCGTTCTTTATAAAGAGTAAATATCCCGGGCTTATTGAACGCTACAACATTCCTCTTGACGAATATCCCAGACGTTGCATAGATCAGATAGCAAAATGGAAAGAGCAGAAAGAAGAGCTTATGAACGGCGGAAATGTTAAGCACGAAAGAAGTCGTGAATATGCATCTTACATCATAGAATCTATTAGTTGCAATAAAACATATCAGATTGACGGAAATGTGCTGAACCGCGGTCTTATTACTAATCTGCCTTCCGCTGCCTGTGTTGAGGTTCCCTGTCTTGTGGATGGAAATGGTATAAATCCCACCGTTATAGGCGATCTTCCCACTCAGCTTGCCGCTATGAATATGACAAATATCAACCCTCAGCTTCTCACAATTGAAGCCGCTGTAAATAAGAGCAAAGAAACTCTCTACCAGGCGGCAATGCTTGAACCGCGCACTGCGGCAGAGCTTTCGATTGATGATATAGTTGCTATGTGTGACGAACTTCTCGAAGCTCACGCAAAAGCAGGATTTCCATGCCTTGTATAATTAAATAATTTCAGTTGTAAGCCGGACGGTAACAGGGAAAATCCTGTTACCGTCCGGCTTATAGATTATATACCTTTATTTTAAAAAACTAATTCAAATTAATTTTAAATTAAACAATAAACCTCAAAAAACACAGCATTTTTGCTGTACAATTCACAAAACTTTACACTTGACTTGACAGATGTAAACTTTGGGGTGTATAATCATAAAAAATATACTTTAGAAGAGATGAAATGTATGGACATTAATATCAAACAGAAAATTTTAAATCTGAAAAAAGAAAAAAATGCCGTTATTCTGGCTCATTATTATGCTCCTGACGAGGCTCAGGAACTGGCGGATTATGTTGGGGATTCTTTTTATCTTGCAAAGGTTGCAAAATCCTGCGATGCCGATGTGATTGTTTTTTGCGGAGTATCGTTTATGGGAGAAAGCGCAAAGATTTTAAATCCCGGCAAAACAGTTCTTATGCCTGATTTGAGGGCAGATTGCCCTATGGCACATATGGTAAAGGACGGCAAAATTGAAGAACTCAGAAGCAAGTATGATGACCTTGCGGTTGTGTGCTACATCAATTCTACCGCAGAGCTTAAAAGCAAGAGCGATGTGTGTGTTACATCATCAAATGCTCTGAAAATCGTAAAAGCACTTCCGAATAAAAATATATTTTTTATTCCTGATGAAAATCTCGGCAGATTCGTTGCCGAAAACGTACCCGAAAAAAATATTATTCTCAACGACGGTTGCTGTCATATTCACGCCGCCATCAGAAAAGAAGATGTTTTGCATCAGAAATCTGTTCATCCTGATGCTCTTATTCTTTCTCATCCGGAGTGTCGTGATGAAATAGTGAAGATTTCTGACTTTTCGGGAAGCACGGCAGACATTATTTCCTATGTTAAAAACAGCGATGCCGGTGAGTTTATTGTCTGCACGGAAGAGGGAGTGGGCTATCAGCTTAAAAATGATAATCCCGAAAAGAAATTTTACTTTGAGCAAAATCCGCTTTGCTGTGCCGATATGAAACTCAATACTGCTGAAAACATACTCAGAGTGATTGAAAAAGGAGAGGGAGAGGTTAAAGTAGACCTGGCAATGGCAAAGAAAGCCATTGCACCGCTCGACAGAATGCTTGAACTTGCAAAATAGCGGGGGATATACATATGAACAGATTAAAAACAGATGTTGTAATAGCCGGATGCGGAGTGAGCGGGCTTTATTGCGCTCTGAATCTTCCGGCAGACAAAAAAATAATTATCATATCCAAAGATGCACTCGACAGAAGTGATTCGTTTCTTGCTCAGGGCGGAATATGTGTTCAGCACGACGACGGCGATTTTGATTCCTTTTTTGAAGACACTTTAAAAGCCGGGCACTATGAAAATAATCGCGAGTCTGTGGAAATAATGATAAAATCATCGAGAGATGTTATTGATGACCTTGTTTCGTTCGGAGTGGATTTTGATTCCGACGAAAATGGTTTTATCTACACAAAAGAAGGTGCCCATTCAAGACCGCGTATTCTCTTCAACAAAGACGAAACCGGAAAGGAAATAACCACGGAGCTTTTGAAAACTGCTCTCAAAAGAGAAAATATCACCTTTATGGATTTCTTCACAATGGTTGATATTGCCGTGGAAAGCGGAGAGTGCAGAGGGATTTTAGGGCACGATATAAATGGCGAATATACTTTTATTGAATCGGACTACACCGTGTTTGCCACAGGCGGTATAGGAGGACTTTATACCCACACCACCAACTACGGGCATCTCACGGGAGATGCACTTGCCATAAGCCTTAAGCATGGTATTCGTCTAAAGGATATCAGCTATATTCAGATTCATCCCACAACGCTCTATCAGGAGCAAAATGGCAGAGGCTTTCTTATTTCCGAGTCCGTGAGAGGAGAAGGAGCAATACTTCTTAATGATAAAGGCGAGAGGTTTGTGGATGAGCTTTTGCCAAGAGACGTGGTAACAAATGCCATATATAAGGAAATGGAGAAAACAGGTGCACTTCATGTGTGGCTTTCTTTAGCAAATGTGGGCGAAGAAAAAATCCGCAATCATTTTCCAAATATCTATAATCACTGCCTTGATGAGGGCTTTGATATGATTGTGGAAAACATACCCGTTGTGCCGTCGCAACATTATTTTATGGGCGGGATTGAAGTTGACCTTTTCAGCAAAACTTCAATGCAAAGGCTCTATGCAGTGGGAGAAACTGCGTGCAACGGTGTTCACGGAAAAAACCGTCTTGCAAGTAATTCACTTCTTGAAAGTCTTGTTTTTGCCAAACGTGCCGCAAGGCATATTGCAGATAATTACTGCGAATCCCACAAAATTGAAACAATAGATTTTAACGAATCGGAATATGAAAATTACGAAGAAAAATACAGGGAAGCTGTTTTGACAGCAATAGAAAAGGAGAGAAAAAATAATGAATGATGTAACAATGATGCTCGTTGCAGACGAACTTATATTAGGTGCTTTAAAAGAAGATATAACAAGTGAGGATATAACAACCAATTCCGTTATGCCGTCTTATCAGAAAGGTGAAGTTGAGCTTATTTGTAAAGAGGACGGTATCCTTGCAGGGATTGATGTTTTCAAACGCGTTTTCGAACTTCTCGACCCCAATACGGAGTTTGAGGTTTATTATTCTGACGGCGATTCCATAAAAAACGGCGAAAAAATTGCAATTATACGCGGCGATATAAGAGTGCTCCTTTCGGGCGAACGCACAGCGCTTAACTATCTTCAGAGAATGAGCGGCATTGCAACCTACACCAATTCTGTTGCATCGCTTCTTGAGGGCACAAAAACCAAGCTTCTCGACACAAGAAAAACAACACCGAATATGCGTGTTTTTGAAAAATATGCCGTAAAGGTTGGCGGAGGCTATAACCACCGCTATAACTTAAGCGATGGTGTTCTTCTTAAAGATAACCACATCGGTGCCGCAGGCGGAGTAAGAGAAGCCGTGCTGATGGCAAAAGAGTATGCTCCGTTTGTACGTAAGATTGAAATTGAAGTTGAAAATCTTGAAATGCTTAAAGAGGCTCTTGATGCAGGTGCCGATATTGTTATGCTCGACAATATGAGTGTTGAAGATATGCAAGAGGCAGTGAAGCTTGCAAAAGGCAGAGCCGAAACTGAGTGCAGCGGTAATGTGACGAAAGAGAACATTGCACGTCTCACCAATATCGGAGTAGACTATATTTCAAGCGGTGCGCTTACTCATTCTGCACCGATTCTTGACCTGTCGCTCAAAAATCTTCACGCAATATGAGGTGAAAATAATGAAAGCAGATGAAAGAAGAAAGGAGCTTGCCTCTGTTCTGATGTCGCGCGCATGCCCGGTTTCCGGAAGCGAACTTGCATCGATTCTTAAGGTTTCACGTCAGATTATAGTTCAGGATATAGCAGTTCTTAAAGCTTCGGGATATGAGATTCTCTCAACTCATTCGGGATATGTTGTGAAAGATTCTCCGCTTTGCGAGAGAGTTTTCAAAGTGCGTCATCAAAGCTCACAGACCGAGGACGAACTGTCTCTTATAGTGAGTATGGGCGGAACAGTTGCAGATGTTTTTGTGTGGCATAAGGTATACGGCAAAATAAAAGCAAATCTCAATATATTCTCGGAACTTGGCATCTCAAAATTTATGGATGGCATAAAAACCGGAAAATCCACCGAGCTTATGAATATAACCGATGGATATCATTACCATACCATTCGTGCTGATTCAAAAGAAACTCTAAGTGCAATCGAAGAAGCTCTTTCACAAAGAGGATACATTGTTCCGGAAATATAAAAGCAGTTATATAATCGCACACCAGCAAGGAGGCAACCACGATAATGGATAAGTTATCAGAATATGAAATATGTCGGTTAAATCCCCAAGAGTTTGATAAATGCTCAAATATATGGAATATGTGCAAAGAGAAAGACAAGGCAGAACTTTTTTTGAGTGAACTCAAAAGCGGGAATCGAACAACGTATATCTATAAGGAAAATGATGCATTCCTGGGAGAAATTTCGCTTGTTACCCATACGGAGGATTCCGATTATACAATTGAAAATAAGCGCATATATCTTTCGAGACTTGTTGTGAAAAAAGGATACCGCGGCAACGGAGTAGGCACAAAGCTTGTGAATTACGCAATCGAAAAGGCAAAAGAGATGGACTATGAAGAGATATCCGTTGGCGTTGACCTCAATAATTATGTTGCATTAAAATTGTATGTAAAACTCGGATTTGATAAACTCATTTTCGTTGGAGAAGATGAGTTGGGTAAATATTTGAAACTGATAAGGAAATTATGATTAAAAATATTGAATTTCGGAGATATGATAATGGCTTTTATAAAAAAATTACTCGGTTTATTTTCAGAAAACAGCAAGACCACACCGAATTTAACGGTGCATAAAAATCCATCCGGTTCGGGAGAACGTTTTATAATTACCAAAGCAAATGTTGAACGATTCAATGCTCAGTTCAGACGTGAATACCCCAGACCGGACTATAATGCTTATGTGTACATACGCAATGATGCAGATATATATCAGGTTACAGTAAGCAAGAATGTGAAAAATAAATATCCTGCAATATCTCAGAAATATTATCAGGCTACTGCGGAGTATCGCAAGGTTGAAGGATTGCCTCAGAATGTGCGCGATTGCCGGAAGTCTTTTAATCTTCTTAATGATATGTTTGAAAAGATTGTGAATGTGTTTTGCACTGATTCCGGAATAAAAACCGAAGGTCATAGTCTTGTGCGTAAGGTTCTGAGTTTGAAATATGCAGGTTTTACTCAGCAGCAAATGAATGTGATGTATGGGGCACTTGCCAAAATTGAAGATAATGCCGATTCAAATAAGATGGTTATTGACTACGACATTAAAGTTCACTTTGTCACAATGGGCATAGTTATGAATATGTTCAAAGAATTTGTTGAAAAAAGAAATGTCAATAATGTTGCTGTAAGCTTCAGCGAAAAAGAAAAAAAGCGTTCTATGAACAATGAAATTCAGGCTCTTACTGATAAAAACGAAAAAAAAGCGAATTCAAAGTCCTCCCCGAAAGTTCATGCAAAAGTATCTATGAACTATATATCTCAGATTGATAATCATCTTTCAGTGGTGAAAACCTACAGAAATTCAAACAGCAATAAAGAAGTTGTTGCAAGCTTAAAATTAATTTGCGTTCTTGCCAATGAAGCGTTGTGTGATGCATATAGTATTAATCTGAAAGGTGATGCTCCGGCAATTGCAAAAGAACTTTTTAACAGAGGATACGTGGACGAAAAATATAGCTACACTGTTGAAAAAGTGGTTAAAATGGCGGAATGTGCCCAAAAAGGACGTCAGCTTCAGAAAAACGAGGTTGACATGGTTGCAGGGGCGGTAAAAAGAAAAGTTTTTGCAACGCTGAATGCAATGAGAAAAAAAGACTGTCCGGCCAAAGCTAAATCCGGGAAAAAAGGTAATGCTCCGGTAAAAAAATCCGAACCGAAAGCAACAACTTTTATATCATTTAAAAAACTGGCAAAGAAAAAGAGCGGGAGTTCTTATGATATCAAAAATGAATATCCTGACTTGTTTGAAAATATAGCAAATGCCCGTCAGTGGCTAAGAGAAGGTAAATACAGCGGTGCGCTTAATGCACTCAGGACGGCGCTTGAAGTAATAACGCTGAATATTTGCAAAAAGTATAATATGTCTGTTGGTGATGAAACTCTTGAAAACAAGATTGATTTGATTGTAAAGGTATCGGGACTTTCTAAAGCTCAAAAGGATATTTTGCATAAGGTAAGAATACTCGGTAATCAGGGTTCGCACTATAATGAAAATGCGATTGCAAATGCCAACGATGTGCAAAAATGTCTTTCACTTGTGGAGCAGGCAGCCAATTTGTTTGAAAATATTATGGCAGACGGAAATGTCCGGGGCAATCTGCCAGCATATGATCCGGACTATTATATGGGTAGTCGCAAGTATTACGGACGTTGGTATAATTGCTTTACGGTTCAGGAGCTTATGATGAATAAGGATTATGTTGTGCTTTCAAGAGCAGCGCAAAACGGCGATGTGGAAGCGATGCTCAATATTGCAAACGTTTTTTTGCCATCGAAGATAAACTGGGACATCTCCAACAGCCTCATTAACGGTCCGGCATCATCAATGTATTTTCAGAGCCCCGACACATACGATGCACGATACTATTACTGGATTTTGAAAGCATGCTGCATTGCATATGAAAACTGGAAAGCGCAAAAACCGGTTCCGCTCACTTATATTGCAACTGCGCTGCTTGAGGCGATAAAATTTTCGGTGTATCATAAAAATGCCGAAAAAGCATTTTCAACTATTCCCGAAGCAAATCAATACAGACATGCTCTTTTGTTGTTTGGCGGCAATTTGTTTTATGGTGAAGAATACATAAAGAAATATGCACAGATGCTTATTGCACTTTTAAACGAATTTCCCCAAAATGCTGAGGGGGCATCTGTTATTTCACCTGTTCACGGCACAGTTAATGAAAATACTCTAAGAAGATATGTGTATATGTTTTGTTATCTGGACAATGGCTATTCCAAAGTGAATTTCGAACCGCAGTTATTGCTTAATATAACTGATTCCGGAAAGACGTTTGCAGATGTTGTGCGCTCGGATAAGGCACTTGGCAAATGGTGTGAGTCACTCTCATACATGCGTGAGCAGCTTGTGAAGAATAGGAATTGATTTGTTGGGATGTGATTTTGTAGAACTTTATTAATCTATACACCTTATATTTTTATATGATTCTTCATAGAAAAAGTAAATTTAATACCGGTATGGTCATATACTGATAGAGAAAAATCGCATAAAAATAAAAGAGGTGTGATATGAACTTTCTGTCAGATGGGATTATGGCGGTAACCTGGCAACAGATTATTATGTATGCAATTGGTATACTTTTGATTTATCTTGCAATCAGGAAAAACTATGAACCTTCGTTATTGCTTCCAATGGGATTTGGTGCAATATTGGTGAATTTTCCTTATTCGGGAGTGTTGAATCATACAATTGAAGGTATTGGCGAAGTTGAGGGCATTATTGAGTGGTTATATAATTTTGGAATCGGCACATCGGAAGCAATGCCGCTGTTGTTGTTTATAGGTATTGGAGCAATGATTGACTTTGGCCCGCTTCTTTCGAACCCTAAAATGTTCTTGTTTGGTGCTGCAGCTCAGTTTGGAATATTTTTTGTTATTGTTATGGGCGTGATGCTTGGGTTTGACCTTAAAGATTCTGCTTCAATTGGTATTATCGGAGCTGCAGACGGACCAACATCTATTTTGGTTTCACAGGTGTTAAAATCAAATTATACCGGTCAGATAGCTGTAGCGGCATATTCTTATATGGCTTTGGTTCCTGTTATTCAGCCCATTGTCATTAAAACCGTTACATTTGCAAAAGAGAGGCAAATCAGAATGTCCTATAATCCTGCAAATGTTGATAAAACATTGAGAATTGCTTTTCCTATAATAGCGACCTTTATTTCTGGATTTGTTGCCCCGGCATCTGTTGCACTTGTGGGATTTCTTATGTTTGGAAATCTTTTAAGAGAATGCGGTGTGCTTAATTCGTTATCGGAAACTGCACAAAAAATTCTTGCAAATCTTGTGACGCTTTTGCTCGGCATAACAATTTCGTTTAGTATGATAGCAGAGAGGTTTGTGAATATTCAAACTCTTATTATTATGGGACTTGGGCTTGTTGCATTTGTGGTTGATACTGTTGCCGGTGTGTTTTTTGCAAAAATTATTAATCTGTTTACCAAAAACAAAATTAATCCTATGGTAGGTGCGGCAGGTATTTCTGCTTTTCCAATGTCTGCACGTGTAATCCAGAAACTCGGTCAGCAGGAAGATCCGCAAAACTTTCTCCTTATGCATGCGGTTGGGGCAAATGTTTCCGGTCAGATTGCATCAGTTCTCGCAGGCGGAATGGTGCTTAATCTTATTCCTCAATTAATAAAGTAAAGGAGAATTTGAATTATGAATTACGATGCTTTATTGCCTGCACTTAAACTTATGGCTCAGGGAATGATAGCTGTTTTTATTGTAATGAGTACAATTTCTATGATTGTTTATTTGTTTACACGTTTTTTGAATGGAAAAAACAATGATTGAATATGAAATAAAAGAATTTTTAAAATAAAATTTTGTTGACAAATCAATATCATCGTGATATAATTTTGTTAAATCAATAAGTCAGGGGTGCCTGAGTGCTTTTGCACAACGGCTGAGATTATACCCTTTTAACCTGTTGGATAATGCCATCGTAGGAAGATTTATTTTATAATGTCTTTTAAATTTTCAGGACTGCGAGGCTTTTCGCAGTCTTTTTTCATTTGAAACAGCTATGACTTGTTGAAATAACCATAAGAAAGGAGAGGGGAGTTATGAAAGCAAGTGTAGCAATTCAGGTGTTGCCCGATGTCGGAAGCGAAGAAGAACTTATCCGCATTGTAGACGAGGTAATAGCCTACATCAAAAGCACAGGCCTTAGCTGTTTCGTGGGTCCGTTTGAGACCACGATTGAAGGTGAGAGCTATGATGAACTTATGGAAGTAGTTGCAAATTGCCAGAAGGTGGCAGTGAATGCAGGATGCAAAAGCGTGAGTTCATATGTGAAAATTGTCTACAAACCGGAAGGCGGTGTACTTACCATTGATAAAAAAACAAGTAAACATCATCAATAAAATTGCACCTGCCATAGCTATGCTTTTGATTTTTGCGGCATGGTTTTTTGTGAGCGAAGGCGGGCTTATTGCTGAATTTATGCTTCCGTCACCAATATCAGTGATGAAAGCGATTTATGAAAATTTCGGCATCCTTATGCAAAATGCATGGATAACGGTTGAAGAATCGATTATAGGTCTTATGGCGGGTGTTGCGGTGTCTTTTGTTGTTGCAACTCTTATGGACAGATTTTCAATTCTTTATAAAGCATTTTACCCGATTCTTATTATAACGCAGACAATTCCCACCATAGCTATTGCACCAATGCTTGTTTTGTGGATGGGGTTTGGTATGGCACCGAAAATCACCATGGTTGTGATAACAACATTTTTTCCCGTCACGGTAGGACTTCTCGACGGCTATAAGAGCACCGACCACGACAAAATCAACCTTATGCGCTCTATGGGTGCAGGCAGACTTGCAATATTTA
Source organism: Clostridia bacterium (assembly GCA_045536915.1). Taxonomy (GTDB): domain Bacteria; phylum Bacillota; class Clostridia; order UMGS1810; family UMGS1810; genus RGIG1828. The sequence continues at coordinate 20,481 of JAZSOL010000173.1, forward strand.
AACATCTTAAAATATCATCTGCCATGCCGGGCTTTTTTTCCGGACTTAAGGTTTCTGCATCATATGCCGTTGTGAGTGCACTCGTTGCAGAATGGATGGGCGGATTTGAGGGGCTCGGAGTGTATATGACGAGAGCAAAAAAAGCCTATGCGTTCGATAAAATGTTTGCAGTAATTATCATAATCTGTGTTGTAAGCCTTTTGCTGATTTTAGTGGTATCCATGATAGAAAAATCAGTTCTTCGCTACAAATCATCCGGAAAATCAAAGGCGGAATAACTTGATTTAAAGGAGAGTATTTCAAATGAAAAAATTTATATCTGTTTTATTAATAATATTTGTTGTTTTGTCTTTTTCGGCATGTTCAGATAATGCCGGAAAAAATGATGGCAAAGAAAATATAACCGTGTGTCTTGACTGGACACCAAACACTAATCATACAGGAATTTATGCGGCGCTTTTAAACGGCTATTATGAAGAAGCCGGACTTGACGTTGAGATTGTTCAGCCTCCCGAAGATGGTGCCACACTCATGTGTGCATCCGGTCAGGCTCAGTTTGCAATAGATTTTCAGGATTATCTGGCACCTGTGTTCGCATCGGATATGCCTCTTGATGTGACGGCTGTTGCGGCTGTTGTAAATCATAATACCTCAGGTATTATAAGCCGTAAGGGCGAGGGCATACACACTCCGAAAGGTCTTGAAGGCAAAAGATATTCAACGTGGAATCTGCCAACAGAACAGGCAATAATAAAAAGCGTTATGGAATCTGATGGCGGTGATTTTAACAAAGTTAACCTTATTCCCAACAACATTACCGATGAAGCGCTTGCGCTGAAAGAAAATCAAACTGATGCTGTGTGGATATATTACGGATGGTCGGGGATAAATGCAGAGGAAAGCGAACTTGATTTTGACTATTGGAATTTTACCGACATAAATCCTGTGTTTGATTTCTATACTCCGGTTATTGTTGCAAACAATAGCTACCTGAAAGAAAATCCCGAAACCGCAAGAGCATTTATTCAGGCAACGAAGAAAGGCTATGAATTTGCCGTTCAGAATCCCGAAGAAGCGGCAATGCTTCTTGTTGAAGGTGATGAAACCGGTTCTCTCAAAGGAAATGAGGAATTTGTTATAAAAAGTCAGAAGTGGATATCGGAAAGATACATTGCAGACGGCGATTCCTGGGGATATATTGATGCTGAGCGCTGGAACGGTTTTTTTGACTGGCTGTGGGACAATAAGCTGATAGATAGCAAAATTGCGGAAAACTACGGATTTACAAATGAATTGTTAAAATAATATCGCAGGTGGTTTAATGAATAACAGTATTCTAAAAGTTGAAAACATAAGCAAATCTTTTGACGGAAAAAAAATAATTGAGGATATCAATGTTTGTCTTGCTGAGGGGGAAACTGTTTCTCTTCTGGGAGTCAGCGGAAGCGGAAAAACAACACTTTTTAATATTATTTCCGGCATAATGCCCCCTGATGCGGGAGATGTGTATCTCAACGGTGAATGCATCACTTCAGAACCGGGTCATATAAGCTATATGCTTCAGAAAGATTTGCTCTTTGAACATAAAAAGATTATCGACAATGTGTCGTTGCCGCTTGTGCTCAGAGGTATATCAAAAAAGGAAGCACGCGCGGAGGCAAAAAAACATATGGAGTTTTTCGGACTTTCGGGCACTCAAAATAAATATCCCGAGGCACTTTCCGGAGGAATGCGGCAAAGAGCGGCACTTCTGAGGACCTATCTTTGCGGTGGAAAGGTTGCACTTCTTGACGAGCCTTTTTCCGCAGTTGACACCATAACAAAATCCGAACTTCACCGATGGTATCTTAACATATCCAAAAGTCTCGGGATTTCAACTTTGCTTATAACCCACGATATAGACGAAGCAATTCTTCTTTCCGACCGCATCTGCATTCTTTCCGGAAATCCGGCACGTATTACCGATGAAATATGCGTTAATGAACCCGGAGACGGCAGAATCGGATTTGAACTTACCGAAGAATTTATCAATTGTAAAAAACGAATTGTAAACGCTCTTTCTTTTAAGTGAATTTTGTTGGATAAAGCCCATTGTATAAATAATTTTAATGTGATATAATTACATCAAATGTAAATGGAGCGATGTAAATGTCCGGTAAGATTAATATAAAAATGCAAATTCATAATATTTTCCAAACGGTGCATCAATGGATGTTGAAGCACCGTTTTGCAGAGTTTTTAATTTTAGCGATTGCAATTGTTTTTTTTAGTGAAATTCTAAATCAGCGCTCAATAGTTAAAGCCGCTCAGTTTATGGTTTTTTCATTTCCGGCTGCAGCACTGAATGTGAGCATAGTGCTTTCCACTCTTGCAATTTCACTTCTCACGCACAAAAAAATATTCTGGAAATATTTTATTACGGCATTCTGGGTGATAATATCAATTGTCAGTTGCGTAATGTATTCATTCAGGCTTATGCCATTTAGTTTTATGGATATTCTTTTGCTTCCAAGCACGTTTACGGTGCTCCCTGTGTATCTTGCAATATGGCAGATGATACTTATTGGCATTGGAGTTGCCGGGGCTATAGTTCTGATTGTATGGTTATACCGGAAATCTCCGTCTTCGGAAGTGGCATACCGCAAAAGTGCAGTTTGCTTTCTTTTGTCGGTGGTATTTACCGTTGTGTATCTTCTTGTATGCCGTCAAGCGGGATATGTTGACAACAGAATAACCGGACTGACATTCAAGTATCGCACAAACGGTTTTGTATATTGTTTTTCGAGCAGTCTTGTTGATATGGGGATGAATGAGCCTAAAGAATATTCCGACACTAAAATTGAAAATGTTATGAGTGAGATAAATGATTATGATGCCGATGAAAAAACAGAAGCAAATGTAATATTTGTTCAACTCGAATCTTTTTTCGATATTAATTCCGTTGAACCGGTTGGATTAAGCGAAAATCCTTTGCCGGTGTTTACCAGGCTGAAAAAAGAATTTTCGCATGGGTTTCTTAACGTTCCCACCTACAGCGCCGGCACAGCAAACACAGAGTTTGAAATTCTCACAGGTATGAATACCGATTATTTTGGAATAGGGGAGTTTCCGTTTCAGACCGTGGCTGAAAAACAGGTTATTGAATCCATAGCGCACATCATGACGTCAAACGGTTATAAAAATCACGCACTTCATAATAATTCTGCTAAATTTTATAACCGCGATAAAGTCTATTCCAATCTCGGATTCAACACGTTCACATCTTTGGAATATATGTATGATGTCAAATACAACTCTATGGGATGGGCAACGGATATGTCTCTTTTGCCGGCAATTACCGATGCGATATCTTCAACAAAAGAAAAAGATTTTATATATGCCGTAGGTGTTCAGACTCACGGCGTGTATCCCGACAAAATCGACGAATCAGCTTTGAAAATAAAAGTAACGGGCATCGAAGATGAAAAAACGAGAAATCAGTATGCATATTATGTGAATGAACTAAAGCAGGTAGACACCTTTATCGGAACTCTTGTTTCTGAACTTGAAGTTATTTCAGAACCCACTGTGCTTGTTGTTTTCGGAGACCACCTGCCGGGAATTGAACCGGAGGTCAATATCAACACGGCGGTAGATGATGTGTATAAAACAGAATATCTTCTGTGGTCAAATTTTGAAACGGATTGCATAATTAAAGACCTTGAATCCTATCAGCTCTATTCATATGTACTCGACAGGCTTAATTTTGAGGGCGGAGCCGTGCACAAGCTCCACCGGAAATATAGCTTTTCGGAAAAAGAAGAGTATCTTGAAAATTTTGAAATTCTTCAGTATCATATGCTGTATGAAACATCAACGGAAAGAAAAGAAGATAAACCCCTATATGAACCAACAGAGCTAAAACTCGGCATTCGCAACATATCGGTATCACACGTAAATTTTGTTGCAGATGTGATGTATGTTCACGGCAATAATTTCAACGAGTTCAGCAAGATTTTTGTTGATAATAAAGAACTTGAAACGGTATATATCGATAAGCATACCTTATATGTGGCAGGGTTTGAATGTGAGGGCAATCCCGAAATCAAAGTCTGCCAAAAAGACGCAAATTCAGGAGTTTTATCCGAAACCGAATCAATTAAAGTATATTAAAACGAAAAAAAGTGACTGTAAAAAATCTACGGATTTTTTACAGTCACTTTTTGGGGAATAGGAAAAAATGATTCAGAATTGATAAATCGAACCCCAAGCAAGGATTTATCCTGCTTGGGGTGATAACCCGAAGCTGTACAAAAGTACTGCGAGTGGTGAGATTTGTCTATAG
>JAZSOL010000309.1:0-8634 GCA_045536915.1 Clostridia bacterium
GTTACATGGGACTTTATGGAGGGCTTGATGTTGAAGATATCCATCAAAGAAAAGGGCTTGCGGTTGGTCAGAAAATTCTTGATTATATGGGTAGCACAGAACTTATTGCTAATCTTTTCAGAATTTCACAAACTGAAGAAAAATTAAGAAAAGATAAAGTTGACAGTGCAGAAATTGCTACAAAAGTCCACAATACAGTTGGCAGAGAAGTTAGAAAATCTATTGAGGAAATTGGCGGTACAATGCCTGAAGATTTACCAACTCCCGAAAAAAGTATTGCCCAAATTGAAAAAGAACAGATGCAGAGGCTTAAGAAAAAAGCAAAAGAAGGAAGACTCATGCTTGATGAGTAAGGTTATATTTTTTTGTCCCTTATATCACATGAGCATATCTGTGTCGAATTATGTCGAAATGTGAAAGCCTTCCCCTTGAGGGGCGATGGTTGCCGGTGGCAACCGTTTATCGCCGACCGAGTCGACAGACGAGACAGGGGGGACCGCTTGCGGTGGATGAGGTGGAACAAAAGCGATGAAAAACTAAACGCTTGCTATGCAAGCTACACCTCATCAGTCACTTCGTGACAGCTTCCCCTCAAGGGGAAGCCTTAAAAATTTTGTTTCTAATATAACACGAGCACAGCGAGAATATGTTGAATATTGTTGAAAAAGCGAAGAGAGGAATAATGAAAAAATTGTAGTTGCGATAGATTCCTTCAAAGGAAGTCTTTCAACATTTGAAGCAGGAAAGGCAATAGAGGAAAGGTGAATTAAATGACAGAAATATATCTCATACGCCACGCTCAAAGTCTTGGCAACGAAACCGGACGGTATCTCGGACACACTAATCTCGGGCTTAGTAATCTCGGGAAAAATCAGGCTTTGATGCTGAGCGGATATCTAAAAACACTTAAAATAGATAAAATATATTCAAGCTCTCTTATAAGAGCTGTTGAAACAATATCTCCGTTTGCCAAAGAGCGCGGACTCGGTATAATAAAAGATGATGAAATAAGAGAAATTTATGCCGGAAAATGGGAAAATATGAAATTTGACGACCTTGAAATTATGTATCCCGAAGAATATGGCAACGTGTGGCGTAATAACGTGGGTCTTGCAAAATGTCCGTGCGGAGAAAGTATGGCAGACGTTCAAAAGAGAGTATGCAAACGGATTGGAGAAATCTGCACGGAAAATAACGGCAAAACAGTTGCAATAGTGTCCCACGGTGCGGCTATACGTGCTTTTATGTGCAAAAGCTATTCGATGCCCCTTGAAAAAATGAAAGATATTGCGTGGGTGTCTAATGCGTCGGTTACTCATATTTTCTATGAAAACGGTGAATATGAATTTGACTTCGTATCTTATGATGATTTTCTCGGTGATATGATAAGCTCTCTTCCGAGAAATGTGTGAAATAAAGAAAATAAATTGTTGCAATAATCAAATATATGTGCTATAATAAATAAAAAACAATACGGAGGTATTTATAGTGAAAATAGCGAAGAGAATATTATCATTATGCCTTGTATTTATTCTGTCAATCGGATGTGTGGCGATTGCGGAGGATGAAGGCAGACTTATTACCGTTTCTGTTGACGGCAATAAAATTAATTTTGATGTAAATCCCATTCTGGATAACGGAAGAACTCTTGTTCCCATGAGATTCATTTTTGAAGCTCTTGGTGCCGAAGTCGGCTGGGAAGACACCACTCAGACTGCAACAGCTGTAAAAGGCGATATAACAATTTCCATAACTATCAACAAACCAGAACTTATAAAAAACGGAAATGTTATAACTCTCGATGTTCCGGCTAAGCTTGTCAGCGGCAGAACTCTCGTTCCCGTTAGAGCGGTTTCAGAGGGTATGGAAGCAAATGTTGAATGGATTGATGAAACGAGTCAGGTTATTATAACAACTAAAGGGAACAACAAAGGCTCATATTTGTATTCCGAACTTTCTAAAAACGATAAAAAGAAACTTGCATCAAATGCATCGAAAAGAATAAAAGCCTTTGAAAATGAAGTTCTTCCTGCTTCGTCAATAGGAAACACCGCGCTTTCTGCCAAAATTCTTAAAAAAGACACATCTGTTTTTGATTTTGTTGGCAATGCGTGGATAGAAAACGTTGTAAATGAAATTCGTGACATTCAGAAAAAGTCGACAGATACATATGATTTCGAAGTTAGCGCATCCGCTCCGATAGATGCTGTTAAAAAAGCCACTGAGGCATATATTTCGATTGCAAATCAGGCAGGCTTAGGAATTTCAGATGTTGTTAAATCAGCGGAATATGTTGATATGGAATCCGGTGCGGTTATGCTCCTCACGGAATATATGAGACCTGAGTCAACTGAAGCTTCATACATTGGCATTGTAGCTCTTGGCGACGGCAGCATACGTTATTTTACAGCAATTAAATCTGATTCGGATTCTTTCCGTGTTTATGAAACGCTTCTTGATGCTGATTCTTCAAAAACTCAGCAAAAAGACCTTGGAATCGCTGTTGGCAAAGATGCAATCATACACAGCATAAATTTAAATTTATAAGACAAGCCTGACGCTTAATGAGACGGATATATACAGATAATGTGTATCCGTCTTTTATTATGCTGAAATTCGATGTGTTAATCTGCATCAAAAATGAAAAAAGTAACAAAAGTATGCTTGTTGTCTTGACAAAATGAATAGAAAGGAATATTATGTAATGCGGTGATTAAAATGAATAACTTTATGGTATCATTTAATGTTGTGTTTCCTATATTCCTTTTAATGGCTGTCGGATATTTTATCACACATATAAATCTGATTGATGAACCATGCACAAAGAAAATGAATGCTGTGGTTTTCAAACTACTTTTACCAATGATGATTTTTAAAAACGTGTATGAGAGCAATATATCCGATGTGTTCAATAAAAAACTGATTGTTTTTTCAGTTGTTGGTGTATTGGCGGTTATTGCAGTTTTGTATGCTTTGGTACCTCTTTTTGAAAAGGATAATCTTAAAAGAGGTGTTATTATTCAGGCTATGTTCAGGTCGAATTTTGTTATATTCGGTGTGCCGGTAACAGAAGCTCTTTGCGGTTCGGGTGTAACGGGTTCGGCATCTGTTCTGATTGCAATTGTTGTTCCGCTTTTTAACTTCTTTGCAGTTGTAACTCTTGAAGTGTTCGGCGGTGGTAAGCCTGATTTCAAAAAAATATTTAAAGGAATAATAACAAATCCGCTGATTGTTTCTTCTGCTCTCGGATTAATCGTGTTGTTTTCGGGCATTCGGTTTCCGGCTGTTATAGAAACATCAATAGCGGATATTGCCAAAATAACAACACCGCTTGCTCTTATTATGCTCGGTGCTTCAATAAATTTTGGCGCAATAGGTGCAAATATGTGGCGACTTGCAATCGGAGTATGCACAAAGCTTATAATCATTCCGGCAATATTCATTCCGCTTGCGGTTTTTGGATTTGGCTTTACCGGAAATGACCTTGCAATACTTCTCGCCGTTTTTGCCACTCCGCCTGCAGTTTCATCATTTACTATGGCTCAGCAAATGAATGCTGATTCTGACCTTGCCGGTCTCCTGGTTATGTTTGGAACTGTGCTGTGTCTTATAACAATGTTTATGTGGATTTTCATTGTCAAGCAGGCGGGATATGTATGATATAAATTGTTTTAAAATATATTTGTCTGCATTATTTAAAGTTTTTGGAGGTTTTCATCATGAGTGCACAGATAGTTGCAGTTTTAATTTTTGTGGCAATGTTCATCCTTGTTGTTCTTGAAATAGTTGAACGCCATATTGTCACTCTTATAAGCGGAGGGTTGGTTCTTGCTCTTGTTTTCGGTGCTTGTATGCATAGTTGGGAATCAATTGTTGCAACGCTTAATATTCATAGTATATTTAATTCCACTTTCTGGATAGGGGAGTCGGAGGAAGCGTCCGGAATCAACTGGTCTACCATAGTATTTATATTAGGTATGATGGTGATGGTTGAAGGAATGGGCAAGTCGGGATTTTTCAGGTGGTTGTGTTTGCAGATTGCAAAAGCTGTAAATTACCAAACAGTGCCTATTCTTATATGCTTTATGGTTATGTCGGCGATTCTGGCAATGTTTATTGATTCCATAACTGTTGTACTTTTTTTGGCGGCAGTTACGGCAGAGCTTGCAAAGATTCTGAAATTTAACCCCGTGCCTATGATTATAGCAGAAATTTTCTGTGCAAATCTTGGCGGAAGTGCAACAATGTGCGGAGATCCGCCGAATATTATAATCGGAACTTCGCTTCACTATAACTTTTTTGATTTTCTGCTCAATACAGGTGTGATTGTGCTTGTTTGCTTTGCATTTGTGCTGTTGTATTTCTATTTTGCGTTCAGAAAAGAACTCAAAAACAGTGAACTTAGCCGCGGCAGTGATATCGTTATTCCCAAACCATCGGAAGCAATAAATAATAAAGCGGCATTTGTTATGTCAATAGTAATATTTGCTGTATCTGTAATTCTTTTGGTAACACACGGTCAGACGCACCTTACTGTAGCAACAATCGGATGTATTGCTGCTGTTCTCACCGTGATATCAACTCTTGCCACAACAGGCTTTGGGGATGTGAAATATATTTTTGCTCATCTTGACTATAGAACACTTCTGTTCTTTATAGGTCTGTTTGTGAGTGTAAGTGGTCTTGAACAAACAGGAGTTCTTGAAATAATAGCTGAATTTATTCAGGATGTAAGCGGCGGAAACATTGTTGCTGTTGTGATTATCCTCATATGGTTTTCTGCTGTTGCAAGTGCGTTTGTTGATAATATTCCTTTTGCCGCAACAATGGTTCCGGTTATTAAGAATATGGCAAGTGTTGGAATGCCGCTCGATATTCTTGCGTGGTCGCTTGCAATAGGTACGGATATAGGAGGAAATGCAACTCCTATTGGTGCATCTGCAAATGTTGTTGGGATTTCGGTATCATCAAAATCAGGCCATCCCATAGGCTGGGGGAAATATTGCAGGTATTGTGTTCCGGCAACAGTTATTGTGCTCGCGATTTCAACAATTTTTATTATTTTCAGATATAATCTTGTTTGAAACTAAAAAGTGTGTTATAATAGTTAAATGAAAGCTTAATTCGGGAGGTATACCGGTGAAAAATCAGGTTATTATTACAATAGGAAGAGAATACGGAAGTGCAGGGCATACCATCGCCGAGAAATTGGCAGAAAAGCTTGGTATCAAATGCTACGACAGAAGATTCCTTGAGAATCATCACGATGAAATAGGCTATAGCAGAGAAGTTTTGCTCAAATATGACGAAAAACCGATTAATGTTTTCACTTCCAGAAAGGTTCGTTCTCACACCAACTCCATAGAGGCTCATGTTCAGGACAGGGTTGCTGAATTTTTTACGGAAAAAGCCAATAATGGTGAGTCGTTTGTTATTCTCGGAAGATGCTCTGACCAGATATTCAGAAATAATCCGAATGCAATCAAAATCTTTATTCTTGCTCATGAAGAAGGAAAGATTCAGCATCTTATGGAAATTTTTGAAATGAACAGAGAGCAGGCAATTGCCAAAATGAAACGCCACGATAAAAAACGTAAGCAATATCACAATACATATTCCGATGTAAAGTGGGGCGATTCGCGTGGTTACGATATATGTATCAACAGCTATCAGCTTGGAGTTGATGCCACTGTTGATATTTTGTATGATTATGTGATGAGATTTAAAGCAGAATAAAAACCAACGGGGTTGCAGCAAAATAATTTGTTGCAACCCCGTTTTTAAATGGGTTTAATAAAAATTTAAAATTTTTGCTGACGCAAAAGTTATTAAAAATATACTTTTACCCCAATAAAACATCACTTATAAGCATAACACAAAATCCCACAAGCAAGGCATAGGTTGCACCGCGTTCGCTTCCGTGTGCGTGGGTTTCGGGAATCATTTCATCACTTATAACATAGAGCATGGTTCCTCCGGCAAATGCAAGCGCAAAGGGGAGAATAGCCTGCGATACACTCACCGCAAAAAATCCCGTCAGTGTTCCGATAACTTCAACAAGACCGGTAATTATTGCACACACAAATGTTTTCTTTGGTGAAACACCTGCCGCAAGCATTGGTGCTATAATAACCATTCCTTCGGGAATATTCTGAAGAGCAATACCGCCGGCAATAAGAAGAGCCTGAGATGAGTTTCCCGAACCGAAACCAACACCTGCCGCAATACCCTCGGGCAGATTGTGAATCGCAATAGCCGTCACAAAAAGCAGAACCTTGCTCAAATTTGCATTGTTGTGTTTTTCGGTATCCGCACCAACAAGCTTGTGAAGATGAGGTACGAGTTTGTCTATAAAATTCAAACAAACCGCACCGGCAAAAATACCGCTTACTGTGTATATGAGAGCATATTTTCCGCCGTATTCCAGAGAGGGAATGATAAGCCCCAAAACAGCCGCAGCAAGCATAATTCCTGCGGCAAACGAGAGAACTATGTCGGAAAATCTGTGCGATAAATTTCTGAAAATAAATCCGATAACAGAACCTATTACTGTTGCTCCGCCAACTCCGAGAGCGGTTAAAAGTACGATGTTCATTTTCTGATCCTTCTTTCGATTTTAAAGTGATGTGTATAATCCATAGAGCTTAGAATAATCTCCGCCTTTTGCCATAAGCTCACTGTGAGTTCCGCTTTCGCTTATTCCGTTTTCTGTCAGCACGATTATCCGTGTGGCATTTCTCACGGTTGTGAGCCTGTGGGCAATGGTGAATGTTGTACGGTTTTTTGCAAGCCTTTCAAGGGATTTGTGAACAATAAGCTCGCTTTCGTTGTCGAGAGCGCTTGTTGCTTCATCAAGAATGAGTATTGGAGGATTTTTAAGAAACAGCCTTGCTATGCTGATTCTTTGCTTCTGACCGCCCGAAAGCTTTAATCCTCTTTCGCCAACGTATGTATCGTAGCCGTCGGGAAGTGACATTATAAAATCATGGGCACCGGCATTTTTAGCCGCTTGAGTGATTTCCTCGTCTGATGCATCCGGACATCCGTATATTATATTTTCTTTCACCGTGCCGCTGAAAAGATACACATCCTGCTGCACAACTCCTATGTTGTCTCTGAGCGATTTTAAGGTTATGTCCCTCACGGAAATTCCGTCGATTGTGATGTCTCCCGAGTTTATGTCGTAAAATCTCGGCACAAGATTGCAAAGAGTTGTTTTTCCGCTTCCGGAAGGACCCACAATTGCAATGTTCTGGCCTTTTTGAATATCAATGTTTATGTTTGATAAAACCTCATCTGAATTATCCGAATAGGAAAAGCTGATATTTTTAAATGAAATATCACCGTGCACGTTATTGAGTTCAACTGCGTTTTCAGAATCAACAATATCAGGATCAGCATTCATTATTTCGTTGAATCTTTCAATTCCCGTCATGCCTCTCTGGAATTGCTCTGTAAATTCAACGAGTCTTCTGATAGATGTGATTAATGTCTGAATATATAAAATATATGCAATGAGGTCTGCGGCATTTATTTTGCCTTTCAGCATAAATAAAGAACCTGTAAAAATAATTGCAACATACATAACACCGTCAAAAAATCTTGTGCATGCCTGAAATCTTGCCATATATTTGTAGGCTGTTTTTTTGCTTTCAAAAAAACGGCTGTTTCCTTCGGAAAATCGTTCTTTTTCTTTTTCTTCGTTTGCAAAGCTTTTTACCACGCGAATGCCAAGAAGGCAGTCCTCAACCTGAGAATTCAGCTCTCCAATTTCTTCTCTTTGCTTTTTAAAGGCGTTTTTCATACCTTTTCTGAAAAACACAATTGCCAGAAGCATCAGGGGAAGAAGTGCAAATATAATAAGCGTGAGATAAACGTTTATTCCGCTGAGAATTATAAACGAACCAACAATTTTAATTCCGCATATGAAAAACTCTTCCGGACAGTGGTGAGAAAACTCTGTGATATCAAACAAATCGTTTGATATTCTCGACATAAGCTGACCAACCTTTGTGTTGTCATAGTAGTTGTATGAGAGCTTCATAAGATGAGAGAACATATCAGTTCTCATATCCGTTTCTATTTTTGCACCCATAACGTGACCGGCGTTTGCCATATAGTAGTTGGCAAATGTGTCAACAAGTCGTAAAAACAGATATATAAATCCAAGCTTCAGAACGGTTTCCAAAAGCAGCGAGCCGTTTGAACTTCCTGCAATATTTGTTATATGACGAATAATCATGGGTAAAACCAGCTCACACACAGTGGATAATCCTGCACATATAAGATCAAGAACCATTATCAGTGTGTATGGTTTGTAATACTTAACAAATGACCTCAGATTACCGGATGAATTCGATTTTTTTTCATTCATTACAACACCTCCGTATTATTTCTGATTATTATATCATATGATGCTGCTTATTTCAAGACTGATTCTGTTTGAGTTTCCTCATTTTCCAAAAATAAAGTCGCTAAAAATCTCACAGATACACGATTTGGAGTGAATCTAAAAATGAAATTACAATGTGGATAAATTTTGATTTATCGGGGTGTTTGATAATGAAATCAACGTGGATGTTTCGTAGGGGACGGCGTCCTCGACGTCCCGTTTCATCGGGAGTTCGGGACGTC
>JAZSOL010000043.1:0-10133 GCA_045536915.1 Clostridia bacterium
GATGATTGTTCGCAAGGACGAATCGCTCATTATCCCGGTTATCACTGCTAAACAGTATGTAACCGATATGCGTGATATCAAAGAAGCATCGTGGAAGGATGTTATCGCCTCTATCTTGGAGAAAAGCGACTCTGAAGTTTCACTTGCATATCTTTACGAGCAGCTTGCAGATCATAAAAAGACAAGAACAAATAAGTGGTGGAGAGAAAAAATTCGCCAAACCTTGCAGTGCAATCCTGCCCATTTCCTTCATGCCGGTCGCGGTATGTGGAAGCTTAACAGGAGTACAGCATAGTTTAGTTGAGAGGGGTGTTATTTCGGTAGCACCTCTTTTGCTTTAGTGGAATAAGCGTACATTGCCCTATTTCTTCTGCAAATGAATTGACTATAATGAGGTTTTCTGATATAATGAATATATAAGTTTCAAGGTTTCCATAGAGAAATCACAGTTATCAGAGTTTACGAAGTGTCGTTTGCGCCATGCGCAGATGGCACTTTTTTGTTTTCTCGCCCAATATTTTGGACACAAGCCGACATCACCTCCGGGTTATGTTGGCTTTTGTTATATATTATCAAAGGCGAAAGCCTCAAAGAAAGGAGCATTTCTATGCTACAATGTCAAGACGGTTTTTACACCACGTTCAGTTCCTATCCCACAATGAGGAACTACCATGAGGAACAGGCGAAAGAAAGCAGGTGGGTTCGCTGCAAGGTAAACGAGCTGCAGATTGAAGCACTTGACGATCCTTCGACTATGTACTCACGCCCCATCCCGTTTGCTTCGGGAATCACAAGTGAAGCTGTGCACGACACAGCGAAAAACCTCGGCCTGGCTATGGATATTGATGGTAAAGCATACCCCATCCGTACCACGGCCTACAAAAGCCTGCTCGACAGAGCGAAAATCGGAGGCACCGTTCTCCCCAAACTCAGCCGAAAAGTGTTATCGGATGTTCTGAACGAATGTCTGAAGCTCTATCCCTCGGATGCGCTTGTGCTCATAAGGGATCAGAAGGTATCCGCCGTTCACTCAGGTGATGAAGTGGATTATTCCGTTCTGCCGATTGATGAGCTTTTGGGCACTCTTCAGGATAAGCTGGATGCACGCTTTCCGGGAAACGAGTTTGAATACGGTTACTCGGATCATTCGATTACCAGTGCATCTTGGACGATGCCGAATCAAAAGGATGACCTTGTCGGCGATTATGCAAAGCATTTGACCGCAATAGGTAAATCATACCTTGCAAAGAACCTCGTGCCGGGTATCAGGTTTATAACGTCGGACACGGGGGTTGCTTCCGCAAAGGTATCGGCTCTGCTTATGGGCGGTCAGTATCCTATCCATATAGGGAGCTGTATTGCGGTGGATCACAGACATCAGTCCAAGGTCGAGAATTTTACAAATGCACTCGACCAGCTCTTTGCTCAGTTCGGGGATTCTGTTGCAAAGCTTCAGAAGCTTACGGAGATTACACTGTCATATCCGGTCAATGCAATGACAAGGATTTGCAAAAAACTCAGTATGCCGAAGAAAGCTGCACTCGGAGCAATCCGGATGTTTGAGATGTCATACGGTGGCGGACCTGCAACGGCTCATGACGTGTTTATGGCGATGCAGGAAATTATGTTTCTTCTGAAAACAGAGAATACTCCGGAGAGTAAGCTCTTGTTTGTTGAAGAGAACCTTGCCAGAACCCTGTCTTTTGATTGGGATCAGTATGACCTTGCAAAGGCGGTGAACTACTGATGGCAGCACCGATTATCCTGTGTGACACTGCCGGGATGGACAGACCGACTTGGCTGGCCTGCCGAATGCACGGACCAAAGGGTGATATACCTTATACGGTCGGCGGCAGCGATGTTGCAGCGATTTTTGGTGTATCACCGTGGACAACACCCTTAGAGCTTTGGATGATCAAAAAAGGAAGAGCAAAGCCTTCTGTGAAGGCGAACGCAAATCAGCTGGAGATGGGACATTTCCTTGAACCGATTGCAGCACATTTTTATGCGTTGAAGACAGGAAATACTGTGATTGAGGATACTAATATGTATCAGCACGCAGACCATAAATATGCATTGGCAGACATTGATCGCCGAATTATTCGTGCGAACGACGGCGAACCAGGTGTACTGGAATGCAAAAGCTGTACATATCACAATGCTTCGGAATGGGCGGACGGGAAATATCCGTTGTACTATGAATTTCAGCTCAGATACTATCTTGCAGTTCTCGACTTGAGTTTCGGAGACTTCTCAGCGTTATGGGGAAATAACCCCGATAACGATATGGCTATGCCGGGGCTTACCCGGGACAAAGCCAAGGAGGATATGATATTTGAACGTCTTGACGAATGGATATGGAGTCTTGAGCATGATAAGCCGCCTACGATGGACAGTATTGCGCCTAAGCTCGCTCTTGAATCTCTTGCAAGAATTTACGGAGCCGGTGACCCCAGTCTCCCGACAATAAATTTACCTGCGAAGTTCGAGAGACATGCACGTCGAATCCTTACCTTGCAGGATGAAATAGCGCTTTGCAAGAGCGATATCAAAAAATATGAAAAGGAGATAGAGGCACATTCAGTGCGAATCGCGGAGTTGATGAAGAAACACGAGCATGGGGTTATGGAAACAACCACAGATAGAATTCTTATTGATTTCGCAACTAAAACATCAACACGAACAGACACAACGCTGCTTAAGAAAAAGTATCCGGCTATCCATAACGAGCTGGTAACAACATCTGAAAGCAGAAAACTTAAATTGTCTGTCCAGCCTTTATAGGCAGAAAGGAACCATTATGAATAATAACAATATTTTAAACTGCGAATGGGAACGATTTCTTGACACACAGATGCTTGATTACAACCGTTGTTGTCAAAAAGCATATATTTGCTCTCCGCTCGGTGCGGAATCCAAAGATGTAATTCTGGAGAATATGCACTGTGCAAGAGCGTATATGCTCTATGCAGACGCAAGGCTCAATGTTGTATCAAGAGCACCTCATGCGTATTTACCTCTGCTGATCAGTGAAAAAACACCTGCAGAACGAGCACTCGCGCTTGAGTTCGGTATAAAGCTTCTTGAACAGAGTGAAATACTTCTTGTATGTGGTATGCGTATCAGTGCGGGTATGAGAAACGAAATCGCAAGGGCTGCCGCACTCCGTATGGAAATAGTTACTTTCGACGACGATATGTTTACGGAAGTGAAGAAAATCGTTACCAAAAACGGAGGGAACAAAACTCTTGTCACACTTAATAGGGATCATCCTCTGTTAGCGTCATTGAACCCCATTTATTACAAAGGTGGTGATGAGTTGTGGTCAGATTTCTTGAAAAGCTTAGGCTGCGCTCACAACAAAAAATGACGGATTTTCGCGATAATAAAGCGAACTCCCGGAACGGATCACAATCGTATGCTTGTAATCTCAAAACAACAGGACGCAGTCTTGTTTCAGAGATAATTGATAAGTTTTTCGATATGGTTCGTCGCCGGGAGTTTTTCTTTTCCCGGACATATAACTTGTTTGCTCTTGCGGTTATAAGAAAGGAGCGATGATATGTTATGTCGGTTTAGCAGGTTGGTTTATCCGCAAAGGCTTGAGAGCATATCCCCCGGCAGCTACATGGTAGCACTCTACACGCCTTGTGAAAGGATTCTCGACAGTACCGGTGAGGCTCTTAAAACAATCAAGGCTGTGGGGTATTCGTTGCCCACTTCGGATTTGTTTCGCTATGAGCTGAAAGGTCAGTGGAATAAGAACTCAAGACATGGTCTTCAGTTTGAGGTGGAAACATTTGAGGAAGTTATTCCTCCGACAAAGGAAGGTGTTATTGCATACCTCTCATCGGGACAGATTAAAGGCATAGGTCCAAAGCTTGCAGAAAAGATATATTCGGTTTTTGGGCTGGACGCGTTGAATGTACTGGATTCGGAGCCTGAAAAACTCATAGTTATTCCGGGAATAAGCGAAGCTAAGCTCGAAAAGATTTATGATTCATATCTTGCTAACCGCGCAGCGAGAAACGTCATTGCCTTTCTTACTCCATACGGGATTACGCCGAACCGCGCATTAAAGCTCTATAAGGAATACGGTAACGATGCCATAAAGATTGTGAAGGAACATCCGTACAGACTTTGTGAGCTTGCAGGTGTAGGATTCAAGACCGCGGATAAGATTGCAATGAGTATGGGATTTGATATGCTCTCTCCGGAAAGGATCTCTGAAGGGATACTCTATACGCTGACAAACGCAGAGGAAAGCGGACATCTGTGCATAGAGAAGGATAATTTCATCGGTGAGTGTATGAAAACACTTGATACGCCCGAACTTACCGCCGGAATAGTCGGAAGGCATGCAAACGAACTTATACGAAACCAAAGAATTTGTGTATATGACGACTGCCTTTACAGCGGCAGGACGTATATTGCAGAAAAAGCACTCGCGATATATCTTGAGCGTCAGATTTCATTGTGTCGGAATTATCAGTATGACAATCTTGATGTCGAGCTGGATAACGAGGAACGGTTGCTGAAAATAAAGTTTGCACCCGAGCAACGTGAGGCAGTTAAGACCGCGCTCACTAACGGGATCTCCATCATTACCGGAGGTCCCGGTACGGGGAAGACTATGATACAGCGTGCCATACTCGATATTTACAGCCACAGAAACCCGCGGAATATCATCTGTTGCTGTGCGCCTACGGGACGTGCGGCACGGCGCATGGAAGAATCTACGGGATATGCAGCATCTACCATTCATAAAGCACTTTGTCTGGCGGCAGGTGAAGACGGCGAATACGGAAGTCCGGAAAACATTGATGCAAACCTTGTTCTCATCGATGAGACTTCAATGCTCGATGTATATTTGTCCGGAAAGCTGTTTTCTGCCTTAAAAACAGGCACACAAGTAATTTTTGTCGGAGATGCCGACCAGTTGCCTTCAGTTGGTCCGGGCGCTGTTCTGAACGAAATGATATGCTGTGGCAGGATTCCTACCGTAAAGCTTGAAAGGGTGTTCAGGCAAGCATCCGGCAGCCGCATTGCTACAAACGCAAAGCTTATCAAGCAGAACAATGTGGGGCTTGAATACGGTGATGATTTTCAGTTTATAGATTCGAGCGATATTTCGGCTTCGGCAGAGATTATTGCACGAATTTATGCTGAGGAAGTCGAAAGATACGGAGTGGATAATGTTGCACTGCTTACACCATTTCGGCAGAAGACCGATACCGGTGCAAATGCTCTGAACGAAAGAATACGCGATATTATTAATCCGAGCTCACCTCAGAAACTTGAGATTACTCGCGGAATCCGCATATTTCGCTGTGGGGACAAGGTCATGCAGATAAAGAATCGGGACGATGTCAGTAATGGTGATATAGGTTATATTATCAAAATCGAAGAAGAAGCCGGAGAAAAAACGGCGTTTATTGATTTTGGTGACGGCAGAGTCAAGGAATATGATCCCGCAGACCTCGATCTTATCGATCTCGGTTATGCATCCACCATCCACAAGGCTCAAGGCGCTGAGTATAAGTCAGTTATCATTAACCTGCAGAATGCGCATTATGTGATGCTCACACGACCGCTTGTTTATACTGCGGTAACGCGTGGTAAAGAGCATGTCATATTTGTAGGTCAAAGACGTGCGCTATGCACTGCAATTAAAAGAACAGATACCGATAAGCGAGGCACGCGCCTTGCGAAGCGGTTGTGTGATTACTCTAATCTTAACTCTTGAAAGGAGAATACAAATGGCTACTATATTGGCTAAATTCAAGAAAAGGCAGTCCGACATAAACGAGCAGATTGCTGCAAGCAGCCTTCCGCTTGACGAACTGCTTGTTATGCAGGAGCTCAATTATCGCATCAGTGTACTGGAAACATTCCAGTCCTTTTGTAAGACGGCTCCGGCAACAACTGATGCAAAGGTTCTTGTGCAGCATTACAGGCTTGTTGATGTTTGTGTGCGTTATCTGCTCACAGACCATAAGTTCGGACTGTCAACCGATGAAAAAGGTAAAACAAAGCGCGAAACAGCACATAGAGTCTTGGAAGAGATAATTCTCACCAACCAAAGACAGTTTTCGAGCTTTGTGGCTGAAACGCAGGATCAATACAAACGGAGGCTCTCTGAATATATCAATGCAATTTTACCTATGTGGTTGCAGTACAGAGACACCTACATAACAATAACTCTATAGGAGGATCAGGTATGAGTCAGAAAAACTCGAATGAGAAAGCGGCTATGATGCCATATATAGAAGACATCAATAAAATTGAGGGCTTTGATCCCGCACCGTTTGCGATAGATTATACCGACCTGAAAACAGGAGAGGTAAGAAAACGCTTGCCGGTTGTGATCAGGATTGCAATGTTTCGTATGAAGCATCTGCAAGGAAAGATTGCGGTTCAGGCAACTGCCGTTAAAGACGGCTTTGTCGCACAGGCAAGGGTATATCCGAACTACAAAGACGGTCCGGATGAGTTCCTTGCTGAAGCCTCGGCTTTCAGGGGCGCGTGCCCGGATAAACCCTCTGTTTCACCTCGCGAATGGGCGCAGACGGCAGCCGTAGGGATTGCGCTTCGCAATGCCGGATTCGGAGTACAGTTTGATGTTGCAGGCGAAGATGTTGTTGAAACTATGGATGATGAATTTACAGGCTCAACGGAAACATCGGATGCAGGTGTAAAACCGGATATAACGTCTTCAGGTTCAGAGAAAAGTCCGGATGCAGAATATACTGTTGCGCCGACATACAACGCTGAACCGACCAAAGAACTGACGCTTGAGGAACGGGTTCGGGAAGCTATGAAGGTTCCTTGCCCAATTGCCAAATTTAACGGCAGACCGCTTGGAGAGGTTCTTCGCGAAGACCAGAATGCTGTTGTGTGGACGGCTACAAAATTCAGCGGTGATGAAAAAATCAGAGAAGCTGCACAGCTTATATGTGAATATGCCATGGAGCAAACACAAGCTGATGCGTAAATTTTTCGGGAAATCAGGGGATGGCATTAAGCTGTCCCCGGAAAGGAGACTGTATGGAGCGGTTCCACATAACGGATGTAATATCGTTGCTTAACTTACCACCTCCACCGCAAGGACGTAGTTCATACTACATACAATGTCCATGCTGTGATGATTCCCCACGCGAAAAGCATCTGAATATCAACTTAAGAAAGGATGTATTCCGATGTCCTAAATGCGGTGTTTTCGGCGGTATCTTTGATTTTTACGCGTTATTCACGGGAGTGCCGAGAGATAAAGTGCATAAAACACTTCTAAATAGCCTCGGTGCTCCTGAAAAGCTCAACAGGAGCAGAAAAAATGTTACATGCACTCCTGCTGTTGAATGCCCTGTTACGGACATCGAAACACGCCACGCTACATATTCCGCGCTCCTTTCCAAGCTATCGCTTGCTCAAGACCACAGACAAAATCTTCTTGAGCGAGGATTAACCGATGATGATATATCAAGGCTCGGCTACAGAACAACGCCGGTTGTCGGTATGTCAGTCATCGCCAGACAGCTTCAGACTGAAGGATATTATCTTGCCGGTGTTCCCGGGTTCTTCAGAACAGACAGCGGAGAATGGTCTTTTGTTCAGGAGCAAAGAGGGATCCTTATTCCGGTAAGAGATGTACGAGGCAGAATACAGGGACTTCAAATACGCCGTGATAATGTTCAGAAACGAAAATTCAGGTGGGTTTCCGGTGCTGATAAAAAGGACGGATGCCGGGCTGAGGCGTGGACGCATATCGCCGGTCCCGTAAGACCAATGGCAGTGCTTACTGAGGGACCGATGAAGGCAGATGTGATTCATTCACTTACAGGACTCACGGTAATCGCGGTTCCGGGCGTAAATACTTTAACTCAGCTTGAGAAGACGTTGAAGGAATTACGCAAAGAAGGATTATGCGAAATAATGACCGCCTTCGATATGGATTTATCCACGAACGAGCATGTTCAAAAAGCGTACAATCAACTGCTTAAGCTTCTTGATGATATGAACTTCAGGTTTGGGACCTATGTATGGATCCCCTATTATAAAGGACTCGATGATTTTATTTGGGAATATATGCTCAAATGCAGAAAATCACAGTAATAATTTATGAGGTACAGCTACACAAAGCGCTGTACCTCATTTTTGTGAGTATTTAATTGTCAGAAAACGTATTCTGTTGTAAATGCGCATTTTAAGGCGTGTAATTTATATAGATTAATAAAATTTGGAGGTATATAAAATGTTAATTTCAATTGACCATGGTAATTCAGCTATAAAGACCATGCACCACTCGTTCGTTTCGGGGCTGTCCGAACACACAGTGAGACCGCCGATCTCAGATGAGATACTTGAGTACGGTGGAAATTACTGGACACTCAGCAGTAAACGGATTACATACATGATGGATAAAACCGAGGACGAACGATTTTTTGTTCTGACGCTGTTTGCTATTGCAAAGGAGCTTGAATCCGCAGGCAGATATATGCCTGTAGAGAGTATTGACCTTGCAGTCGGACTTCCGCCTGAGCATTACGGTGTGTTAAAAGAGCGTTTTGCAAACTATTTCAAGAGAGAAAGCGAAGTTCGCTTTGTTTATAACGACAGGGCATATTGTATCGTTATAAACAGAGTAATGGTGTTTCCGCAGGCTTATGCGGCTGTTGTTCCCAGGAGCAACCTTGTTGTAAATACCATGCGAATGTTCGTTGTAGATATAGGCGGATACACAACTGATGTGCTTCTCCTTCGTAACGGTAAGCCGGATATGCAGTTCTGCCGAAGTCTGGAGTCGGGGATTATAACGATGAACAATGAGATTGCCCGCAAGGTTAATATACTGCATAACATGAATATTGACGACGAGCACGTCAGTGCTGTTCTCAGTGGTAAAGAAACTATCCTGCCGCAAGAGGTCAAGGATGCAATAGTGGCAGAAACGAAAATCCATGCAAAGGGCATTCTGGATCAGCTCCGTGAACTGCAGGTGGATTTGCGTTCAAACCCGGCAATATTTGTCGGAGGTGGAAGTATTCTGCTCCGTCCGTTTATTGAAAATTCCCCGTTAGTGGCAAAGGCGGAATTTATTACTTCGACGAATGCGAATACCATAGGGTATGATATGCTCGGTCGGATGAAGCTTTCCAAATCGACCTCATAAAAGGAGGTTTTCTGATGTTCAAAGACGGTAAGTACCGATTTTCGCTCGGCTTTGGCTGTGGTGAGAAGGAGAGACGTGTCGGCGAGTTTCTGGAACGGCTCGGAAATCGCAAGAGCAGTCTGATTGTTGATGTACTGAATGAGTATATTGACAATCATCCAGAGCTTGAAAACTCGTATGGGAAAATACAGATAAAGATTTCTGCTCCCACACCTGATTACAGCAGAGAGAAAATTGAGAAGATGGTACGTGAACTGGTTGGTGAAATGATTGCAAATACAAAGGCTGCCGCCAATACACAGAGCATATCTGAAGGTATTGATGCCGGCAGCCTGGATGAAAACATTGCTATGATGCTTGATAATCTTGATGGGTTTTGATGGGGTGAATGATGAACTGCGACTAACGCCTCGCAAAGCGCGCGGTAAAGGTTGCCCGAAGATTTATCCGAAGAACGAAAGCTTATTGTGAAGAAAGCGTGCTCACTCGTTGGTAAGGTAACATACTTTTGGGGCGGTAAATCATCGTGCATAGGTTGGGATTCCGAATGGGGTAAGATGAAGCTTGTAACAGCGGAAGGCAGTCGCACAACGGGATATATGCGCCCGTTCGGACTTGATTGTTCGGGATTCGTCACTTGGGTATTCATCAACGCCGGATTCTCCGAAAGCTACATAGGTCACGGCGTAGGAAATCAGGCGGCGAAAGGAACGGTTATATCAAAAGCAAACGCCAAACCCGGAGATTTCGCTGTGTATTCTGACAACTCACACATCGGCATAGTAGCCGGACGGAAAGACAACGGAAGCCTTCTCGTCATCCACTGCAACGCAGGTGCAAACAACGTGGTAATAACAGACGAAGAAGATTTCAGGTATTATGTTAGAGTTGTTGGGTGAGGGGGATTAGATATGCCGTCATTCTTCCGAAAGGGCAAAGCTATTCAATACACGGCGATAAGAAA
>JAZSOL010000073.1:0-8558 GCA_045536915.1 Clostridia bacterium
CTCTTTCGCCCCGTTTCATCAGGGTTTCGGGACGTCGAGGACGCCGTCCCCTACAACGCACTAACCTTGTTTCATCTCCCCAACAAATCAAAATTTATTCCGGAAACATCCTCATAATACTCTCGGCAATTTCAACAAACGGCTTCACGCAGGTTCCGGAGCCGCTTTTTCCGTCTTCGGCAAAAACAGTCATTGCATATCTGGGGTTTTCATAGGGAAAAAATCCGCAAAACCATCCGTGAACCTTGAATGAACCGTCTTTGTTTTGCCATCCGGTCTGGGCTGAACCCGTTTTGCCGGCTATGCTGACACTGCTTGATTTTGCTTCGGAGGCGGTTCCCGAAAGCACGGTTTCGCGCATCATATACCCAATGCTTTCGGCGCATTGGGGAGAGATTGCCTGAACAGAGTTTTTAAAATAAAACGAAGTATCCTCCAGGCTGCCGGAGGATATAACCGACTTTACAAGGTTGACACTGTTTTGCAAACCTGAATTGGCAACCGTTGCACACATAAGCGCGCATTGAAGGGGTGTTATCAGAATATCACCCTGACCGATGCTCAGGTTAAATGTTTCAAAATCCGTATAGCTTTCCTTTTGCGGAATGCTTCCGGGGTGCTCGCCAATATCGTTTTTCAGAACGGGACTTGCAAATCCTAAAGCGCGTGCGGTGTCGCAAATGTCAGTGGCCCCTGTGCACAGTCCCGTTTCATAAAATGCGCAGTTGCAGGATTTTGCAAATGCTTCGGTCATATTCATAACTCCGTGTCCGTCTTTTTTGTGGCATTCAAAAACAGCCTCTTTATCCGGTACGAAACTTCCGCCGCACCAGAAATCTCTTTTGGCATATTCGGGATTTTTGGTAAGTGCCGCCGCAGCAGTCACGATTTTAAACACGCTTCCGGCATCATAGCTTTGAAATGCTCTGTTTATAAGCTCGCCTTTTTCGGATGTCAGATACTCTTCCACGTTTGAAGCATCGTAATCAGGAAGACTCACGCAGGCAAGAATATCAAAGGTTTGGGTATCGAGAATAACTGCGGCGCCGGTGCTTATATGTTTTTTCAGGATTTCTTCGGCGGTTTTCTGAATGTGAGAATCAATTGTCAGCACAACTGTTGAACCCGTATTTTCGGGAACGAAGCTTTTCACATCACCCACGGGCGAGCCAACGGCATCGGAAAAATAGCTCACGGAGGAAAATCCGTTGGTTTTAAGATAGTCGTCAAACGCCTTTTCGATTCCGCATATTCCGTTTGAGTCGGAATCTGTGTGGCCGATGATGTGGCAGGCGGGTTGGTTGGGTGAGTATCTGAGAGTGTGTGAAAATGCAAACGGTGTTTTTGTTTCGGTAATTTCCCCGCCTTTTCCCAAATACATTTCTTTTGTAAAATTATTTGTGAGCTTTATCATATTTCTGTCGCAGATATCACCTCTTAAATTGCTCACCTTCCTGTCGGCTGTTTGCTGGGATGTTGCAAGGGTTTTGAAAGAGTTGTTTTTTATTATGGAAAAATAGAAAAAACGTGCAGATATTAATGTCATAACAAAAAATGCGGATATCATAAGCGAAATGTATCTTTTTGATGGCATAAAAAAACTCTCCGGGAAATTTATTTACCAATAATTTTCCCAAAGAGCGGAATTTTATGAGCTTTTTATCCTCTTTTTATATCAGCAAGACAAGCGGCACATATATTTTTGCTTTTAAAACGGGCAATGTTTTCACTGCTTTTACAGAAGACACACGTTGGCTCGTATTTTCTCAGAACGATGCTGTCAGCTTCAGCAATGATTTCAATGTCATCCTTACTTGAAATGCCAAGAATACGTCTCATTTCAATTGGAACAACAATTCTGCCGAGGTTATCCATTTTCCTTACAATTCCCTTTGCTGTCATATAAATCTCTCCCTTTATAGAATATGGATGCTGTAATGCTTTTTGCATATATTTATTTTAATTTATGGTAATTATATCATAATAATTATCATTTTTCAATATAATAAAAAATAATATTGTGAAAACTCTTGAATTATTTGTGTTTTGGGTGTAAAATGTAATTGAATTTGTTCAAAAAACAGATGAAATATGTCGGCTTGTGCTGAAAGATATTATGAAAGGAATTATTTTATGAAGAATTTTTATGAAATTGAAATCTGCGGGCTCAAACGTAATCTCGAATTATTTTCCGTTAATGAGAATTTGAAAATTGCGGCATTTATTCTGTTTGGTGATGTTGAAATCACGGTAAAGTGTGCAGAAGAACTTCTGAAACGTGCACCCGAATATGATGTGATTCTTACCTCGGAATGCAAGAGTTTGCCGCTTGTGTATGAAATGGCGAAGCAGGCAGGGGATGATAACTACATCATAGCAAGAAAATCTCCCAAGGTTTATATGAAAAATATTATCACAACCGGTGTTGATTCAATCACCACAGCCAACCACCAGAGCCTTTGCATAAGCGAAAGCGAAATTAACGCAATGAAAGGCAGAAAGGTGCTTATTGTTGATGATGTTATAAGTACGGGCTCATCACTTGAATCGCTCGAAGAGCTTGTTAATAAATCGGGCGGTGATATTGTTGGAAAAATGGCGATTCTTGCAGAGGGTGATGCTTCAAAAAGAGATGACATTATCTTCCTTGAAAAGCTTCCTCTTTTCAACAATGAAGGAAATGAACTGTAATGCCTGAAAACAAAACAATTATAGTGGGTCTCACAGGCGGTACGGGTGTGGGAAAAAGCACCGTGAGTGCTGTTTTCAAAGAAAAAGGCTATGAAATAATAGATTTTGATTCAATAGCAAGGCAGGTGTGCGAAAAGGGAAGCAAATGTCTTGAAGAAATCTGTGTGCATTTTGGAAGTGGTATCCTAAACGGCGATGAAACCCTCAACAGAAAGGCTCTCGGAGCAATAGTTTTTTCAGACCCGGCAAAGCTTGAGGTTTTAAACCGTATAACTCATAAATACATAACTCTGAGGAGCGAGGAGATTCTCGAAGAAAAAAAATCCCAAAGATATGTGTTTGATGCACCGCTTCTTTTTGAAGCCGGTCTTGAAAAAAAATGCTTTTGTGTTGTGAGCGTTTTGAGCGATTCTGAAAAAAGAGCCGAAAGAATAGTGCAAAGAGACTCCATAAGTTATGAATATGCACTGAAAAGAATAAATTCTCAGAAAAAAAATGATTTTTATATTGAAAAAAGTGATTATATATTATATAATAATAACTCTGTTGATGAACTCAGAGAAAATACTCTGAGGCTTATTGAAAAAATAGAAATTGAATTTTGAAGATATAATTGGAAGGATGTTTTTTGAGAATGCAGAAGGTGCAGAAAAAAAGCAGGGTTTTTTATGTGCTTTTTACGTTTGTTCTGATTGTTGTGATAGCGGGTTTTATGTTTAAGCCTGCGCTGAGACTTGTTTTTCCGCTTGAATACGGTTTTTATATTGAAAAATACAGCGAACTCTACGACATAGACAAATATCTTGTTATGAGTGTGATAAGTGCCGAAAGCAGATTTGACCCGGATGCAACAAGCCACCGCAATGCAAGGGGGCTTATGCAGATTCAGGATAAAACAGCTAAATGGTGTATGGATAGATTTGAAATAGAATCGGAAAACGGAAATCTCTATGATCCGGAGCTTAATATCAACATCGGATGCTCATATATGAGTTATCTTCTCGATAAATACAGCGGCAACACCGATGCCGCCATTGCGGCATATAATGCCGGCGAGGGAAACGTTTCTTTGTGGATAGAAGAAAACAGAAGCGTTCCCGGAGAGATTCCCTTTAAGGAAACCGAAACCTACGTTAAAAGAGTTAACAACAGATTCAGAATATATAATTTTATATATTAATTTAAAAGTGAGTTCGAAACCATCCTCACTATAATCAAAACTAAGGAGAATAAAAATGAATAAGAAAAATTCAACTAACTACCTTGTAAAATCGGGCGTAGTTGCAGCATTGTATGTTGTGCTCACGGTTTTCACAAATTTTTTCGGACTTGCAAATGGTGTGATTCAGATAAGACTTTCTGAGGCACTCACCATTTTGCCTGTTTTTTATGGTTTTGCCGTCCCCGGGCTTTTTGTTGGGTGCATTGTATCGAATCTGCTCACCGGATGTGCTTTTTTGGATGTGGTGTTTGGAAGTATTGCCACTTTAATTGGTGCAATATTTACCCGATTGCTCAGGAAAAACGTATATCTTGCAAGTATTCCGCCGGTGGTGTCAAATGCTGTGATAGTGCCGTTTGTTCTGAGATATGTATATGGTCTTGAAGATGCCTGGTGGTTTATGGTTGCAAGCGTTGGTGCGGGCGAGATAATATCTTGTTGTGTGCTCGGAATTTTTCTTGCGTTTGTAATAAAAAAACGCAAGTTGGATAAATTAATAAAATAAAAATCTGCCGGAGTAATAATTTGCTTCGGCTGATTTTTTGAATGTGCAACTTTGATGAAAGGATAGATTAAAATGCTTATAGATTTTCACACACATTGTTTTCCGGACAATCTTGCCAAAAGGGCGCTTAAACTTCTTTCCTATGCTTCCGGAGGACTTAAACCTACCACGGATGCAACTCTTTCGGGAGTAAGAGAAAGTATGGAAAAACAGGGAGTGGACAAAAGCATTGTTCTTTCAATTGCAACAAATGCTTCTCAGCAAAAAAAGGTTAACGACTTCGCCGCTTCAATAAACAACGGGGGAGATATAATTGCATTCGGTTCTGTTTATCCTCACAGCGAAGATGCCATAGACGAGCTTGAAAGAATAAAATCACTCGGCTTAAAGGGAATTAAGCTTCATCCCGAATATCAGGAGTTCTACACCGATGACGAAAAAATGAAACCGATTTACAAAAAAATATCTCAGCTCGGTCTCATAACCGTGTTTCACGCAGGCAATGACCTTGGCTATAAGCCTCCGTTTCATAATATGCCCGAAAATATGGCAAATGCTCTTAAGTGGTTTGATTCTCCTGTTATTGCGGCACACTGGGGCGGAGTTGGTGCAGGCGATGAGGTTATAGAAAAGCTTTGCGGACTTGATGTGTATTTCGACACCTCATTCGGCTATGGAACCATGCCCAAATACGTTGCCGAAACAATTATTGAAAAACACGGAACCGATAAAATCATTTTCGGAAGCGACTCTCCGTGGCACTGTGCAAAATGGGAACAACGACTCATTGAAACACTTGAGCTAAGTGAAAATGAGAAAGATAAAATATATTTTAAAAATGCGCTTAGACTTTTAGGATTCTGATTTTTGCGTGCAGAGTGATTATGGGATTAAGATTATACTGCAGGCAAATTTTGATTTATCGAGGAGATGAAACAAGGTTAGTGCGTTGTAGGGGACGGCGTCCTCGACGTCCCGAACCCCTGATGAAACGGGACGAAAGAGGACGCCGTCCCCTACGATACAACTACGTTGATTTCATTATCAAACAGCCCGATAAATCAAAATTTATCCCGAAAAAAATGGGGAAACTCAAAAAATAAAATGTATTGACGTTTAATTTGATTTATGTTAAAATGAAAAAATATTAATAACAAGGAGGTATAGACATGCCTGTACTTGACATGCCTTTGGAAAAACTCAGAACCTATCAAGGAATCTCTCCCTGTCCGGCAGATATTGATGAATATTGGGATAACGCCCTTAAAGAAATGGATGCCGTTGAACACAATGCAACCTTTACGGAAATTGATTTCCCCTGCAGGGGAATCAAATTCTATGATATGTATTTCACCGGAACTAAAAACACAAAGCTTTATTCAAGAGTAGCAATTCCGGAAAATATAGACGGAAAAGCACCTGCAGTGCTTATGTTCCACGGACTCAGCGGTTCGTTTAAAAACTTCACGGATATTATCCCTTATGCAGCAAACGGATTTGTTGTAGCCACTCTCGACTCAAGAGGCCAGGGCGGAAGATCGGATGATGCAGGCGTATCCTGCGGTTCTACATATTCCACGCCTTTTGTGAGAGGTATTGAAGGCGGAAAAAATGACCTTTACTTAAGAGATGCATTTCTCGATACTGCTCTTTTGGCCAAAATCATTATGGGTCTTGACTGCGTTGATGCAACAAGAGTAGGCTGTATGGGTGGTTCTCAGGGAGGCGGATTGAGCCTTGCGTGTGCTTCGCTTGTTCCGGAAATAAAAAAATGTGCACCCAATTTCCCCTATATGAGCGACTATAAGAGGGTTTGGGAAATGGATCTTGATAAGGGAGCCTATGAAGGTCTCAGATATTTCCTTCGTCATTATGACCCCCGTCACGAAAAAGTTGACGAAATCTTTGAAACTCTCGGCTATGTTGATATTCAGAACATTACAAAGCGTATCAAAGCCGAAGTCCTAATGGCAACAGGTCTGCAGGATCAGATTTGTCCGCCGTCAACTCAGTTTGCGGCATACAATAAAATCACATCCAAAAAGGATGTTGTGATTTACCCTGATTTTGGTCACGAAGACCTCTACGGCCATAGTGATATAGTCTACAGATTTATGAGTGAACTTAAAGATTAATATTTAAATACCAAAACTCCTCTTGTGCAAAGGGGAGTTTTGAATTTGGTTTTAAAATTATAAAAATGAAATTATAATGTGGATAAATTTTGGTTTTTAAAAAACGGGGAGAGCTCAAATGTATTCAGATTTAATAAATTCACACAATGCAGTTATAATCACATTAACATATATATTAATAGAAGAAACAGGAATTAATCTTCCTTATAAACCGAAATTTTAAAAAATTATTAATAAATTTTCAAAAAAATAAAAATTATGCTTGACATTTGATGACAATGCTAGTATAATACTATAGTGTAATTTTGTCTAAACCCGTTGTGTGTTTTAACATGACAGCACAAACGGAGGGAGGGAACATAAATGGCAGAAATCAGATTAAAAGATAATGAATCCTTAGACAGCGCTCTTCGCAGATTCAAAAGATCTTGTCAGAAGGCGGGGGTTTTATCTGAAATCAGAAAAAGAGAACACTACGAAAAACCCAGCGTAAGACGCAAAAAGAAATCAGAAGCAGCAAGAAAGCGTTCATACAAGTAATATCATTTGTAAGTATATATAGAGGAGGGTTAGCATGACTTTAAAAGAAAAGCTTGCAGAGGATCTGAAGCTCTCCATGAAAGAGAAAGACACCATAAAGAAAAACACTGTTCAGAGCATTCGTGCCGCAGTGTTGCAGATTGAAAAGGATAAGCAGGTAACTCTTGATGATGATGGGGTTATTGAGGTTATATCCAAAGAGCTCAAAAGGCGTAAGGATGTTCTTCCTGACTATGAAAAGAGCGGAAGAGATGACCTCATTGCAGATTTGAATAAAGAAATTGAAATAGTTATGGCATATTTGCCTTCCCAATTATCTCATGACGAGTTAGACGAAATTGTTAAAAATGCAGTTGAAACCACCGGTGCTTCCTCAATGAAGGACATGGGTAAGATTATGCAGACGGTTATGCCTCAAATAAAGGGCAGAGCCGATGGTAAGATGGTTAATGAAATTGCAAAAAAATATTTAAGTTAAATTAAATGCAATTAAGGCGGCAGCTTAGCCGCCTTTTTTGATACTCTGAAAAACTCTATATAATAGAAGATAAAATTAAAAGGGGGATATATTATGATAAAAATGCTTTTGCCGGACTACACGGTTGCCAATGTTATGAAGCTTGATGAAGAGTTTTATAAAAGCCATGGAATAAATGCTGTAATATTTGATATAGACAATACTCTCGTGCGTCATACTCAGGTGACACCGCCGGAAGAAATTTTAAATTATTTTGAATTTCTTAAAAGCATGGGTATAAAATATGCCATTGTTTCCAATAATAGCATAGAAAGAGTTGAGGCTTTCTGCAAAGACCTCGGTGTTGTTTCTTACGGTAAGGCATTAAAACCCCGTAAGAAATATCTAAAAAAAACAATCCGTGCTATGGAAGTTGATGCAAAAGAAACCTGCCTTGTGGGAGATCAGCTCTTTACCGATATGCTCGGTGCCAACAGAATGAAGTTTCTTTCTGTTCTTGTTACGGCAGTTGGCGAGGATGAAACAAGCTTTGTTTCCTTTAAACGTAAGTTTGAAAAGAATATTCTTGAAAAGCACAAAGGAGAGCTAAAAGAATATAGTAGTAAATAATCAGAGTGGGATATGGTGAAATTGCATAAAAGACGGCAGTGGATTTTGTATATGGTTTACAACGTGCGCTTTGTCAACTAATAAGCCGGACTATTTTCTTTTTTTTATGTTAACTTTGTACATTGACACTTTTGATTAAAAATGTTATATTATTAAAGCACTGTTGATGAGGGCATTGAAAACACCTCAAAAAATTTTTCTAAAAAAATTGAAAAAAAGTGTTGACAAACCAAATTAACTGTGTTATAATAAACAAGTTGTCGCCAAAAAACGATAACGATTTGATCCTTGAAAAATGAACAGTATAAGAGGTTCTCGAAAATGAGAATTTGAGTTAAAGCGAAAGCTTTTTACTTAAGTAAATTTAAGTTAGTGTTT
>JAZSOL010000058.1:0-6912 GCA_045536915.1 Clostridia bacterium
TATAATCGGTTTTATAAAAAACAAAAGAGATTTTATAAAACTTTTGACAGTTTTTATAAAACCTCTAATATTGTTTATAATGTGCCAAACTTTGCAACACAACCAATTATGCATATAAAAATGCCTTTACAATTCAATTTCTCTTTGAGATTTTAACGAAAAGTCCGTTCCACAGAAAATCGAGTTATAGGATTTTAAGAGGAGGTTAACTATGCTATATAAGAAAAACAGTTCAAAAGAGCTTGACATCAACCTTTTCCAAAACCCTACCTCGGAATACAGAGGCACGCCGTTTTGGGCATGGAACTGTAAGCTCACAAAAGAGATGCTCACAAAGCAGATTGAATATCTGAAAGAAATGGGGTTTGGCGGATTCCATATGCATTCGCGTTCGGGTATGGCAACGCAATACCTGAGTGATGAATTTATGGAGCTTGTTAAGGCATGCCGCGACAAAGCAGAAAAAGAAAATATGCTGGCATGGCTCTACGATGAAGACAGATGGCCCTCAGGTGCAGCAGGCGGATTAGTTACCAAAACAAAGGCATATCGCGAAAAAAGGCTTGTGTGGTCAGAGAAAAAACCGGGGTTTGTGTCGAAAGAAGAGGGCACAAAGGAAGCAAAACCATATCTTGTGAATACTTTTGATATTGAGCTGAATTCGGACGGTACGCTTAAATCATACAGAACAATCGGCGAAAATGAAGAGGCAAAAGGCATGAAAAGATATGCCTATGTTGATGTGATGCCGGAAAAAGGCTGGTACAACAATCAGGCATATGTGGACACTCTTTCGGATGAAGCAATTCAGAAATTTATTGACATAACCTACGAAGCCTACAAGAGAAGCATAGGCGAAAGCTTTGGAGAATCTGTTCCGGCAATATTTACCGACGAGCCTCAGTTTGCACATAAAGGAGTGCTTCCGTTTGCCGAAAGCCACGATACCGTGTTCCTCACATGGACGGCTGATTTCCCCGAAACATATTTTGAAGCCTACGGTGAAACCATAACCGATAAAATTCCTGAACTGTTCTGGGATTTGCCAAATGGAGAAATTTCAACTGCAAGATATCACTACCACGACCACGTCTGCCAGAGATTCACCAACAGCTTTGCAAAGCAGTGTGGAAAATGGTGTGATGAAAATGGTATTGCACTTACAGGTCATATGCTTTGCGAATCAACTCTCGACTCGCAGACGCGTACTGTTGGAGAAACAATGAGGGCTTATGAATGGTTTGGTATTCCGGGGATTGATATGCTTTGTGATGCTGTTGAGCTCACAACGGCAAAGCAAACTCAGTCGGCGGTTCATCAGTTTGGGAAAGAGGCCATGCTCTCCGAGCTCTACGGTGTTACAAACTGGGATTTTGACTTTCGTGGCCACAAATTTCAGGGTGACTGGCAGGCGGCTCTTGGCGTAACGGTGAGAGTTCCGCATCTTTCGTGGGTATCGATGAAAGGGTCGGCAAAACGTGATTATCCGGCATCTATAAACTATCAGTCGCCGTGGTATAAGGAATATTCCTACATAGAAGACCACTTTGCAAGACTCAATACTGTTCTTACAAGGGGTAAACCGATTGTTAAAGTAGGGGTTATCCATCCCATAGAAAGCTACTGGATTCATTTTGGGCCTGCCGATACCGGCTCTGATATCAGAAAGAATCTTGATGATAATTTTGCTAACATAACAAAATGGCTCATCGACGGAATGGTTGATTTTGATTTTATCAGTGAATCTCTCCTGCCGGGTCAGTGCGGTGAAATTTCAGATTCTCTTGAAGTGGGCTATATGAAATATGAAGCGATTGTTGTGCCGGGATGCGAAACCTTAAGACGCACAACCTTTGACATTTTGAAAAAATTCAGCGAAAACGGTGGAAAAATTATATTTGCGGGTCAGTGCCCGAAATATATTGATGCCGTAGAATCGGATGAAGTGAAAGAGCTTTACGCCAAATCCGTTGTTACGGGTTATGAAAAGCTTGATATTTTAAAAGCATTAAAAAATTATGCAACCGCTGAAATTTATCTTTCAAACGGAGAAAGTGCAAACGGATTTGTTCACGCTTTCCGCCGCGACACAGATGCAAAATGGTTCTTCCTCTGCCACTGCGAAACAGTCAAAGGCACCCGCGACTGCGGAAGACCTCAGCAAATTAAAGCAACAATTGATATGGCAACCAAAGAATGCCTGCGGATGGTATTTGACGGGGAATACAAAGCAACTCTCTACGATACTCTCACAGGTGAAATAAAAGATATTGAGCACGAGAACAAAAACGGTAAAACCTATATATACAAAGACGTTTATGCTTTCGACAGTCTTCTTATTAAGCTTGAAGATAAAAAAGGTGGTTATATGCCGGAAGCAAGAGATGAAAAAATTCTCAAAACGATTGATTTCAAATCAAATGTTGCATATGAAAGAGAAGAAGATAATGTGTATCTTCTTGATATGGCTCAATACAAGGTTGATAACGGCGAATATCAGCCTCTTGAAGAAATTTTGAGAATTGATGTCAGGTGCCGCGATATCTTCGGTTATCCTCTTGCAAATGGTGAGGACACTCAGCCATGGGTTATTGATGAAACAAAGATTGATCATTATGTTACTCTTAAGTTTAGCATTAACTCTGATATCAGATGCAAAAATACATATGTTGCCGGAGAAGAAGCTGAGGAAATACTTTTCAACGGAAGACCGGTTGAGCTTAAACCCGACGGTTACTACGTTGATGAATCAATAATCCGCTATAAGCTCGGAACGCTTGAAAAAGGTGAAAACATACTTGAAATAAAAGCACCTATAGGAAAAAGAACAAGCATTGAAAACTATTTTCTGCTTGGAAACTTTGATGTTGAATTAAGAGGATGCGAACAAAAAATTATTGCTCCCTCCGAAAAACTGGGCTTTGGCGATATTACTCGTCAGGGAATGCCGTTCTATGGCGGAAATGTGACCTATAAAGCAGAAATTGAAATTCCGGAAGGAAGACTCAGAATTTGCACCAACCGCTACCGCGGTGCCGCACTCAAGGTGTGTGTGGATGGAAAGGATATGGGAATATGTGCTCTTGCGCCCTATATTACCCGTACCGGAAAGCTTACGGCAGGGAAACACACGATTGAATTCAAGTTCTTCGGGAATCGCTACAACACCTTTGCTCCGCTCCACAACTGCTCCGACAGCAATTGGTTCGGACCTGGTATCTGGTACACAAAGGGAACCGGCTGGACATATGAATACAAACTCGGAGAAACAGGTATTGTTTCTTCTCCGGTTATTGAGGTTATTGAATAAATGTTTATATAAAACAAGAGGATGCATCATCAGGCATCCTCTTGTTTTATTACATAGGAAATTACGTCAGCAATTGCTTGTGGCAACAAAATTTTCTTTGTATCATATATCATACATCTGGTGTGAAATTGTGAGATAATTAAGTTATTTTGTTATCACACGTTGATTGTTGTTTTTATCCACGGTTATAATCTTTTCAAAATCAAACCGGTCTTTGATTTTGGAAAAATCCTCAACTCCCAAAACAAACACAGCCGTTGAAAGCATATCGGCTTCAAAGGAATTTTTTGAAATAACCGTTGCGCTTATAAGTCCGGAGTCGGCAGGGTATCCCGTTTGAGGGTTTAAAATATGATGATATATTTTGCCGCCATATTCAAAATATCTTTCGTATGAACCGCTTGTTACTGCGGTTTTATTGGAAAGCTCCTCCACCGTGAAATGCTCGCCGCGGCTTTTTTTTGGATCCTGAAGTCCTATTCTCCAGGGAGTGCCGTTTTTGTTTTTCCCGAGTGCAAATATATTTCCGCCAAAATCGAGAAGTGCATTTTCAACTCCGTGTTTTTTCATTATCTCAGCGGCTCTGTCGGCGCAGTATCCCTTTGCGGCACCGCCGAGGTCTATTTTCATATTCTCTTTAAGAAAGCTTATCTTGTTGCCGGAAAGTAGTATATTTTCATATCCCACCGATTCAAGAGCTACGGATATATCCGTTTCAGACGGAACCACCGGATTTTCAGCCTTTATATTCCAAAGGTCAACAAGCGGTTTAACACTTATATCAAATGCGCCGTCTGTTTTTTTGGAAAATTCGAGAGCTTTTTTTAAAACCGATGCAGTTTCTTCGCTTATTTCAACAGCTTGCGAAACCATAGCAGAATTTATGCGGCAGATATCACTGCCGGGTTTGTAGGCACTCATGAGATTTTCAATGCGTTCCGTTTCTTTTAAAACTTCTTTTACCGCCGCCTCCGCATTTTCTCCGTATGCCGTAACCGAAACAAAAGTGTCGAGATAATATCCTCCGTCGGAAAATTCTTTTTCGGAACATCCGCAAAGCAAAAGCACCGCTATAATAAATGAAAATGACCAAACTGCTTTTTTAATCATAAAATCACCTGCCGTAAAACCACAAACGGCCACAACAAAATTATTATTTATGCAGCGTATAATTTTGTTGCAGCCGTTTAATTTATTTTTACATATTATTTCTTATTTTTAAGATTCTCACTATTGCCGGACTAAGGAGCACGTTTGCGGCGATTTCAAAAAGAAAATTACCGCCCACAAGGCTGAATATAATATATGAAGCTACTTTGTCCGAACCTCCTGCCCACGATGTTATTGTTTCCATAAAGAATGCAAAGCATCCAAGCAGAAACACTCCGGTATTTACCACGGGGCACACCGCCGCCGAAACAAATATGGCAACAAGCGGATTAAAAGAGCTTAACGATTTATACACAAGCCCCGTAACAAGTCCTGCCAGAGTTCCTTTTAAAAGCACGGTTATAATTGTTCCGGGTATGCTTACTGCAAGAAACAGCGCCGCATCTCCCGAAAAAAGAACGGCAAGACCAAAAACAAATCCGAGCCATGCGCCCGCTTTCGGACCGCAAATTGCCGCACCAATTACAATCGGCACCAGAACCAGGGTTATTGAGAAAGGACCGAATCTGATAAACGATCCAAGAAGCTGCAGAATAACTACCACTGCAGTCAGCACTGCATACATCACCATCTTACGAGTGGTTGACATTGCGTTTTGATTTAACATAAAAATTCCTCCTTGCTGTCGTTCGCTGTTATTGCGATACAACGCATTAATATAATATCTATATAAACCGCAGAGCGGGGATAAATCAAGAATTTTTTTCGTATAAAATTTTAAGACCTTTAAGAACGAGGTCGTCGTCTATGATAATTGCGTGTCTGCAATGGGGAATAATGGTGGAGGCAAGACCTCCGGTTGCAATAATTTTTAAATCTTCTCTCATTTCTTCATTAAAACGGTCTATCATCCCGTCTATCATTGAAGCATTTCCATACACAACTCCCGAACGCATACAGTCTATGGTGTTTTTACCGATAACAGAGCCGGGTGCCTCGAGGCTTATCTGGGGAAGCTGAGCCGTTCCGCTTGCAAGAGCTTTGAGAGCAATGTTTACTCCCGGAATAATCGACACACCAATAAATGCACCGGTTTTATCAACAACCATCATTTTCGTTGCCGTTCCCATATCTATAACAAGAGACGGGCTTGAGTATATATGATGAGCCGCAACGCAGGCACAAATCAAATCTGCACCAACGGTTGACGGATTGTCGCACACGATGTTAATTCCCGTTTTAATTCCGGGTCCCACAAGGAGCGGTTCAACACCATACACAATCCGTATGGCTTTTTTCATAACCGAATTAAGAGGCGGAACAACCGAAGAGATAATTGCACCTTTAATCTCTCTGATATTAACTTCATGCAGAGAAAGAATGCTTTTTATTTTGGTTGCGTATTCATCCTCGGTTTTATGCTGATTTGTTGCAATACGCGCAACAAATTTAAGCTTATCATCAATAAATCCGCCAAGAACGATATTGGTATTTCCTATATCAACTGCAAGAAGCATATTTTATCATTCCTTCCATACTTTATGCATTCCTATTTTAACAGATTCGGTGCGGATTGTCAAATATTTAATGTTATTTTTGATTTATTCACCAATATATTCAAAACGCAACACAGTACCGTCCGGCGTATCAACCGTATCTTCCCACATCAAAAGAGGTCTCACCCATACCTCGCCGTCGCCGTATAATGCCTTATACACAACCATCTTTTCAAGTGTTTCAGAGTGA
The DNA here is from genome assembly GCA_045536915.1 of Clostridia bacterium. Lineage (GTDB taxonomy): Bacteria > Bacillota > Clostridia > UMGS1810 > UMGS1810 > RGIG1828. The sequence goes on from JAZSOL010000058.1 coordinate 6,167, forward strand.
TTTGCAATTGCAATAAGCTCATATTTATTGCCTTTGTAGTGTTTGTAGATTCCTTTTTCTGTCATATGCTTCCTCCGCGATTTTTTTATATTATAACACTTTGCAGGATATGATGTCAAATCAGAATTTCACTCTCCGCACCCCTCACACAAACCAAGCTCCTCAGATAAAATATACTTTCTTTCACTTTCTTTAGTTTCGTTTATTTTATTAAAGCAATCCAGGCAGAACTCAGCCATAAAACCACTACTTTATTTGGCACAAACAAAAAAACGGTATATACCTCAAACAAGGTATATACCAAATTCTGCTGGCTTTCATGTTCATAATAGATGCAACAGATTTTAGCTAAATTTTGCACTTTCGTGCAAAGCGAAATTATTGCTCCGCAATAGCTAAATTGTTTTTTCAAAACAGCTAAATTAAATTCGCCAAAGCTGACCGAAGGTCAATTTAGCTACGAAGTAATTTAGCGTGCGTAGCACATTTAGCTCGCGTTAGCGAATTTAGCTGAAAAAAAGACATTATTCTTGTCGAATAATGTCTTTTTTTCTAAAGGCGTCACCCGGATTTGAACCGGGGATAAGGGTGTTGCAGACCCGTGCCTTACCACTTGGCTATGACGCCGTGCATATATATAAAATTAATATATTCTGTTAACTAGTATATGAGAATATATTAATCTATATTCTGTTGCAACATAAAAATGTTGCATTATGGCAGTTAAGAGACGTAACCGATACGTC
>JAZSOL010000042.1:0-28349 GCA_045536915.1 Clostridia bacterium
ATCAAGGTCTTCTTTACCGATAACTACAGATTCGCTGTCATCGTTAGGCATAATAGCGATGATTTCATATTTGTTTTTGCTCATTTCACGAACGTATGCAATAGAAGCAACACCGAAGAATGCATCAGCATCGATACCTTCTGCTACATAGAATGTGTAATTAGCAAAACCGTCTTTACCAACATTCTTATCGAGGTATTCTGTCCAGTCAGGATCGTCATTAGCTTCGTTGAAGCTGTATTCAACCTGACCTACTTCAACGTTACCGCCGATTACAGCAGTACCGTCAACAACACCTTCGAGTTTAGCGATACCGAGGTTTGTGAGTAATGATTCGAATTCGTAATCATTGTTACCATCCATGATCTGGTACTCAGTGTTAGTTCCGAAACCAACCTGTTTCATAACAGGGATTTCAAGAGCGTTGTATGTGAGCTGAGCAACGAGACCTCTGGAAGCAGCTGCAGTCTGATCAGCAGCTTTAACGCCAGCTGTCATACCATATGTGTTAGCAACTACGAGGTAACCTGTGGGGTAGCCACCCTTCTGAGCAGCCATGGGTTCAAAACCGAGAGCAACAACGAGCATTTTAACAGCCTGTTCGAATGTTACATTGCTTTCAGGCTGGAATGTGCCGTCACCCATACCGTTAACGATTTTAGCACCAGCAGCGAGGTTAATGTAACCTGAAGCCCAGTGATCAGCCGCAACGTCGGTGAACTGTGTAGCGCCTTTAGCGCCGTTTGCTGAACCTTCGAGACCTAAAGCACGGCATACAACTGCGCAGAATTCTGCTCTTGTGATGTCGCCTTCGGGTTTGAAGGTACCGTCTTCATATCCGTTAAGGATACCAAATGAAGACAAAGATTCTACTGCTGTATATGCATCGTTATCAACAGCTACATCTGTGAAAGATGCGAATGCAACAGTACCGAGCACCATTGTTAATGCAACAACGAGTGCAAGAACTTTTTTGAGATTTTTCATAATTCTCAAATCCTCCCTTAATAAATATTTTTTGAATGAGATGTGATTTTTTTTCGTGATTAAGCCGCATCTCATTCACACACAACTTAACACTACGGTCAGAAGACTCTGACCTTGCACTGATTATAGCACTATAAAATGCCACAGTCAATGCGGTATTTATTGTTGTAACAAAAATGTAAAAATAGAGTAAACTATGTTACATTTTTGATATAACACTGATATAATGGACATTCCGGCATTATTTTGAAAGCAAATATGCCGAAAAACACATATCCTCACATTATCTACTATATTTTATATTGTTTATCAGAAAATGTCAAGATAATTTTTGCTTTTTTATTAAAAATCTTTTTGTTGCATAAATTATCCATTTGGTAATGATGATATTTGTAGAAAAAGAATAAAATTAGATTTATCGCTCTGTCTGACATAGAACAAATCACGACTAAATGTAGGGGCTGGCGTCCTCGACAGAGCGAAAAATGCTATTTCGCAATTGTCTATTTTTGAATTAATATATAATTGCAAAATTCTTCGAGCGGGACGTCCGGGAGGCCGTCCCCTACGACACATCCACGTTGATTTCATTATCAAGCACCCCGATAAATTCAAATTTACTACTTCCTACATATTATATATAATGTAGCTTTTCGTTTCAGCACACAATTTTTTCCATAAAAATCGGGTGACTTACGCCACCCGATTTACATAAGTTATCATTATGTGAAATTATATGTTGAAATAATCAACTGCAGCTTCAAACATCTGCATATCGTAGTTTCCTTCAACATTCTTATAGAGGTTATCGCCAATTCTTTCCGAATGTCCCATCTTACCAAACACTCTTCCATCGGCTGATGTGATACCTTCTATTGCCGCAACGGAACCGTTGGGGTTAAAGCGGATATCATTTGTGGGATTGCCGTTAAGGTCAACATACTGAGTTGCAATTCTTCCGTCTTTCGCAAGTTCTTTCACAAATGCATCAGAGCAGAGGAATTTACCCTCACCGTGAGAAATTGCTACATTATATATATCCCCTACTTTAGTTCTTGAAAGCCAGGGCGATTTATTGGATGCAATCATCGTGCGGACAATTCTCGACTGATGGCGTGCAATTGTGTTGAATGTAAGGGTGGGGTCTGTTTCGGTGGTGTCTATTATTTCGCCGTAGGGCACAAGTCCGAGCTTGATAATTGCCTGGAAGCCATTGCAGATACCTGCCATAAGACCGTCACGGTTTTTAAGAAGCTCATTTACTGCATTTTTAATTTTTTCATTTCTGAAAAATGCGGTTATGAACTTACCGGAGCCGTCCGGTTCATCTCCTCCGGAAAATCCACCCGGCACGAAAATTATTTGCGACTGCTCTATTAATGAAGCAAATTTATCAACCGAATCTGCAACACCATTTGATGTAAGGTTATTTATAACCATAATTTCAGGTTCCGCACCTGCTTTAAGAAGTCTCTTAGCAGTATCATATTCACAGTTTGTTCCGGGGAACACAGGAATGAGAACCTTCGGTTTTGCAACTCCGATTTTCGGAGCCTTCCTTTCATTACATTCAAATGCGAATTTCTCAATTTTCTTATCTTCGGTTTTGATATTGCAACTGAAAACAGATTCAAGCTTATCTTCATATGCATTTTCCAAAGTTTCGAGGCAGAGGCTGTCGGCTCCCTTAACAATGGTATAATGTTCAGTTGTTTTACCAAGAAGAATACCGTAGTCAGCTTCGCCGTCAACTTCAAGTATGAATGCACCGTAGTTATAGTCAAACACTGTTTTGTTATCAACTGATGAATCAAAAGCGAAACCGATTTTGTTGCCCATACACATTTTGAGAATACCTTCAGCCACACCGCCGTAGGTGGGAGTGTAGGCAGAGATGGCTTTTCCGGTTGAAATGAGTTCATGCACAAGTGCAAAAATCTGTTTCTGGGATTTTACATCGGGAATTCCGGCATCGGTGTATTCGGGTTTTAAGAGCACAACATTTGAGCCAACCTTTTTAAATTCCGGTGAAATAATCTTCTTTGCATCACCAACAGTTATTGCAAACGACACAAGCGTGGGCGGAACATCAATTTTTTCAAAGCTTCCGCTCATTGAGTCCTTACCGCCAACCGATGCGTAGCCATAATCGAGCTGAGCATCAAAAGCACCAAGAAGCGAACTCATAGGCTGACCCCAACGACGCGGATCGGAAAGCGGCTTTTTGAAGTATTCCTGGAATGTGAGGTAGCAATCATCCAGAGGAGCACCTGTTGCCACAAGCTTTGAAATTGATTCCACAACCGCAAGGTAAGCACCGTGATACGGGCTCTTTTCAGCAATAAACGGGTTATAACCCCAACTCATAACAGAACATGTGTCTGTATGTTTCTTTTCAACAGGGATTTTTGCCGCCATTGCCTGAGCAGGTGTTGTCTGATATTTTCCGCCGAACGGCATCAATACGCTTCCTGCACCGATGGTGGAATCAAAACGTTCGGAGAGTCCGCGCTTTGAGCAAACATTAAGGTCGGTTGCAATAGCTTCTATTCCTGCTTTGAAGTCTTTAACTTCTTCTTTATCAAAATCCTTAGGTTTATCAACAGTAATGCTGATATGCTTCTCAGCACCGTTGGAGTTAAGGAATTCTCTTGAAAGGTCAACAATCTTTCTGCCGTCGTGTTCCATAACGAGCCTTGGCTCTTCGGTTACTTCGGCAACAATTGTTGCCTCTAAGTTTTCAAGTGATGCAAACGCAATGAACTTTTCTGCATCCTTTGCTTCAACAACAACAGCCATTCTTTCCTGAGACTCGCTTATTGCAAGCTCTGTACCATCGAGACCGTCATATTTTTTCGGAACGGCATTGAGATTAATCTTAAGACCGTCGGCAAGCTCACCGATTGCAACCGATACACCGCCGGCGCCAAAGTCATTACAACGTTTTATGAGAGTTGAAGCATCTTTATTACGGAAAAGACGCTGAAGTTTTCTTTCTTCAGGCGCATTACCTTTCTGAACTTCCGCACCGCAGGTTTCGATTGAAGAAACACTGTGGGATTTTGAAGAACCAGTTGCACCGCCGCAACCGTCACGACCGGTTCTTCCGCCGAGGAGGATTACGATATCTCCGGGAGCAGGAACCTCACGGCGAACGTTTTCCTGAGGAACTGCACCAACAACCGCACCAATTTCCATTCTTTTTGCGCTGTAGCCATCGTGGTAAATTTCATCAACAAGACCTGTTGCAAGACCAATCTGGTTACCGTAGGAGCTATAGCCGTTTGCAGCTGTTGTGACGATTTTTCTCTGAGGAAGTTTGCCGGGAATTGTTTCGGAAACGGGTTTGAGCGGATCTGCCGCACCGGTTACACGCATTGCCTGATAAACATATGCTCTTCCCGAAAGCGGGTCACGGATTGCACCGCCTATGCAAGTTGCCGCACCACCGAAAGGTTCGATTTCAGTGGGGTGGTTATGAGTTTCGTTTTTGAAAAGAAGAAGCCATTTTTGCTGTTCGCCCTCAACATCAACATTAATCTTAACTGTGCAGGCATTGATTTCTTCCGATTCGTCAAGCTTGGAAAGAAGCCCTTCTTTTCTTAAGTATCTGACAGACATTGTTGCAATATCCATAAGATTAATAGGTTTGGTTCTACCTGTGAGACTTCTTGCATTCACATAACGGTCAAAAGCTTTTTTGTTGAGTTCATCTTCAAATTCAACACCGTCGATTGTGGTGAGGAATGTGGTGTGACGGCAATGGTCTGACCAGTAGGTATCTATCATTCTGATTTCGGTTATGGTCGGGTCTCTGTCTTCCGATATGAAATAGCTTCTGCAAAAGCTCAGGTCATCATAGTCCATTGCAAGTCCGAGGTCTTCAACGAGTTTTTTGAGCTCGGAATCAGACATCTTAATAAATCCGTCGATTGTTTTAACCGGTTCGGGAACAACGGTTTCTGCTTCAAGAGAATCATATGTTTCAAGAGAAGCAAGACGGCTGTCAACCGGGTTTATAACATATTTCTGAATTGCTTCTATATCAGCTTCGGTAATGTTGCCACCGAGGATATAAACTTTTGCGCTTTTAACATTCGGGCGCTTAATCTGAGCCATAATCTGAATGCACTGTGAAGCTGAATCCGCTCTCTGGTCAAACTGACCGGGGAGATATTCCACTGCAAACACATATCCGTTATCTTCGGGGAGTGCATCATATATATTGTCGAGCTGAGGCTCGGAGAACACAGTCTTTTTACATCTTTCAAAAAGCTCTGCGTCTATGTTTTCAACGTCATATCTGTTGAAAATACGAATGTATTCAAGATTTTTAATACCGAGAAGATTACGTGCTTCGCCGAGAAGTCCGCGGGCTTCGTTATCAAGTCCCGGTTTTTTTTCGGAGTATATTCTGTATACCATGTTTTTCATCCTTTCTTAGGAGTTTAAAATCGAAAGTGCTCTTTTGCCTATGTCATTTCGTTTGTATTTATTTTCAAAGTTGAAGCTTTCGGTTGCAACATAAGCCTTTTTTATTGCTTCTTCAAGAGTGGGAGCTGTGGCTGTGATGCCGGCAACTCTTCCACCGCTTGTTACGAGCTTGCCTTCTTCGTTTATCTTAGTGCCGGCATGATATGCAAAGCAATCCGGATTCATATTGTCCAGACTTATTTCAAAGCCGGATTTATAGCTTTTGGGATATCCGTCGGATGCCACAACAACGCAACAAGCACTTCCCGAGTCAAATTCAACCTTGCAGTCTGCAAGAGTTTCATCTGCACACGCACACATAACATCAAAAAGGTCGGATTTCAGAAGCGGAAGCACAACCTGGGTTTCCGGATCACCGAAACGGCAGTTATATTCAATAACCTTCGGACCTTTAGGAGTAATCATAAGACCGAAATAAAGGCAACCTTTGAATGTTCTGTTTTCGGAGTTCATAGCATTTATTGTGGGAATGAAAATTGTTTCCATACATTCTTTTGCAACATCTGCTGTGTAGCAGGGGTTCGGAGCAACTGTTCCCATACCGCCGGTATTGAGACCTTCATCATTGTCTTTAGCGCGTTTGTGGTCCATAGATGAAACCATGGGAACAACGGTTTTGCCGTCGGTAAAGCAAAGAACCGAAACCTCGGGACCTGTGAGAAACTCTTCAACAACGATGTTATTACCACTTTTGCCGAACACCTTATCTTCCATTATCATATCAACAGCTTCACAAGCCTCATCGAGAGTAGCTGCAATAATAACGCCCTTTCCGAGAGCAAGCCCGTCTGCCTTGATAACAATCGGAGCACCAACAGATTTGATATATTCTTTTGCTTTTTCGCTATTATCAAAGGTTTCATATGCCGCCGTGGGAATATTATATTTTTTCATAAGGTTTTTGGAAAAAACCTTACTCCCCTCAATAATCGCCGCCGCTTTATTCGGCCCGAAGCACTTAACACCAACCGCCTCAAGCGCATCCACAGCGCCGAGCACAAGCGGATCATCGGGAGCAACAACAGCAAATTCAATTGAATTGTTTTTTGCAAAATCAACAATTGCATCAATATCGGTTGCACCAATGCTTACGCACTCTGCCTCAGAAGCAATACCGCCGTTGCCGGGGAGTGCATAAATCTTATCTATTTTTTTACTTTCGGAAAGCTTATGAACAATCGCATGTTCTCTGCCTCCCGAACCAATTACCATTACTTTCATAGCACTATCTCCTTACAATTCCCTATTCACACTGCCCACAAACTTTTTCAACAGAAAGAGGCAATATTATCCATTCAGCCTGTTCCATAACTCTCCTTTGAAGAATCTCGGGGGTATCGTTTTCTTCAACTTCCACAGCCTTTTGCATAATAATTTCGCCGCCGTCGGTGATTTCATTAACAAAATGAGTGGTAGCTCCTGTTACCTTCACACCCTTTTCAAGAGCCGCTTTATGAACCTTAAGTCCATAGAAGCCATCGCCGCAAAAAGACGGAATAAGCGACGGATGAACATTTATTATTCTATGCTCAAACCTTTTAACGAAGCTTTCGGAAAGAATGGAAAGAAACCCCGCCAAAACAATCACGTCTGTTTCCGCTTCTTCAAGGGCTTTAATGAGATTTTCTTCAAAATCAGCACCTTTTTTAACATAAACGCCTTTAACTCCGGCATTTGCCGCACGTTCAAGCGCATATGCGCCCTCACGGTCGGAAACAACAAGAGCAATTTCACCGCTTTTGATGATACCTGATTTCTGAGCATCAATAAGAGCCTGGAGATTGGTGCCGCCTCCGCTTACGAGAACAGCAATTTTCTTTAGCATAACTGCACCCCGCTGTCGCCTTTAACAACTTCGCCGATGATGTATGCATCATCAACCGCTTTAAGAGCTTTGTCGGCATCGTCTTTTGAAACAACAACGCTTAAGCCCACACCCATATTATATGTATTGAACATATCTCTTTCGGGGATGTTTCCGAGAGACTGCATAAGCTTAAACACAGGGTGAATTTTAACTGCGGATTTTTCAATCTTTACGCCAAAGCCTTCGGGAATACTTCTCGGAATATTTTCGTAGAATCCGCCGCCGGTGATATGCGAAACTGCTTTAACCTTAACAGCAGCATCAAGATTTGCCATAGTTTTAACATAAATTCTTGTGGGAGTGAGAAGTTCTTCGCCGATTGTTTTGCCAAGTTCGTCACTGTAGACATCAAGAGATTTATTTTCAACATCAAAAACCTTTCTTACGAGAGAATAACCGTTGGAGTGGATACCCGAGGAAGGAACAGCTATTACGATATCACCATTTTCAATGGTTTTGTTATCATAGATTTTAGCCTTATCCACCATACCAACTGCAAATCCTGCAAGGTCGTATTCATCTTCAGGATAGAATCCGGGCATTTCAGCAGTTTCACCGCCGATAAGAGCCGCGCCGGACTGAACACATCCCTCAGCAACACCAGACACGATTGAAGCAATCTTTTCAGGGACATTCTTTCCGCAAGCGATATAGTCGAGGAAAAAGAGCGGTTTTGCACCGCAGCATATTATATCGTTGACACACATTGCCACGCAGTCAATACCAACAGTATCGTGCTTGTCCATAAGAAAAGCAATTTTAAGTTTGGTACCCACGCCGTCGGTTCCGCTAACGAGAACAGGCTGAGAAATATTTTGCATATTGGGCATAAAGAGTCCGCCAAATCCTCCGATATCCGACACCACACCATCTGTCATTGTTTTGGCAATATGCTCTTTCATGAGCTTTACCGCATTGTAGCCGGCTGTAATATCAACACCGGCTGATTTATAGCTTTCGCTGAAACTGTTATCCATTTTTCATAACCTCCGTTTTATTTATAAAAAGCTCAAAAAGGGTGCTTCAAAAAACACGCTTTTGAAGCTACCCTATTCGGTATTTTATTCAAATTCCTTTTTGATTTTTGCATCTTTCTCCAAAACCTGCTCTGTCATTTTGGCACGCATATCTTTAAGCTTGCCGGCAAGTGAAGAATCTGAAAGCGCAATAATCTGAGCCGCAAGAATTGCAGCATTGGCACTGCCGTCTATAGCAACTGTTGCAACCGGGATACCTGCCGGCATCTGAACGGTTGAAAGAAGAGCATCCACTCCTTCAAGAGCAGAAGCTTTTATGGGAATACCGATAACAGGCAAAGTGGTATTGGCAGCAAGCACACCTCCAAGATGAGCAGCCTTTCCGGCAGCAGCAATAATTACTCCAAATCCGTTTTCTTCGCAGGAAGCGGCAAATTCCAATGCCTGAGCGGGTGTACGGTGCGCACTTAAAACCCTTACTTCAAACGGGATTTCAAACTCTCTGAGCTTGGCAATTGCCGGCTCGAGTTTTGGCAGATCACTGTCACTGCCCATTACTATAGCAACTTTTTTCATGTTATCGTTCCTTTCTCTGTGCGTATGTATAAATTTATTTCTGAGCTACAGCTTTTTTCAGTAAATCAACTTCATATCTCAAAATTTTCACTTCTTCATGAATATCATCGGAAATATTGACCTTATTTGCAATACTCATATAGTTGTCGAGCATCAGCTGAGTTTTGGGCATAAGCTCTGTTTCAACCTTGATGGCAGTTTTCTTTAATGCCGAAATATCATTTTTCATGCCTTGCATGTCATTTTTCATGCCTTGCATGTCATTTTGAATACCATGCACTTCATTTTGAATACCATGCACTTCATTTTCCAAACTGCCGATTTTAGATTCCATATTGCTAAGTTTGTCAATCACCAAACGTTCAAATTCTGTCATAAATTTCACCTGCCTGTTTTCATAATTATATCCGAAACAAAAACCAAATCCAAATGTAAATTCCATATTGAATATTTTCATAAAAATTATATCATAAATCACTAATATTTTCAATAGTTAAATTACACATAGTAAATCGTTTTTTATGGTAAGATATGATAAATTATTTTTTCTGTTTTTCAGCAGCGGTTACGGCATTTTTCATAAGAGTTGCAATTGTCATAGGTCCAACGCCACCCGGAACAGGAGTAATATAGGATGCTTTGGTGCATGCAGAATCAAAATCCACATCTCCGCAAAGCTTTCCGTTTTCATCTCTGTCCATACCAACGTCAACAACAACCGCACCTTCCCTGATGTAGGATTCATCCACCATTTTTGCTCTTCCCACAGCCACAACAAGGATATCCGCCTGTCTGCACACTTCCTTAAGATTCTGAGTTCTGGAATGGCAGATGGTAACCGTTGCATTTTTGTGGAGAAGGAGCATCGCCTGAGGTTTTCCAACGATGTTGCTTCTTCCTATCACAACACAATGCTTACCGCAAAGTTCAATTCCGGCATCGTCGAGAAGCTCCATAACCCCGGCAGGTGTGCAGGGCAGAAAATCAAAATTGCCTATCATTATCTTTCCAACGTTCACAGGATGGAAAGCATCAACATCTTTCTCAGGACGGATTGCATTTATGATTGTTTCTTCATTGATGTGCTTCGGAAGAGGGAGCTGAACAAGGATTCCGTGAATATCATCTTTATTGTTAAGCTTTTGTACGAGCTCAAGAAGTTCTGCTTCTGTTGTTTCTTCAGGAAGAGCATATTCTTCAGAATAAATTCCGCAATATTCACAGGCTTTCTTTTTGTTGTTCACATAAACCCTTGAAGCTGAATCATTGCCGACTATAACAACTGCAAGCCCGGGATTAGTGCCGCTTTCCTTTAACGCCTGAACCTTTACCTTCAACTCGTCCTTTACCTTTTGGGATACTCTTTTTCCGTCTAAAATCTGATAACTCATTTCTTTTATCTTCCTTTCGTTTGTCTGATATATATTTCGAACCATTGTTTTTCTCTGATTTGAGAAGTCTCGGCCTCACAAGGCAATTTTCCGAAAATCCAATAAGGTCTTCGCGTTTGCACATTTTAAGCGCTTTTATAACCAAAGAATGGTTTTTTGGGTCGGAAGGCTGCAGGAGTGCTCTTTGCATCTGCTTTTCCTCCATGGTTTTGGGAACATACACCTTTTTCATATTAATGGGGTTTATTCCCGTGTAGTACATACAGGTTGACACCGTGAACGGTGTAGGGTAAAAATCCTGAACCTGCTGAGGATTTATGCGGTGATTTTTAATGTAGACCGCAAGCTCTATGGCATCTTCAAGGGTACTTCCCGGATGACTGCTCATAAGATACGGAACCACAAACTGCTCTTTTCCGATTCTCTTACACTCCTTATAGAACCTGTCGCAAAATCTGTCATACACTTTAGCTTTCGGCTTTCCCATCATCGAAAGCACATTATCACTTACGTGTTCGGGTGCAACCCTCAGCTGTCCGCTGACGTGGTGAGCGCACAATTCCTTAAGGAAAGTGTCGCTCTTATCGGCAAGCAGATAATCATAGCGAATACCGGAACGAATAAACACTTTTTTTACACCCGGTATTTTTCTGAGAAGCCTGAGCGATTTTAAATAATCTGAATGATCAGCTTCAAGATTTCTGCAAGGCTCGGGATACAAACATCTCCTTGCACTGCAAGTGCCGTTTTTTAGCTGTTTTTTGCACGACGGATTTGAAAAATTCGCCGTAGGCCCGCCGAGGTCGTGAATATAACCTTTAAAATCCTTATCCAAAGTCATAAGCTTTGCCTCACGCACAACAGACTCTGTGCTCCTTGCTCTAACGCTCCTTCCCTGATGAAAGGTAAGCGCACAAAAATTGCATTCCCCAAAGCAGCCGCGGTTATTGGTTATTGAAAATTTCACTTCCTCAATTGCCGGCACACCGCCAAACGGTTCATACATCGGATGATAAGTGCGCATATAGGGGAGCTCATATACTTCATCAAGCTCAGCAGTACTCAGCGGAGTCATCGGTTTATTTGCAACAAGATACCTGTCGCCGTGCTTCTGAACAAGTTTTTTTCCGGAAACCGAATCCTGATTTTCAAACTGAATTTTGGTGGCAACTGCGTATTTATGCTTATCTGCGCTAACTTCTTCGCACGACGGAATAAGCTCATATTCACCTAATCCGTCAAGATTTTTACGGATATAACAACATCCGTCTATGTTGGTTTGTTCGGGTGCAATTCCGCTTTTCATCTCCTGAGCAAGCTCGGCTATAATCTTTTCGCCCATACCGTAAAGCAGCACATTCGCTCTCGAATCAAGAAGAATGGAACGACGAACCTTGTTGTCCCAGTAGTCATAGTGGGCAAAACGGCGCAGGCTTGCTTCAATGCCTCCGATTATTATGGGAACATCTTTATATGCCTCACGGATGCGATTGCAATACACAATGGTTGCCCTGTCGGGGCGGTTGCCGCTTTTACCGCCCGGAGAATACATATCCTCCGAACGGATTTTTTTGTTGACTGTGTAGTGATTGACCATAGAATCAATATTACCGGCAGAAACCAGAAATGCAAGTTTGGGTCTGCCAAGCCTTTTGAATGCCTCAGCGTTTTTCCAGTCCGGCTGTGCAATAATTCCCACGCTAAAGCCTTTGCTTTCAAGAACTCTTGAAATTATGGCATGTCCGAAAGCCGGGTGGTCAACATATGCATCACCGCACACATACACGAAATCAAGCTGATCTATATTAAGTTTTTTCATATCTTCCCGTGAAACGGGCAAAAAATTTGCGTGCATAACACACTCCCGTTAAATGCAGAATGCAAAATGCAAAATGCAGAATTTTGTGTGTACAATACATTTGTACACAATATATTATTTCATAAGCATTTCATTATACTGTTCTCTTGAAATGAGAACCTGACGAGGTTTGTTGCCGTCGAGACCGCTTATGATTCCTCTTTGCTCCATCTGGTCTATAATACTTCCGGCACGGTTGTAGCCTATGCGGAAACGTCTCTGAAGAAGCGAAGTTGAAATCTGACCTCCGGTTATTGCCATATCTATAGCATCAGCAAGAAGCGGATCTGCATCACCGGGATCTTCACCGTCTGCCTGATATTCACCCTCGTCCTTTTCAAGCTGCTCTATAACATCGGGGTCGTAGAATGCTTCAACTCCGTTGGTTATGGATTCAACAACTGCCTTAACATCATCATCCGACACAAACGCACACTGCATTCTCGACGGAGAAGTTTCACCAACAGGCATATAAAGCATATCACCCTTACCTATAAGCTTTTCAGCACCGCCAATATCGAGAATAGTCTGAGAATCTCTGACCGACGCAACCATGAACGAAATACGGCTCGGAACATTTGCCTTTATGTTACCGGTTATGAATTTAACAACAGGTCTCTGAGTTGCAATAACAAGATGCATTCCGGCCGCACGTGCAAGCTGAGCAATACGGCACACATAGTTTTCAACATCAGCCGGTGCCACCATCATAAGGTCGGCAAACTCGTCTATCAGAATAACTATTGAAGCCATTTTACCCTCCGGAGTTCCGTTTTTCTCCATAAGAGCATTATATCCCTGAATATTTCTGACGTTATTCCTTTCAAAAACACTGTAGCGTTCCGTCATTTCCTGAACAGCCCACGAAAGTGCGCCTGTTGCTTTTTTTGCATCCTTAACAACAGGAATAAGGAGATGAGGTATTCCGTTATACACACCAAGCTCAACCTGCTTTGGGTCTACCATAACAAGCTTTACTTCATTCGGGTCGGCTTTATACAGAAGACTTATCACAAGCGTATTGATACACACCGACTTACCAGCACCCGTAGCACCTGCAATAAGCAGATGGGGCATTTTTGCAAGGTCCATTATAATAGGCTTACCGCTCACGTCTTTTCCGAGAGCTACGGCAAGTTTTGATTTGTGGTTTTTAAATTCTTCGCTTTCAATTACTTCTCTTAAGGCAACCACGCTCGGATTCTTGTTTTCAATTTCAATACCGATGGTGGATTTTCCGGGCACGGGCGCTACCATAACACCCTTGTCGGCTTTGAATTTAAGTCCGATATCTTTGGAAAGATTTGTTATCTGATTTACCCTTACACCTTCTGCCGGTTCGATTTCATAGCGGGTAATCGTGGGCCCCTGGCTTATTTCAACCACCCTTGCATCAACCTTAAAACTTCTTAAGGTTTCAATAAGCTGCTGAGCGTTATGCCTGAGTTCTTCCTGAACATTTCCGCTGTTTACGGGGACAGGAGGTTTTGAAAGAAGCTCTAATGAGGGGTAATCATATTTTATGGGTTCTCTTTTCTCTTCACTCTGACCAATTTCTTCTTTGATTTCACGGTCTATGTTTTCTTTTTCGTCATCAGAAAGCTTTTTAATGGCTTTCTCTTCCTCCGACGGTTCTTCATCTTCGGGACCGGAAGTGAATTCATCATACACACTTATCTCCGGATCGGGCAAATCCTCTTCCTTGTTATCTGTAACGTTTATAACAATTTCTTCATCGTTGTATTGTTCAACACCGGAATTTCCATCAATATCAGGAGTTATAACAACTCCGTTTCTTTTTTCCTCTTTGGGTTGCCTGTTGGTTTTTTTCGGCTTTTCGGTTGCATCTGCAGTTTCCATCATTGATTTGAAATATGAATATATTGCAGAGAAAATTGAAGCAATAGAAATGTTGAATATTGTTATCATCAAAGCAAGCAATGTGCATATGAGAATAATATACGCACCCACTTCTCCTGCAATTCCCGTTAGAGCAGCAGTCACAGCACCGCCCACGAATCCTCCGCTGAGATTTCCCGACATAGCATAGGAAAACCACTTATTAAACGGCATACCGGGCGAACTCATCTGAAACAGACATATCAAATCCAGAAATGCAACATAAATGCATATCATTCTGCTTTTGAGTTTTTCGTCATTTTTTTTGAATATTGCATACAAAAGCGACACAATTATCAGCGGTGCAAAAATATATGCACCCGTGCCGAATATGCCGAGCATTCCGCCGTGAAGCGCCTTACCCACAAATCCGCCGCTTTCTCCGCCTGTGTATGTACAGACCATAAGATAAATACTGATTGCAATAATACATATCGCCACAATCTCAAAATTTACACCGGACGGCTTATGCGAGGCAGAAGCTCCTGCTTTTTTTGATTTGGTGGCTGTTTTTTTATTTTTACTGTTTTTTTCAGAAGCCATTTATATTACCTGTCCTTTTCAATCTTTTTAAACTTAAGACCCGAGATAAATTCTTCGTTGGTTTTTGTTCTCACAATTCCGGATATGATATTCTCTATAATATCTGCACCCTGCGAAGAATTAAGAGTACGCCGTATGCTCCATGCCGCATCTTTTTCTTTTGGCTCGAGAATAAGTTCGTCCTTACGTGTTCCCGATTTATAGATATCAATTGCCGGAAAAATTCTTCTTTCGGAAAGCTTTCTGTCGAGATGAATTTCCATATTGCCCGTACCTTTGAATTCTTCGAATATAACTTCATCCATTCTGCTTCCGGTTTCAACAAGTGCAGTTGCAAGAATCGTGAGGCTTCCGCCGTTTTCAATGTTTCTTGCCGCACCGAAAAACTTTTTAGGTTTATGAAGCGCACCGGGGTCAATACCTCCGGAAAGAAGCTTGCCGGATGAAGGAATAGTGAGGTTATAGGCTCTCGCAAGTCTTGTTATACTGTCGAGAAGAATAACAACATCCTTTCCGTGCTCCACGAGGCGCTGTGCTCTTTCCAAAACCATTTCGGCAACCTTAATGTGATGCTCGGGAAGTTCATCGAAAGTTGAATATATTACCTCGCCGTTTATTGAACGCTTCATATCCGTTACCTCTTCCGGACGTTCGTCAATAAGAAGAACTATGAGATTCGACTCGGGAGAGTTCACGGAAATGCTGTTGGCAATGCTTTTTAATAGAGTTGTTTTACCGGCTTTCGGCGGTGCAACAATAAGTCCTCTCTGCCCCTTTCCTATAGGCGCAAGAAGGTCTATTAACCTCACTGCAAAATCTCCGCTTTCACGTTCGAGTCTGATTCTCTCGTCGGGATACACGGGAGTAAGATATTCAAACGGACGGCGGCGGATAGATTTATCGGGAGTATCACCGTTTACGGTTTTAACATAAATAAGCGCATCAAAACGTTCATTTTCTCCGCCTTTTCTGGTTATGCCGTAAACGTAGTCGCCTGTTTTGAGATTAAATCTTCTTATCTGCGTGGGCGGAACATACACATCATTGGGTGTTGTCAGGTAATTATCTCCGCGCAAAAATCCGTAGCCATCAGCAAGAACTTCAAGAATTCCGCCAACCTCTTTGGTGTTGTTCTGACGTTCACTGCTTTGCTGAGGCTGCGACTCGGTTTTATCATTAAGATTGTTTTTTTCGGTATCTGCGTTTTTTAAATCCGCCTCCGGTTTTGCTGTTTCCGGTTTTGCTTCATCAATCTGAGGAACAACTTCCGGCACCTCTACCTTTTCTGCTTCAATGTATTCACTACGCAAAGTCGATTCTTCTATTTCAATTTCCACCGGTTTTTCAACCGTCCTGACGTTTTTTTGAACGGAGTTTTTCTCCGTTTTACGTGCAGAATTCCGCGAAACCGGTTTGTGCGGTTTTGAAGGCGAATCCGGAGTCTTAGAGGGCTCCGCCTCTTTTGCATTTTTTTCGTTTATAAGAGCTGTGAGCTCTACTTTTTTATATTTACTAACAGATTTTATTCCAAGTTCTTTTGCAAGCTCACGAAGTTCAGACAGCGGCAAGCTTTCCGGAGATTTAACAGATTCTGACATATATGCCTTCCTTTCAAACAGTTTTCTGGAAATAAATTTATATTGATATCTCTTGTATCACACCGGAGATATTAATGCAAAACAAACTTAAATCTTTCGACAAAAATAACAATTATACATAATTATAATAATTATAGCACATTTTTGCGTTTAAATGTATATGCTTATTGCACATATATTCTCTTGTAAATTTGTGCATGTTTTACAACGATTTGCATATGGCTTTTCTATGAAAAATATTGTATAATTAGAATGTGCGTTTTAATTACTACGCTTTACGAAAGGATTTCTAAAATGAAACAGAAACTAAGGAAGTTTTTTCACGGTACATCTGATATTATATCAAAATTTTTCAGCGGTGATTTCAAGGGCCTTACGGCTGAAATAAGCTTTTATTTGCTTTCATCCTTTTTTCCGATGCTTATTTTAATATTCACCGTTGTTTCGGCAATAAGTCTTAACTACACAGATGTTATGCTGAGAATTATATCGGCGCTTCCTCATCAGATTTCTGATTTGATTATTGATATGCTCCAAAGCCCGTCGAGAAGTACGGTTGTCATTTTAATTTCCGGAATATTCACGCTGTTTACGTTTTCGGGAATGATAAACACCGTTGAAAAAGCACTCAACAGATTCTACGGTCTTATAAATCACAGAAGCTATCTCACATCGAAAATAATAGCTCTTTGCTTTTCGGTTTTGATTTTCATATCAATAATAGCGAGCTTCGGTCTTGTTATATTCGGAAGAGTTATAGGTCAGCAGATTCACCACATAACATCGGATGCAAGCCTGCTTTCGGCATGGGATGTTTCCAGATATGCATTCATACTGGTGTTTGTGGCAATGGTGGTGTCGGCGCTGTATAAGGCGATGCCAAACAAAAAAATTCCGCTCACAAGTGTGTTTCCGGGAGCTTTCGTAACAACTGTTGCATGGTATGCATCATCTATGATATTTGCAATGTATGTAAACAACTTTCCCCAATATGAAATCATCTACGGTTCACTTGCGGGATTTGTGTGCCTGATATTCTGGATATATATGATAGGTGTTTCGCTTGTTGCCGGAGCAAAGGTAAACGGTATGCTTTATCATAGAAAGCTTCGAAAAGCGAAAGAAAGCGTTATCGCTCAAAATGAAAAGAATTTTGAAAATATAATTTAATGCATAAATTAATATAACAGTGAATATACTTAATATTAGCCGGAGCAATAACGGTTGTTGCTCCGGCTTTTATTTTATGAAATAAGGATGTCTGATTATGAAGAAAAACCAAATTCCCGATATGCCGGATGAACTTGATAAGTTTGACCTTTCAAACGCCTACTCTTCCACAGAATGCACAGGGCTCATAACAGTGCCTCCCGAAGATGATGCCGAGCTTGAAAGCTATCAGGAAATTTACGATTTCGGTCCTTACGACAAAAAATAAGATTCCCCTTGGTCACATGCATAAGAGGCTGCATCCGTTCATCCTTCGCTTCCGCCCGGATTTACGGTGCATCGCCAATAAACCGCAAAAAATCCGGATGCATCAAAACGCATCCGGATTTTCAATTAATATCCCAGTTCTTCCGCTACGAGAATAACTTTCACTCTGTCTTTGAGTTTCTGAGGACCCATAACAACGAAATTACGGCAAATTCTGCTCTCAGAATTGCATCCGTCGCAGAAAAATCCACCCTGCTTTTCAAGAGAAACGCATTTCCCCTCTTTGGCGCAGTAGTTATCAATACCAAGACGTACGCAGTTTGGCGGTGCGGCTTTTTCCTTTACTCTTTTTGCCGCCTCGTCAACGTTTGCAACGATTTTGTTGTATCCTGCCACAACTATGAGTTTTCTTGGTCCGTAGAGCATTGCCGCAACTCTGTTGGAATTGCCGTCAACGTTATATAGCTCTCCACGTTCGGTTATGGCATTTGAGCCTGAAACATATGCGTCGCAGAAAAACGCTCTTCTGTATATTTCGTCAATTTGTTCGGAGGTAATTTGGGGAGCTGAGCGGTCAAGAAATTCAAATCCGCCGTTTTTGAGATAATCGGTTATACCGCACTGTGCCGCCGTTACCGAACCTCCCATAGTAACCGTCTTTACGCCATCAAGAAGCTTTTTGGCAATTTCAAGAGCCTCAGCCTTATCGGCTGCAATAAACGCCTCCATATTATTCTTTTTAAGCGCTTCACAAACTTTTTTAAGCCTTATATTTATTATATCCATAGCATTTTTATCTTTCATTATTTTCCACCTTACCTTTACTCAAACTGCGACAAAGTTTCAAACATACTGTCAATTTTGCTTTTCTGAATCAAAAATTTTGCATTGCCATTTTCGCATACGGCATAGTATCTGCTGTCATATGTTGAAAATTCGATTTTATCCGAGGTGCCGTCGGGATGAACGTAGGTAATGGTCACCTCAGCATCTCCGGTTTCGCCCGTATAGATATCATCTGCAATCAGACCGCAGACCGATGCAAAAACTCCGCCCGAAAATTCACTTTCTTCAAGCTTTCTGCCGTTGATTTTGCTTTCGTTTCTTTCCTCAGACACTTCAACCGTGTATTTCTTATCGGCTGACTCAACGATGATTTTTGAAAGCGAATCTTTCATCACAAGCTTAACATGACGGTCTGCAAGGTCAATGGGCTTAAGAGTTGCAAACAAAAGAAGCTCTTCATCCACTGCATAAATGCTGTCTGAACTCTCCATGCTGACGTAATACATTCCGTCTTTTTTATCGCCAAAGTATAATGTACGCACTTTTCCTCCGGATTCACCAACGGAAACATACTTATCCTTTGCGCCGAGTCCGTATGCAGAGAAGTTTGCATTGTCATCAACATAACGGGAAATTTTCATGTTTTCAACAGCTTCAAAAATGTTTTTTGCAATTTCCGTATCGGATGCAGAAATTTCAACCGGAATAATCATGCGCCATTCATTGAATATTGCATTGGCCTTATCTGCCTTTCCTTTTTTCAACACAACAATTCCGTTTTCATTTGCTATTTTGATTTCTTCCACCGAATCGGAATTGATTCTCATAAGCGAATCATTGCGGTAGCTTTCAAGCGGAAGGAAAAAGTTTTCCACAGCAGATTTTTTCACACTGTACACAGAATCCGAAACCGATGCTGTTACATAGCACAGATTTTCATCATTGAAGCTGTCTGCAATACGCAAGGTAACCTCGCCTATATCCGATGCAAAAACAATTGTAGGTGTGCCATCCGTGATTCCGCATTCTTCCGGGCTCACTTCATCGTCGAAAATGTCTACATATCTGAGAGCTCCAAGCCCTGTTGCAAGGCGCATAACCTTTGCGTTATCGAGCCTTCCTTCCGGCACCAAATCACACTTCCAGTTGCCGTTTGATTTAACAAATCTGAAGCGTTCGCTTCCCGATATAACGGTTATATCGCTAATTGATTCAATACTGCATCTGTATATATCGCCTTTTTCATCATATGATTTTTCAGCAGTATATTCCTGAGACGAAGAATCAGCATTTTCACCGGTGTTTTCCGAATCAGGCGAATCCATCAGCATAACCCACACTAAAACCAAAGTCAAAGCAACAATAACCGCCGAAAGAATCACAATTTTCTTTTTATTCATTTAAAGATGTCTCCTTTTTGTCCACACAATAAATCCGAATGCAAGAAGAATCACAGGCAAAACAACAATTGTTGCAAACGCGTAAAGATATATGGTTTTCTGGCTTATAACAACCTGATCGAGAACGGTGTTTTTCGGCATAATATAGAATGATGCCGGCTGATGAGTCATATATGCCATAAGCTCCGAATAAAACTTACGGTTTCCCGTACCCTCAATTATTCCTGCATATTTTGAATTTTCCGTATTGTATTCTCCGAGGAATTTCGTTGTTCCCATAACAAGAAGATTTGCCCTGTCTCCTCCGGAAATGATTTTGCCTGCCATAACAGCCATTGAGGATTTTGCAATTTCATCATCCGCCACGGGAGTGTTAATCTCCGAATCGATATTTTTCTTTATAAATCCGTCATCACTCGTGCATATGATATCACTCACCGCAATATCTTTTGCACTTTTTCCGTATACCGGTCTTGAATCGGGAATAACAAGCTGAACGTTTCCGATTCCGAGATTTTCGGTAACATCATTTTGGGGAATTTCGGGAATAACATATCTGCGGTTACCGCGTGTGTAGTGTTTGGAATCATTGTCGCAAACAACACCGTCTCCAACCTCAATGTTCCACTCTTTCAGATATTCCATAAGGTTATTGATTCCAAAGGTATAGCTGTCAAGAAGAATCTGAACGCTTCCACCTGACGAAAGGAATCTGTCGAGCTTATCGATTTCATCATAGGCATAGTCGGTTGCAGGTGACGAAACAATAACAATATCCGCATCATCGGGCACCGAATCGGTTTTGAGATTGATATCTTTAAAATTATATCCAAGACCCGGCAAAATATTGTTTTTGAAAATTTCAGCTGTAAATGCTTCTCCGTGACCTGTGGACACATAAGCATTTATCTCACTTCCCCGGGTCACCTTAACAAGCGCCGAGGTAAAATGCTGTTCACCACTGAGAACTCCGGAAATAAGCGTATCGGAATTTTTGTATCTGAAAAGACCCTCGCCCACTATGTCATAAACCGACACAACGGTATACATTCTTTCGCTTTCAAAGATGATATTATATTCACTCGTAAGCGGTTGCCCGTCCACTTCATATCTGGAAAGAATTGCCGGGTTTTTTGATGTGTCAACACTGCGGTATGATATTTTTGAGGAGCTTGCATCATATTTTCCAAGAATCTCTTTTATCTGCAGAATTTCCCTCGTTATGTCCGATTCAGGTATCAGGGAGATAATCTCAACATCCATATCAAGACCTTTTATAACCTCTTCGGTAGTCTCCGAAAAATCAAGAATCTGACCGCTTGTGAGGTCAATTTTAAGATTAATCTTACTGCCCAGAACAGTCACAATAAGATTTAATATAATTATTGCAACGAGCGACAGAACAACCGTCGTCATTGCTGCATATGCGTATTTTCTTTTTTTATTCATAGCACGGTACCTCTATTTTGAAATTCTTCTTTTTTCCATCCGGTATACAGTGAGAAGTGCAAAAACAAACGTAACACTCACATAGTACACAACATCAGCAAGATTCATAATGCCAATAAAGAAATTATCGAATCTTTTCGGGATTGCAACCACGCCGACAACAAAACCCAAAACACTTTTGCCGGAGACATTCACCCTGTAGGAAACAAGAAAAGAAACAAATATCACAGCAATGGTAATAACCGCTGAAATAAGCTGGTTTTCGGTAAGTGATGATATAAACATTCCGAGAGATATAAGAGCACTTCCGAGAAGGAAGAAGCCCACATAGTTCGTGAACACAACACCCCACTCAACCTTTGCGTGAAGTCTCAGAATAATCGGGAATATCAGCATCAGAAGCATTGCACATCCGAAAACCGCAATTGCCGCAAGAAGCTTTCCGAAAACTATTGACGAAACACTCACCGGTGCCGTGAGAAGAAGCTGATCTGTTTTGAGGTTTCTTTCCTCGGCAATAAGACGCATAGTAAGAAGCGGTATCATAAAAACAAAAATATACGGCAAAAATGAAAACACCGTACTTATTGCGGCACTTGCGGCAGAAAGATTAAATATGGTAAAAAGTATTGCCGTCACACACACGAATGCCGCAATGAATATATATGCCATAGGAGTAGAAAAATATATGCGCAGTTCTTTTTTAATTATTGCTTTCATCTTTTCCACCCTCCTTTTTGTCTTCGGTTATGGATATAAAGATATCCTCAAGGGAAACATCGAAGCTCTTGAACATAAGAATAACGCCTGAATTTTCAGCAACGGATTTAAAAAGAATTTTTCTGATATCCGCACCGCCCGCCGCATGGATAATAAAATCGCATGTGCCTTCTTCTTCAATGCTTTTAAATTCAAATCTTTCAATTTCCTTAATTGAGCCAAGTATCTTTTCAGCATAATCGCGTTCACCCTCAAGGCGAACAATGTATTTATTTTTTCCGGACACAGCCTTCGAAAGATTCCCGGGAGTGTCTTCTGCGGCAATTCTGCCGTTTTTAATAATAAGAACACGGCTGCACACAGCACTTATCTCTGAAAGAATATGAGAGCTTATGATGAGTGTTTTCTTTTTTCCAAGCTCCGAAATTACGTTTCTGATATCTATAATCTGCTGCGGGTCAAGACCAACGGTGGGTTCATCGAGAATCAAAATCTCCGGGTCGCCCACGAGAGCCTGAGCAATACCAACTCTCTGGCGGTAGCCCTTCGAAAGATTTTTAATAAGACGATGTTTAACATTGAGTATTCTGACTTCCGTGAGAATCTCATCAATGCAGGATTTATCTGCTTTTTTGAGTTCACAAACGAATTCAAGATATTCGCACACGGTCATATCCACGTAAAGAGGCGGAATTTCGGGAAGATAGCCTATTTTCTTTTTGTAGGCTATGGGGTCGTCCATTATGTCAATACCGTCTATTTCAACACTTCCCCCGCTTGAGGAAATATAGCCGGTTATAATATTCATAGTTGTGCTTTTTCCGGCACCGTTAGGTCCGAGAAAACCGAGAACCTCACCGTCGTTGATGGTAAAGCTCACGTTATCAAGAACGGTTTTTGAACCGTACTTCTTGGTAAGGTTTTCAACCTTTATCATACACACACCTTCTTTTGACAAATTAAATAACGAGCTGTCCTGAAGAGAATCAAGACAGCTCAGTTTTGATTATTCTTCTGTTTTGGAAATTTCTATGCCAAGCTCTTCAATCTGCTTTAAGTCAACAATATCAGGAGCATTTGTCATAAGCTCGGAAGCATTTTGCACCTTCGGGAAAGCAATAACGTCTCTGATAGAATCGCAACCATCAAGAAGCATAAGCATTCTGTCGAATCCGTATGCCATACCGCCGTGTGGAGGTGTGCCATATTTGAAAGCTTCAATAAGGAATCCAAAACGGTTGTCGGCTTCTTCCTTTGAAAGACCAATAACCTCAAACATCTTAGCCTGAAGCTCGGAGTTGTAGATTCTCATACTTCCGCCGCCGAGTTCAACACCGTTTAAGATGATGTCGTAGGCTTTTGCTCTTACCTTGCCGGGCTCTGAATCCAAAAATGCAAGGTCCTCGTCCATAGGTGCAGTAAAGGGATGATGCATTGCAACATAGCGGTTTTCTTCCTCATCATACTCAAGAAGCGGGAATTCGGTTACCCAGAGGAAGTTAAACTGATTTTCGTCTATAAGGTCATATCTTTTTGCAATTTCAATTCTGAGTGCACCGAGTGATGCATAAACAACACTGTTTTTGTCGGCAACAATAAAGATTACGTCATTAACTTCGGCATTTGCCGCATCGAGAATTTCTTTAAGCTTTGCTTCGTCGAAGAATTTGGCAATCGGCGACTGGATGCCGTCGGGATTAACCTTTATCCACGCAAGACCCTTTGCCTTGTAGGTTTTAACAAACTCGCCGAGAGAGTCGATATTCTTTCTTGAAATCTTGTCGCCAAGACCTTTTGCATTGATGCATCTCACGCTTCCGCCGTTTTCAAGAGCACCGGCAAACACAGCAAAGTCACATCCTCTGACAACATCTGAAATATCGGTTATTTCAAGGCCGAAACGTGTGTCGGGCTTATCGGAACCAAAACGGTCCATGGCTTCCTGATAGGGCATTCTTATAAAAGGTGTTTCAATGTCGATACCCTTAACCTCTTTAAACACTCTTTTGAGAAGTCCTTCGTTGAGAGTCATAACATCATCTTCATCAACAAACGACATTTCAAGGTCAATCTGGGTAAACTCGGGCTGACGGTCGGCACGGAGGTCTTCGTCACGGAAGCATTTTGCAATCTGGAAATATCTGTCCATACCGGAAAGCATCAGAAGCTGTTTGTAGAGCTGAGGCGACTGGGGAAGAGCATAGAATTTTCCGTTGTGCACACGGCTGGGAACAAGATAGTCTCTTGCGCCTTCCGGAGTACTTTTTATAAGAATCGGAGTTTCAATTTCGGTAAATCCGTTTTCGCTATAGTAGTCTCTGACGATTTTTGCAACCTGACTGCGTAATATCATTCGTCTTTGCATATCGGGACGTCTTAAATCAAGATAACGATATTGAAGTCTGAGTTCTTCTTTAACGTCACTGTTTTCCACAATATAAAACGGAGGAGTTTTGGCACTTGAGAGAATGCGAAGCTCGGTGGCAACAATTTCAATTTCACCTGTTTTCATATTCTTATTGATAACCGCTTCATCTCTTGCGCTGACCTTACCCACAACGGCAAGAACATATTCGCCTCTTACCTTTGCAGCTTTTTCATACATTTTTTCGTCTTCCGTACCAAACACAACCTGAATTATACCGGAAATATCTCTAACATTTATGAATATAAGACCACCAAGGTTTCTCACTGAATCGGCAAAGCCCATAACTACTACTTCTTTGCCTATATCGTCTTTTGTGAGAGTGGCACATCTGTGGGTTCTTTTGAGTCCTTCAAGTTTTTCAAATTCCATCTTTTTTCTTCCTTTCGATTTATGCTCTTATGTGAGCCGCTATTTTTTCGGCTGTAAGTTCAATTTCTGTCTGCACGCCGTCGGCCATATTCTTAACATTTACCTTTTTGGCGGCAATTTCATCATCACCAATTATAACAGTGAATTTTGCATTAAGCTTATTTGCATATTTCATCTGCGCCTTAACGCTCCTTGAAAGATGGTCACGGTCGGCACGTATGCCCAAATCTCTCAGGTCTGCAACAAGCTTTTGCACAAAGAAGGTGTTTTCTTCGCCAATGTTGCCAACGTAAATATCGGGAATATCGGTATCTTCAATTTCAATTCCCTGCTCCTGCATGGTAAGAATAAGTCTTTCCATACCAAGTGCAAATCCGCAAGCCGGAGTTGGGTTTCCGCCGAGCTCTTCAACAAGACCGTCGTAACGTCCGCCGCCGCAGATTGTACCGTTGGAGTTTTCGTTTTGGGCTGTTATTTCAAACACAGTTTTGGTGTAGTAATCAAGTCCGCGAACAATATACGGGTCTATCTGATACGGAATATCCATCGCTTCAAGATATTTTTTAACCGATTCAAAGTGATTTGCACATTCATCGCATATACAATCTATAAGAAGCGGTGCACCCTCAACTATCCCCTTGCACACAGAAGACTTACAATCCATAATACGCATCGGGTTTCTGTCGAAACGGTTTTTACATGTTTCGCAAAGCTCTTCATAGTGAGGTTTGAGATAATCTTTGAGTTTCGTGTTGTATGCCTTACGGCACTTGGGACATCCGATTGAGTTGATGTTGACCGTGAGATTTGTAAGTCCGAGTCTCTTATACAGGGTCCAGGGAAGAGCAATCATTTCTGCATCAACGGTTGGAGACTGCGTACCGAAGTATTCAACTCCGAACTGATGAAATTCTCTGTAGCGCCCTGCCTGAGGCTTTTCGTAGCGGTAACAGCTTATCTGATAAAAGAGCTTTGTGGGCTGAGGATTATTGAAAAGACCGTGTTCAATAAAGCTTCTCACCGCACTTGCAGTACCCTCCGGACGGAGAGTTATGCTTCTGTCGCCTTTATCATTGAATGTATACATTTCTTTTTCAACAACATCGGTGGTATCTCCCACTCCGCGCTGAAAAAGCTCTGTGTGTTCAAAAACCGGAGTGCGGACTTCCTTTACTCCGAACTCCTTGCAGATTTTGCGTATTTCCTCCTCAATGTACTGCCATTTATATGAAATATCGGGCAAAATATCCATAGTGCCCTTCGGTGCTTTTGTGAGCATATGTGTCACACCTTTCTGATGATTTGAGTTTTATATATTATCTGCCAAAATATATAATTATAAATATACAGATTATATTATACTAAAAGAAGAAGAAAAAGTCAAGAATTTCTGTTTTTGATTTGACATAAAACTACTGTTTTTGATTTGACATAAAACTCCAATATATGATATAATTTAAGTTCAAACGCAATCACAAAAGGAATGATACCATATGAACATAATAATAAACCAGGCAATTCTGCACATTCTCGATACCAATATCAGCACCCCTGTTTTATCCGACAATCTGTTATCGGACGATGTTTGTGTGAAAGTTTTTCTTAAAGAACACATTGGAAATTCTTTTCAGAGCGACAACATAAAGCATTGCTCATTTCTTGAAAATTCAAGATTCTTTGATGTTCTCGGGGGCAGTAACGGGGATTTTATTGTTTTCTCAAAGCATATTGCAACCGAATTTTTCAGTGCAATGCAAAAAAATGTTGATATTCCGAGCGCCGACCTCATTGTTGCCGATATAACAATTGATGAAACCTCCTACATAGGCGTTTTCAAGCTGAACTACAAAACCTCTTTTATCCATCTCTACACTCAGGAAGAAGGCTTAAACTGCAATTCAATCATCAATCAGAGAACGGTTCTCCCATCTTCGGGAACTAAAATTGACGAATTTTTCTTTATCAACACCACCGACTCCGAAATTATTCTTGCAGAAAAGAAATATGAGATAAACGGAGTGAAGGATTTTTACATTTCAAGTCAGATTCTCGAATGCACTCAAAATGTGAGCGAAAAAGCAAAATTCAACGAGGTTAAAAAGATTGCGGAAAAATCGCTGAAAACACACTACACTGACGACAAAATGATTGATGCCGCAGTTTCAACAATGATTGTGGAAGAAACAGCCGACGGCAATATGCTTGAAGTGGAAAAGCTAAAAGAACGTATGAAAAACTCTTCCCTCTTGCAAAAGACACATTCTCTCAGCAGATTGAAGAAAAACAGATGGCAGACCAGAAAATATACGTTGCCGAAAGCTCTGCAAAAAGGCTTGAAAAGCAGTCTATCCGCACCAAAAACGGAGTTGTGATAAACATCCCATTAAATCTTATGAATGACGACAATGTTGAGTTTATCAACAATCCCGACGGGACTGTTTCAATACTCATTAAAAACGTTTATATGTAGTCATAATCACCAACATACTTTACGCTACGCTCTCTTGGGATTCAATCCCAACTACCTTGGCAAAAATAAAAACCGCACCTTAGAGGCGTACTCTAAAGGACAGTTGTTAAGCATAAAGCGGTGTAACTATTAAAGTTGCACCGCTTTTGACGTGATTATGCGCTTTTCAACGGATTTGCCTTTATTTCTTCTATGAGTTCCAACAGTTCTTTTTCGTCAGGTAAGCTTATTAAACCAACCGCTGTGAAATGAATATCAATGGGATCTCTTTTAACTCCATCAACTATCACACTATTATGTACCTCAATTCTTTTTATCAAGGTATTTACAATAGCAGGGGTCAGTTCCTTTTAATCGGTACATTCACGGATTGTTTCAAGAAATCTTTTCATATCCACTTTTCTGTTTCTGCATCAATGATTGATTGTTCAAGAGTGGATAAGCTTTCACGCAGTTCCTTTTGCTCTGTTTCAAAGTTAGCTGACATTATGGCAAATCGTTCATCAGATATTTTACCCATAACATTATCCGTGTAGATTCTTTCAATCAGTTTATCAAGCTCCGCAATTCGCTTTTTGGATTGTTCTGCTGTTGATTTCATACATAGTACGAATATTTTTCTCTCTGCATTCAGCATTTTTCTTTGCAAACAGATAAACAAATACGGGTTCAAAGCCCTGCACAAATTCTGCAACTCTTTGAATTGTTTCCAAAACAAGCTGACGAAGAACGACCTCACGGATATAATGTATGGAGCAAGTCCCCGTGTTTTCCTCGTAAGCAGCACATCTGTAAAAATTTTGCTTGTCGGTTATGCTTGTGGCGGCACAGAAATATAACTTTGAGCCACAATCGGCACAATATACTAAGCCTGAAAAAAATACTTTCTCTGCCCGTTGCGATTACGAAGAAGATTATACTTATGAGGAGTATTTGAAAGATATGGAAAGAGATAATTTATACAACGAAGCAGAAAAAAGAATCAAAAAAGAGTAACACGGCGAATGGAGGTGAGTGCCGTGAAAGATTGGGAACAGGATTTATACATTTATCAGATACATCCGGTGCCACCTAAAAAAGACGATTTGCAGGAATATATT
>JAZSOL010000313.1:0-8529 GCA_045536915.1 Clostridia bacterium
GGATTTATGAGCATTTTAACGAAGTTCAGGTGAAAATCTTCCGCTATAAAATCAGGTTCGGATGACTTCTGTCAGGCTACCTTAATAAAAGTATAACCAACTTAATTAAATAAATACACATATAATGGTTATACTACGCCTGGATTGGAGCTATAACTTATGAATTTCAGTTCCTCAATTAACAATAATTGATAATTTTCTTTGTTTAATTCATATCAAAATTTGATATGGCAAGAGGCTGTAGCAAAATGATTTTTCCGGTTTGTCCGGGAGGGCGTCCCCTACATATATTGTGTACATATTATATATACACAGCAATTTGTAGGGGACGGCGTCCTCGACGAACCGTTATTTTTCATTTTGCTACAGCCTCCAAAAAATTTTATTCTTATTCAGACAACAAATGACCTGCCGCAATAAAACACTATTTATTAAAAGAAGGCGCTGCCGTTTCATTATTCGCAAAAGCATCAGGACCGGGATCAGACATTGAAAAATACATACGTGCCGCCTTAGTTGTTCCAAAATCTTTATTTGACCCTGTGTTCTGAACTTTGTTGAATGCATCTCTAAACATCTGATTATGCGCTTCTTCCCTGTTTAAAAGAAAATCAATGGTTTCTCTGACCTTCTTATCGCTTATCTGACGGTAAAGATATTCATAAACAACCTTTGCACGTTGTTCGGATGCTATGTTACTTAAAAGGTCTGCACACAAATCTCCGGTCACTGTAACATAGTCTCCCGTCCATGAATAACCGGATGAATTTATAAGTCCCGGATTAAGCCCGAGAAGAACGTGCGACTGGATTTCTCCGGCTTCAACCTTTGTTGCATCAACATCATGCCCATTGAGTAAGTTTATGGTCTGCGCAATCATCTCCATATGCCCGAGCTCCTCGGCGGCAATATCCAGAAACAAATCCTTTATTTCCGGGTCTTTAATGCGAAAACTCTGCGACATATACTGCATAGCTGCTTTAAGCTCACCGTTTCCTCCTCCGAGTTGTTCCTGCAAAAGCACTGCATACTGCGGATTTGCTCTTTCTACTTCCACAGGATGAAAAAGCATTTTTTCATGTTTAAACATACATTTACCTCCAATTACAAATTCTTTATTTATTTTTTGCAAAAAGGAAGATGTTATTCACGAAATACATATGTGGTTAAAGGTTAAACGGTTTTAGCTTTTTACACACAGATTTTAATCAAATATTTTACTTTCCATGAAAAAAGCACCTGCGAAAACTCGCAAGTGCTTTTTTCAAAGGAGAGGAAGGGATTCGAACCCTCGAAACGGTTATAGCCGTTTACAGCATTTCCAATGCTGCGCCTTCAACCAGCTCAGCCACCTCTCCAAGCGACTTTTATATTATATCAGCACACATATAAAATGTCAAGCTTTTTTTAATATTTTTTAAAATTTGGTGATTGTGCACGAATATTTCAACCGTATATATCCTGTGAATGGATATAAAAAGCGCCAAAGCAATGCATTCATCCACTTCGGCACTTAAGTTTATTCCTCTTCAAATCTTATTGTTTCCATCATTGAATCCTTTCCGGCAATTGTGTTTGGAAATATTATAGTGGCTTCATCAATAAACTCCTCAGGTTCAGGCATTGACGGTGAGAAATGAGTAAGCCACAGTTTTTTTGCGCTTGCTTTTTTTGCAATTGATGCCGCCTGAGCAAAGGTCATATGATGTTTATCGTGTGCCATCATGTCCTTTTCGTCGCTTCCATACATTCCCTCAAGAATTAATAAATCTGCATCGCAGGCATTTTCTTCTATGGATTCAACAGGGAGAGTATCGGTGCTGTAAACAACCCGTATGCCTTTTCTTTTTTCTCCCAGAACCATATCAGACGTATAGATTTTCCCCTCAAACTCCGCTTCATTATCTTTTTGGAGCATACCCCACACCTTTATGGGAACATTATTCCTTTTGGCTTTTTCAACATCAAACTTTCCTGCTCTCGGAATATCAATACGATAGCCGTAGCACTTCACGGAATGCTGAACCTTAAATGCCGTAATATTAAATCCTTCAAAATAAAAAGTTTCTTCGTCATCTATAACTTCTGCAACCTCAACCAAAAACGGAAGCCCTGGCGCTATTATCCGAAGCGAACTAACCACTTTCTGAGCACCTTTAGGACCTATTATCAGAAGAGGCTCTGTTCTGCCCTCATTTCCCATTGAAAGAAGCAACCCCGGAAGCCCGGAAACATGGTCTGCGTGAAAATGAGTGAGGCACAGTACATCTATCGGTTTAAAAGTAAAGCCCGCAATTTTAAGCGCAATCTGAGTTCCCTCACCGCAATCGGCAAGAATTGAATGACCGTTATATCTGAAAATTGCACTTGAAAGCCATCTGTGTTTGAGAGGCATGGTGCCGCCCGTACCAAGCAAGCATACATCAAGCATAGCAATTCCTCCTTTAGTGAAAAACTGTTTTCGTAAATAATATCATATAAAAATCACTTCGTCAATCATAAAATTCCCTGTTCACGAATTTTTTTAAAGTATCTTCAATATATATAATATCTGCTTTTATCTGCGCTTCAAACTGACCTGTTAAAATATTGTTTACACCGTAGCACACAAAAACTAATTCAAACATATTAAAACAAATTCAACACTTTGCCGCAGAAACCGTAATATTATTCTTTGAGCTTTGAACGCACTTCATCTAAGCGCGCACGTGTTCTTTGAGTTTTGGGATTATCTGCTCCGTATCTGGCAATCTGACCGGAATAAAGCTTTTCAAAAAGAGGAAGAGCTCTTTTGAAGTCACCCGCATTCTTGCGGTATAAAGCAAGATTCCTCAAGGATGTCAGCGTTTCGGGATGAGTCTCACCCAAAACCTTGCTTCTTAACTTATATGCCTGCTCCTGAAGTTCAATTGCTTTTTGGCGGTTTCCGATATTATCATAGGCTACCGAAAGATTATTAAGAGATGTGAGCGTTCGCGGATGCTCTTCGCCCAATATTGTGTGTCTTAGCCTATACACCTTTTCCTGCAATTCAAATGCTTTCGCGTAGTCTTTGAGTCCAGCGTAAGCCAATGCAAGATTATTCAGAGATATTATGGTATTGGGATGCTCTTCTCCCAGAACCTTGCACCGCAGTTTATATGCTTTTTCATGCAATTCCAATGCTTTTTGGTGGTCTCCAAGCTCACTGTGGGTCCACGCAAGATTATTTAAGGATGTTAGCGTGTTGGGATGTTCTGCGCCAAGAACTTTGCATCTCAGCCTATACACCTTTTCCTTTAGTTCCAATGCTTTTTGGTGGTCTTCCAGTTTACCGTATGCCAGAGCAAGATTATTAAGTGCTGTCAGGGTATCCGGATGTTTTTCACCCGAAACTGCGCAACTAAGGCTATACGCCTTTTCTTTTAATCTTAACGCTTTTGAATAATCTCCGAGATCACTGAAGGTCATAGCAAGATTATTAAGACCAAATATGGTATCCGGATGCTCTTCGCCCAGAATTTTGCATTTGAGAATATATATCTTTTCTTGCAGCTCCGCGGCTTTTTTGTAGTTCCCAAGATTGCTGTATGCCTTTGCAATACCGTTCAGGGTTTTTATGGTTTTAGGATGCTCTTCTCCATATATCCTTTGCCTTAACTGATATCCCTTTTCCTGAAGTGCCAACGATTTATTGTAGTCTCCGAGACTGCTGCAGGTAATTGCAAGATTATTCAAAGAAACCAAAGTGTCAGGATGTTCTTCCCCTAAAAATCTGCACCTCAGTTCATACACTTTTTCATGCAAATCCAACGCCTTTTTATATTCTCCAAGGCAATTATACGCCTGGGCGAGATTGTTTAGAGACGTTAACGTCTTGGTATTTTCATTTCCCAATGCTCTGCTTCTTAATTCATATATCTTTTTATGCAGTTTCAATGCTTTTTTGTGCTCTCCGAGGTCAGCGCAGGAAAGCGCAAGGTTATTGAGCACTGTTAAGGTGTCTGAATGTTTTTTACCCAGTATTTTGCGCCTTAATTTATATACCTTTTCCTGGAGTTCAAGTGCTTTTTTATAATCTCCGTTTTTCGAACAGACTGATGCCAGCCTGCTTACATATATCAATGTTTTAGTATGCTTTATTCCATATTTCGATGTATAGTAATCTGCAATCTTCTCTGCCCAATATACTGCTTTTCTGTAATCAACGTTTTCACCAATACCTTTTTCATACACAGTGAAAAGTTTTTTCATCGCCTCAGGAAGACCCATTTCAGCCGCAGAGGTAATCAGTTCTATACCGCGGTTTCGGTCTACCTCCACATCAATCCCCTCAAAATATGCAAGGCCAATCAGGAAATTATGTTCGGGAGTGTTGTTTTCAGAAACAGCAATATCCGACACTGAATCGAGCAATTGCTTTTTAAATGCTTCGTCCTCAAAATTAACATAATCAACAATATCAATGGCAGCAAGGCTTTCTTTGTCTGTCTTTTCCATTTCAACCGCAAAAATACCCATACCTTTTTCATCTTTCTTTCTGCGTGCAAGAGGCAGTTCGGTTGAAATAACATAATTGTCGCGTTCTTCGCCTTTTTCATCAACAATCTTTTCCAGAATCTGCGGTGTAACAAGCAATGTAAACAACTTGCAGTCATCAATTATCTTTTCTATTGCTTCGTGAAAGCTTTCACCGGGCTTTAAAAATTCATCAAACCAGATGGCAATATCACGGCATTCGGGGTGATTGTG
This sequence comes from Clostridia bacterium, assembly GCA_045536915.1. GTDB lineage: Bacteria > Bacillota > Clostridia > UMGS1810 > UMGS1810 > RGIG1828. The sequence continues at coordinate 4,732 of JAZSOL010000313.1, forward strand.
TATCATTTTCATCAATTCATTGGCATATTTACGGTCTTTTTTTCGGTAGCTTAAAAATATGTATGCATCAAATGCGGCGCGGATGCGTTTTGCCAGTTTATCGCTTATCAAAACCGTTTCCAGATAATTTTTCAGTTTTTCTTCATAGGAAATTTCGGTTGAATCTGCACTTTGACGCTTTAGATACTGCAAATCCCCGAATTTATCGGATTTCGAATAATATTCATCAATCTCATCTTCCATCATAATCGGCAGAACCGGTATATGCTTTTCAAAAGCATATGGAATTTCCTCATCCATAGCACGGTTGGGAAGAGCTAAAAGTTTTAGCGTAACAGGAACAACAAACAGGTTACTCCTGCCAAGGTCAACTTCTTTTTCATCTTCTGCAATTTTCTCTGTCATATCTTCCTTATGATAAACTGCACAATCGTGAGTTTTAAAAATATCTTCGCAAATTATTTCAAAATACTTTTCAAAATCATCCGGATGACAGGTAAAATACACCCTTGGCTTTTTCTCAACATCAAGTTGATTTTTTGATTTAACATTGAAAATTGCCATAGTTGGTCTCCTTTCTTATGATATATCCTCCGTTTAACAAATCGGTATTTTGCCGTAAATTTTCGATATGCTCCATAAGATGAATTCATTATAACATATTTTTTTAAAAACCGCAATATAAATACTGTTATTTAAATTTCAATAATTTTTTTGCCATATAAAACAAATAAACTCAGTAAATATCATAAAACCCCCGATGCCAAACTAAAGCATCGGGGGTGTCTGATTATCTTATCGATTCAATTTTCTCAATATGCGGACATTCAAGCGGTTTTCTGAATGTGGGTGCTGCCCAGCGAACAGCATTTTTAATTATTGTTTGCACATTTGGATTCTTGAACGTGGGGAAGGTTTCGTGACCGGGCTGGAAATAGAATACTTTTCCGTGACCTCTGAACCAGCAGCAACCGGAGCGGAACACTTCTGTTCCCTCATATGTACCAATCATAATAAGCTCATCTGCTTCGGGAATGCCAAAGGGTTCGGCATAAACCTCTTCGCCCGGAAGGTCAAAATAGCGGTCTATACCCTGCACAATCGGATGCGAGGGTTTTGTTACCCAGATTCTTTCCCAGTCGCCGTCTTCTCTCCAACCGAGATGACAGGATGTACCCATAAGAAGCTTAAAGGGTTTGGAGTGGTGCGCAGAATGAAGACCTATAAATCCCATACCTGAAAGCACTGCTTCTTTAACTCTTAATGCAATCTCATCCGGCACACTTTCATGTTTGGCATGCCCCCACCACAAAAGAACATCTGTGTTGTCGAGAACTTCCTGAGTGAGACCGCATTCAGGTTCATCAAGAGTTGCTGTTGTAACATTAATATCATCACCCTTAAGAAAATCCGCAATGCAGTTATGAATACCGTCGGGATAGATTGCTTTTACATTTTCTTTCTCTTTTTCGTGAAAAAATTCATTCCATACCAATACATTCATTTTACTTATTCTCCTTTTCCGGATATTTTAAAGTTCTATTTCTTTTCCAAGTTCTGCCGACTTATAGAATCCTTCAAGAATTTTTATCATATCAAGTCCCTGCTGCGGAACAAACATCGGTTCAGCACCGTTTAACACAACATCCGCAAAATGGCGCAGGTTTGCTTCGTGAATCTGAACACCTTCCTTGATATTCGGAAAAATGTCAACTGTTGAGCCGTATTCTTCGGTGAAGATTTTGAGTTTATCGTCAATGCTCGTCCACTCTGCACCGGATTTGGTTCCTCTGAATTCCACAAAAAGCTTTTCCTTTTCGATATTTGATGCCCATGAAAATTCAATCTGCATACAAGCACCGTTATCAAAACGGATAAATCCCATTGCAAGGTCTTCAACGTCAAACGTTCCGCCTTCTTTTACCGTACCGAATTTTGAATGAACAGAATCGATTACGTCGGATTTTGCAAATTTTTCATATGCACATCCGCTTACTGCAACCGGTCTAGGATTGCCCATAAGCCAGATTGCGAGGTCAATAAAGTGAACTCCGAGGTCAATTAAAGGTCCGCCGCCGGACTGCGCTTTAGTGGTGAACCAGCCGCCTTTTCCGGGAATTCCTCTTCTTCTCTGCCATCCGCAACGTGCGGCATATATATCGCCCATTTTGCCATCTGCTATATATTGCTTTAAGAAAGACGACATACCGCGGTAACGGTTGTTGCGCATAACCATGAGAACTTTCCCGCTTTTTTCAGCGGCATCTTTCATTTTTTGAGCTTCTTCAACGGATACTGCATCAGGCTTTTCGCAAAATACGTGCAGACCCTTTTGGAGAGCTTCAACTGCAATTACAGAGTGAAGATAGTTCGGAGTGCAGATATCCACCGCATCAATATCCTCAAGATTTAAAATTTCCCTATAATCAGTGCACACAAATTTTGCACCAAGCTTATCGGCAACTGTTTGTGCTCTTTCTTCAATAATGTCGCAAACGCCCACGAATTCAACATTATCCATTTTCTGATAACCGGGCACATGGGCTTTTTGCATAATACCACCGGCACCTATAATACCGATTTTTAATTTCTTTTTCATAAAACACTGCCTCAAAAATTTATTTTTTGTTAAATTCAGTATAGCATTTTCCAATTATTTATGATATAATAAAACAATCCAAAAATATCGATTTTTTGTCATCGGAGATGATTTTATGAACACAAGCGGAACTGAAGAAGCAAAAGCGCGCATCAACGGATTTGAAATCCCGATTCAGTGCATACTAATACACAACAAAGGCAACTCCTCCCACTCCGGCGCTCATTATCATGATTATGTTGAAATCCTGTATGGTTTAAGCGGAAATGTGGAAGTATGGTCAGACGGCAAAACAATGATTTTATCGCCAGGCACCATGATAATAATTAATTCAGGAACCGCCCACACAGTGTATTCCCACAACAACGAAGCCGGAACATACATAGTCATTAAATATATGCCTCAGGTTCTCTATGCGGCTCAGCAATCAATATTCGAATTCAAGTATGTGGTTCCGTTTATGATAAGCAACAGTGCCTACACTGATTTTTTCGATAAGAAAACACTTGAAAACACCGATATTCCGGAAATAATGAAGAAAATATACGAAGAATGGGATTTGAAAACCTACGGCTACGAAATAGCACTGCGAATTTACGTGCTCAAAATATCGCTGTGGCTTCTGCGCTACTGGCACAACGAATTAAAATCCACAGCCTACGGATTCGACGAAAACGAAAATCTTATGCCGGCAATAGCAAAAGCAATGGAATATGCTCAAAACAACTACGCAACAACAACCGCCTCCGACGCCGCAGAAATATCGGGACTTAGCTACAGTTATTTTTCAAGAGTCTTTAAAAAAATAATGGGAAGAAGCTTCAACGAATATTTAAACTACATTCGCATCTCGGAAGCAAAAAGAATGCTCGTGTGCACCGATGCCGACATAACCAAAATCGCCATGGACACAGGCTTTGCAACATCAAGCTATTTTATTGAAAAATTCAGAAAACAAGACGGGATAACACCTAAGAAATTCAGAACGCTATACAGAGTAAATTCGGAAAAATAAAAATATGTTTTGAATTTTTATCAGCAGGATGACTCCTGCTGATAAAATGGACTGTAAAAAATCTACGGATTTTTTACAGTCCATTTTGGAGGAATAGGAAAAAATGATTCAGAATTGATAAATCGAACCCCAAGCAAGGATTTATCCTGCTTGGGGTGATAACCCGAAGCTGTACAAAAGTACT
>JAZSOL010000110.1:0-8538 GCA_045536915.1 Clostridia bacterium
GTATCTGTCATTATGGTATAAGTTTTCCCGCACTCTCTACACTTATATCGGGGTTTTCCATAATCGTCCAATCCGTGTGGCTGATATAATCGGCTTTTACAGTAAGGGCAGGCAGGTTTTAAGCCATACTTATTTATAAAGATTTCATAATCTGTTGGTGGTCGGGTTGGCTTTTTCTCGGGTGGCAAAAAGCCCTTTAATACCCAAGCCAAGTCTTCTTTTGACAAGGATTTTAATTCCTTTTTTAATTCTTTTAACCTTTTATCTATTTTGGGATATTTTTCCATTAATTTGCTCAAGTGCATACCTATACACCCCCTTTTTTGATACATATATTATATAAAAGTATGCAAATATTGTCAAATCGGCATTTCTAACAGTTTTTATAAAAGAATAGACATCTTTTATAAAACATCGGCAACTGTTTATAAAAAGGTAGAACAGAAATTATATAACTCCGGAACTGAAATTATAAAAGATTACAGAAGGGATTATAAAACCTTTATACTGAAATTATAAATAATCAAGCAACCTTTATGAAATATCGGCATTAGTTTTATAAAAAGCAAAAGAGATTTTATAAAACTTTTGACAGAGTTTATAAAATCTCTAGTATTGTTTATAATGTGCGGAACTTTGCAACACCACGAACCATGCATAAAACATGGACATATTTGCTTAATGCAATTCAATTTCTCTGCGAGATTTCAACAAAAAGTTCGTTCCACAGAAAATCGAGTTATAGGATTATTTTTTGAGTTTCCCCATTTTTGCAGGATAAATTTTGATTTATCGAGGAGATTAATCTGCAAAAACCATCCGGCGGCGGATAGGTTTTGTGAAATGGCAGGAATATCTATGTTTTTTTCTTCACTAGGGCTTCGGATTGAAGCCTGCGGCTTTCAATCCTGCAGAATCGTTACGAAAAAAATCATAGATACACCTGCCCGACTTTGGCAATTCGTCTGTTATGCCGCCTGTTTTCTACGATGAACACTAAACTTTCACTCCGGCAAAATGAATATGTATTGTAGATGCGTTAAACGGACAGCATTAAAAATCATCTTTTCAGGGTGAAAAACGAGGCATATCGTTTTCCTTTGCCGATGGCTCGTTTTAGCCGGTGTATGCATCTGGGTGATGCATTTCCCGGCGACCCCTGAAAAGATGATTTTTAATGCGAAAAGTCCGTTTGTTAGCATCGGAAATACATATTCGTTTTTCCGGAACATCAAACATTCAATTTCAAATATTAACAGAGCGATAAATCAAAATTTATTCGCATTACAATTTCATTTTTATAATCGTTTAAAATTCAGCATCTGCATAGGTTTCGGAGATTTTAGAGTTTCAAAATGGAGAAACTCAAATAGAATTATTTGAATTTCCTCATTTAGGGATAAATTGATAAATAATTAATTTTGACACATAATAAAATAGTATTATATATTTAACGTGGGTGTGATATGTTGAAATTCGGAGAAGTCAGGAAGTATTTCGGTATTTTTATTCTGTCAGTTATGATTATTGCCGTGTATAAAACTTTCGACAGCATCGGAATGATTTTTTCGTGGATTGCAAGGTTTGTGTCGGTGCTTTCTCCGATTTATATTGCATTTGTTATTGCTTTTCTGATGTATCCTTTGTGCTATCGTACGGAAGTTTTTATTGAAGATTATTTTCCTTCTTTTTTTTCTGAAAGGGCAAGATTGTTTTCTGTTGTAACGGTTTATGTTCTGGTGGCGGGGGTTGTTGCAGGGGTTTTATATATCCTCGTGCCGACTCTTGCAGGAAGTTTTGTTGAATTTTTAAAAATGATTCCGCATTTGGCGGAGACTGTTGTGGAGAAAATAAATGAACTTCCGTATGTGAATATAAGGCTTTCTCAAATCGACCGCTATATAGATTTCAAAAAGTTTCTTCACGATAGCGGGTGGCTTGAAATGAACGTTTACACATCGGGTCTTGTGGATTTTTCTTCGTGGATTGTAAACGTGGTTTTATCGGTTGTAACATCTGTGTATATACTCACAGACAGAAAATCGCTTGCGGCAATAGGAGTGAACATACTTTCGTTTTTCATTGACAGAAAAAAGCTTGGAATTGTTGCGATATATGTGAAGAAAGGAATAGAATTTTCCTATAAGTATCTGTTTTGTGTGATAGTGGATGCGATAATAGTTTTTTCGGTTTCGTTTGCCGTGATGTCGGTTATGAAAATTAAATATGCACCTGTTTTGGCGCTTATGCTTGGATTGTTCAACATTGTTCCGTATTTTGGGGCAATAGCCGCGGGGGCGGTTTGCGTTTTGACTGCAATAATAACATCGGGATTTTCCGGAGGTGTCATACTCGGAGTTGTGATTATTGTTATTTTGCAGATTGATGCAAATGTTATTCAGCCTCATTTGATTAATGAAAGTCTCAATGTGAAGCCGTTTTGGGTATTGGTTGGAATTCTTGTCGGAGGATATTTGTTTGGTATATGGGGAATTATTGCGGCAGTACCGCTTCTGGCACTTATAAAAACGATTGTGAGTGACCTGTTTGAAAAACAAGGGCAACATATGAAACTGCAGCAAAATTGAATTTTATTGCATAAATCCATTTTTGCTGCAGCTCCATATTTTATTTGATTTTATAATTAAAACTGATACCCGAATCAAAACACTTGCGTGTAAATTCGCCGTTTTCAAGAATCATATATCCATGGCCGGTGTTTTCTTTTGGAATAGATACCGAGCCGGGGTTAAGATAAGTGTAGCTTTCGTGCTCCGTGCATTTTGCAACGTGAGTATGACCGTGAAGAAGTATGTCGCCTTTTTGAAGCGGGGGAAGATTATCTTCGTTGAAATTATGCCCGTGTGTGGCATATATCAATGTTTTGCCCTCTGTAAGGATGCAATAATCTGCAAGAATCGGGAATTCAAGCACCATCTGGTCAACTTCTGTGTCGCAGTTGCCTCTCACACACAAAATTTTGTCTTTTATGGAATTCAGAAGTTTAATAACCTCTTTTGGGTTGTAGTCCTTTGGAAGGTCATTTCTCGGACCGTGATACAAGACATCTCCTAAAATAAGCAGTCTGTCGGCATTTTCGGCTTTGAAAGCTTCAACCGTTTTATTTGCATAAAAAAGCGAACCGTGAATATCTGATGCAATAAACCATTTCATAGTAACATTTCCTTTCGTTATATAATAAGTGATGTAATATATGCCGCTGCACACGCAGAAACGGCAACTGTGATGAGCGAGAATCTGAAATATGCCATAATAAATGCTACGCAAAAGCCTGTTGATGAAGTGAGTGCATCGCCGCCGGCATAGAATATGTGGGGGACAGTCATTGCACCGAGAACGCAGTAAGGTATGTAATATAGAAAATCGCGCACAAATTTTGATTTTATGGGTGAACGGAACATCACAAATGGAATCATCCTGACGAGATATGTGGTAAGCGCCATACATATGAGCAACAAAATAAAACTTTTATCCATTGCTGCCCACCTCGCTTTCTTCAACGGGTCTTAGTTTTGCCATAAGCGCAGAGGCAATGCATGCGCAGATTATGATTGAAAATCCGCTTGAAATGTGTTCTTTTAAAAACGGTGTGTAGTATATCAGACAACTTAGAGAAGATGCAATTATAACTGCTGTCATAATTGCTTTGTTGTCTCTCGACGGCGGCACAATAATTGCCACAAACATTGCGTAAATTGCAAGTCCGAGAGCGGATTTTATGTCTGCAGGAAGAATTTCTCCGGCAAAAGCACCGAGCGCAGTGCCGAGCGTCCAGCCAATAACGGGAAGAGTTATAAGACCATACATATATGACGGTGTTATTGCCTCTTTTTCGGCTGCCGCCATAACGAAAACCTCATCGGTTATGCCGAATGCCGTAAAAAAACGGTGCAGCAGAGTGAATTTTTCGCTCAGTTTTTGAGATAAAGCAATTGCCATAAGGGAATATCTTAAGTTTATAACAAACTGAGCAAGAATCATTTCAATAATCGTGCCCATAGCCGCCATTATTGCAATTCCTGCTTGCTGACCGGCAGAGGTGAGATTTGTGAGTGATATAATTATTGCCTGAAAAGGATTCAATCCGAGTCCCACTGCGCAGATTCCGAACCCGAACGATACAGAAAGATATCCGAGTGCAATGGGAATACCGCTTTTCAGACCGTAGCGATAGTTCATTTTCATATGTAACCTTCCTTAAAATAACATGATGGTATTATATCATATAAATTTTATAAATACAATAGTTAAGAGGTGTAAGTTTTTTCTTTATTCACAATTAATTTTATTGCGATAAGCACATATGCATAAAATGTGAAATTTTTAACAGTGTCACAAAAAAATATCAGAATATTTTGCTTTTTTTACATATCGGTACTTGACTAATAAATTATTTTGTTCTATAATATATTAAATATTCTATTTTGCAAAAAAGAAAGGAAGATCAAAATGAACAGAGTTTATAATTTTTCCGCAGGTCCGTCTGCACTTCCGATTTCCGTTCTGGAAAAAGCACAGGCTGAACTCGTATGCTACGGTTCTTCGGGAATGTCGGTAATGGAGATGAGCCACAGATCTTCTGATTACCAGAAAATCATTGATGACTGCGAGGCGCTTCTCAGAGAAATTCTCTCTATTCCCGATAACTACAAGGTGTTATTCCTTCAGGGCGGAGCATCAAGTCAGTTTGCAATGATTCCTCTTAATCTCTTCACAGAAAAGAAGAAAGCTGACTATATTTTAACCGGTATGTGGGCTAAAAAAGCTCAGAAAGAAGCTGCAAGATACGGCGAAGCTAAAATTATTGCCTCATCCGACGATAAAGTATTTAACTATATCCCTGCAATTGACAAATCAATGTTTACTCCCGATGCAGACTTCGTTCACATTACATATAACAACACAATCTACGGAACAAAATTCGCATCAGTTCCCGATACAGGTGATGTTCCTCTCGTGGCTGATATGTCTTCATGCATTCTCTCCGAACCCGTTGATGTTTCCAAATTCGGTCTCATCTATGCCGGCGCTCAGAAGAATATGGGTCCTGCAGGTCTCACAGTTGTTATCATAAGAGAAGACTTTATCGGCAAGGCTATGGATATCTGCCCCACAATGTTCAACTACGAAACACACTCCGAAAACGGTTCTATGTTCAATACTCCTCCCACCTATGCTATTTATATCTGCAAACTTGTTTGCGAATGGCTCAAGGAAAATGGCGGTATTGAAGCAATGTATAAAACAAACGTTGAAAAAGCCAACATTCTCTATTCATATCTTGATGAAAGCGAAATGTTCTCGGCTACAGTTGCTAACCCTGATGACAGATCTCTTATGAACGTACCTTTCATAACAGGTAATGATGAGCTCAATGCTAAATTCATCAAAGAAGCAACAGCTGCAGGCTTTGTTAACCTCAAGGGTCACAGATCAGTTGGCGGTATGAGAGCAAGTATCTACAACGCAATGCCCGTTGAAGGTGTTCAGGCGCTTGTTGATTTCATGAAAAAATTTGAAGCTGAAAACAAATAAGAACCGGAGGAATTTCCAATGTATGAAGTTTTAACTCTCAACAAGATTGCAAAATGCGGTCTTGATAATCTCGACAATGATTTATTCGCAGTTACCGACGAGGTTAAAAACCCCGATGCTATAATCTTAAGAAGTTTCAAAATGCACGATATGGAGCTTCCCGAAAGCCTCAAATGCGTTGCAAGAGCAGGTGCAGGCGTCAATAATATTCCTATTGACAAATGCAGTGAAAAAGGTATTGTTGTATTCAACACTCCCGGTGCTAACGCAAACGCTGTTGCAGAGCTCACAATTGCAGGTCTCCTTTTGGCTTCCAGAAAAATCACAGATTCTGTTGACTGGGCTAAAACCTTAAAAGGCGAGGGCGACAATGTTGGTGCTCTTGTTGAAAAAGGTAAGAGTGCTTTTGCAGGTCCTGAAATTTACGGCAAAAAGCTCGGTGTTGTTGGTCTTGGTGCTATTGGTGCTAAAGTTGCAAACCTTGCTCTGGCTCTCGGAATGGATGTTATCGGTTATGATCCTTTCATCTCCGTTGATGCTGCATGGGGACTTTCCAGCAATGTTAAAAAATGCTCTGACTTAAAGCTTTTAGCTTCTCAGTGCGACTACATCACAATGCATATGCCCCTTAATGATGCAACAAGAGGCATCGTTAACGAAGAACTTTTTGAATGCATGGAAAAAGGCACCAGACTCCTCAACTTCTCAAGAGGCGAGCTTGTTGACGCTGCTGCTCTCAAAGTTGCTATTGAAAACGGAACTATTGCAAGCTATGTTGTTGACTTCCCGTCAGAAGAAACACTTGGTATGGAAAACGTTGTTAACATTCCCCACCTTGGTGCTTCAACTCCCGAATCTGAAGATAATTGCGCTATTATGGCTGCAAAAGAGCTTTCAGACTTCATGAAGTACGGTAACATTAAAAACTCTGTAAACTTCCCCGACATCGACCTTGCGATGGAAAGCAAATTCAGAGTTACAATTGCTCACAAAAACATACCCAATATGCTTTCAACATTCTCAACAATTTTCGCAAATGACGGAATCAACATTATCAATATGCTTAATAAGAGCAAAAAAGATAATGCTTACACTATCATGGATGTAGACTCCGTTCCTGCAGAACTTGAAAATGAACTTAATGCAGTTGATGGTGTATATAAAGTAAGAGTTATTGAAGCGTAATTCAAATTAAGATTAATGCAGACACGGCAGATTTTCTGCCGTGTTTTTGCGTGTAGAATGCGTTGGTGGCATAAACGTGTAAAAAACGGTGCATACTAAAGAGTTGTTTTGTATATTTCTAACAAACATGAAACATTGTCAGAAATATATCAAAAATCTATTTGAAATATTGATTTGGATATGCTATAATACATACGTATATTTATATTTATAAAAATATTTATATAAAGTTTTACAGGAGGTCAAAAAAATGGCAAAGAAATTTAAAACCATGGATGGTAACAGCGCTGCCGCTCATTGCGCCTATGCGTTTACTGAAGTTGCTGCTATCTATCCTATTACTCCATCTTCCAACATGGCAGAAAATGTTGACCAGTGGAGTGCAGACGGTCTGAAGAATATCTTCGGCGAAACAGTTGATGTTGTTGAAATGCAGTCTGAAGCAGGTGCTGCCGGTGCAGTTCACGGTTCACTTCAGGCAGGTGCTCTCACCACAACCTTTACAGCATCTCAGGGTCTTCTCCTTATGATCCCTAATATGTACAAAATCGCAGGTGAGCTCCTTCCTTGCGTATTCCACGTAAGTGCAAGAGCGATTGCGGCTCATGCTCTTAACATCTTCGGTGATCATCAGGATGTTATGGCTTGCCGTCAGACAGGTTTTGCAATGCTCGCTTCCGGTTCCGTTCAGGAAACAATGGACCTCGGTGGTGTTGCTCACTTAGCTTCTATTAAAGGCAGAGTTCCTTTCGTTCACTTCTTCGACGGTTTCAGAACTTCTCACGAAATTCAGAAAGTTGAAGTTATGGATTATGAAGATCTTAAATCACTTGTTGATATGGATGCTATCAGAGAATTCAAAGACCGTGCTCTTAATCCTGAACACCCCGTTCTCAGAGGTACAGCTCAGAACTCTGATATATACTTCCAGGGCAGAGAAGCTTCCAATAAATACTACGATGCTCTTCCTGACATCGTTGCTGATTATATGAAAGAAATTTCAAAAATCACAGGCAGAGATTATGCTCCGTTTACCTACTACGGTGCTGCAGATGCTGAAAAAATCATCATTGCTATGGGTTCTGTTACAGAAGCTTTGGAAGAAACTGTTGATTACCTCAACGCTAAAGGCCAGAAGGTCGGCGTAATGAAGGTTCATCTCTACAGACCTTTCTCAGCAAAATACTTCTTCGATGTTCTTCCTGCAACAGTTAAGAAAATTGCTGTTCTCGACAGAACAAAAGAACCCGGTTCACTTGGCGAACCTCTTTATCTCGACATTTGCAACCTCTTTGCAGGTAAAAAAGATGCTCCGGTTATCGTTGGCGGACGTTATGGTCTTGGTTCAAAAGATACTACTCCGACTCAGCTCGTTGCTGTATTTGATAACCTTGACAAAGCTGAACCCAAAAACGGATTTACTATCGGTATCGTAGATGACGTTACAAACCTCTCTCTCGAACTCGGCGAAAGAATCAACGCTGCTCCTGAAGGAACAACACGTTGTAAATTCTGGGGATTCGGTTCCGACGGTACTGTTGGTGCAAATAAAGACGCAATCAAAATCATTGGTGACAACACTGACCTCTATGCTCAGGCATATTTTGATTACGACTCCAAAAAATCCGGCGGTGTTACCATGTCTCACTTGAGATTCGGTAAGAAGCCTATCAAATCAACTTATCTTCTTGATGAAGCTGACTACATTGCATGTCACAAACCTGCATATGTATATCAGTATGATATCTTAGAAGGTCTCAAAAAAGGCGGTACTTTCCTTCTTAACTGCGTATGGAC
>JAZSOL010000239.1:0-4903 GCA_045536915.1 Clostridia bacterium
CGACTCTTTGCTGCTGACCGCCCGAGAGCTGGGACGGATATTTCGAAAACCGGTCTCCAAGCCCCACTCTTTCAAGCGCTGTCATTGCAAGCTGACGGCGCTGACGGGGTTTTACTCCCTTATACAAAAGCGGAAGTTCAACATTTTCAAGAAGATTAAGCTTCGGAATAAGATTATATTGCTGAAACACAAACCCAAGCTCACGGTTTCGGATATGAGCCAACTGTTTTTCGTTCATACAACTGATGTCGTTTCCGTTTAGAAAATAAGATCCGTGCGTTGGAATATCCAGACACCCTATAATATTCATACAGGTTGATTTACCAGAACCCGATGAGCCAACGATTGCAACGAATTCACCGGCGGACACATGCAGAGATACTCCGTCGAGAGCCCTGATTTCGCTGTCGCCGTCGGAATATATTTTATATATGTTATTTAATTCAATCATTGCCGCGTCCTTTCTGTTATCTCATTGCTCCTCCGCCGGCCGGACGATTAGCGCCTGCGCCCATGCCACCGCGCATTCCACCATTCATACCACCGGGCATAGCGCCACGCATTCCTCCGGGCATTCCTCCGCCCATGCCACCCGGCATTCCACCGGGCATCATACCCTGAGCAGGCATTCTACCTGCGGATTGCGTTGTGTCAGGCAAAAGAACCTTATCACCAACCGACAGTCCATTTTTGATTTCTATAAAATTTTCATCCGAAAGTCCTGTTTCAACCACAATCGCCTTGTATCCCTCCGGAATTTCGAGTGATTCCATCATACTTTTTAATCTGTCGTTATTCTGAGATGAAGGCATTGTATTGTTTTGTTTGGAATCACCGTTTCCTTTTTGGGCATCCTTCTCGGTTTTTGCACCGAATGAAGGATTTTGAGGCACAAATTTTCTTTCTCCGTCATATCTTTCAGATTTTTCATCGCCGGAAGATGAAGCTTTTCTTTCAAATTTCGGCATATTTCCGTCTGATGGTGCATTTCTTTCGAATTTTGGCATATTTCCATCGGATGATACCGACGGCTTTGCACCGTTAAATCCCGAAGGAGGAGTGAATTCAGGGAAGCTTACACCTACGGATGAACTTTCTTCATCAACAATAACAATATTCCCTCTTCGAACAGCAGAAACCGGCAAAACAACCACATCTTCAACACGTTCTATTACAACACTGGCAGACACATTCATACCGGGGATAAGCTTATCATAATTTTCATATGCGCTTCCCCTTTGCTCTTCTTTCGGGTTAAGAGCTATCTTAACCGGATATGTTGTAACACCGTTATTGGAAGTGCCAACAATGCTTATATTCGTTATTTTAGCACTGAATGTAACATTTGCTATAGCGTCCGCACTCACTTCAACATCCATTCCTTCCTCAAGCTTTGAAATATCAAGCTCATCAACACTCATTTCAAAAACAATTGAAGAAAGGTCAGCAATTATTGCCATTACTGTTGCGCTGTTGGATGTTTCGAGATTTTCTCCGGCTTTTATGTTTTTCTGGATAATGGTTCCGTCTATGGGAGCTTTTACCAGATAATCATCAAGTGACTCAAGCGCTTCGCTGTAATCTTCCTTTGCATTACTGAGATTACGCTGTGCATCGCTCACACTCTGAGTTGCCTCCTTGTAGCTGCGTTCTCTGGAGGTAAGATTCTTATTTGCTTCAGCCACAGAATCAGATGCAGTATTAACACTGTCGCGAAGAGCATCATTCGAAAGCACGGCAACAACCTCGCCAACTTCAACCTTATCGCCAAGCATAATATTCATCTTTTCAACCTTACCTGATACTTCACTGATTATACTGCTTTCATCAAAATATCTGAAAGTCCCCTCACTGCTGCATGCATACTCGCCGACTAAAGCCGTTGCATAGTCGCCTTTGTCAATAGCACCCGGATTATCCACAGTGATTTCAACATTTCTCACAGACGCTCCAACACTATTTGTTATGGAACCTGATGAGATTTTTGTCACCGTGCCGTAAACCACAGTTCCATTTTGGGAAAGTGTTACGGCAGCACTGCTGACACCTTGTGTCATTGCAGAAACATAATCCGAGAGAAATTGAATATCGAGAATCATTTTAGAGCTGTCATATACATCAGCTATTTTTGCATTTGCACTAATATTATCGCCTTTTGATATGTAGATATTTGATATTACTCCGCTAACACCGGATTTCACATTAAGATTTTCCAGATCCACCCTTGCTTCACCAAGCTTGCGCTGTGCATCAACAACTGAATCTTTTGCTGTATCAATAGCATCTGCCGCATTAACAAGTGAGTTCTGGCTCTTTTGAACATTTGACTGCTGAGATTCCACGCTGTCACGGGTATTTTCAATAGCATCATATCCGTCTTTGTCATCCATTCTGTAAAGTATATCGTCTTTGGAAACGGTGTCGCCTTCTTCAAAATAATCAGCAACCACTTCCCCTTTTTTCAACGACGTTATTTCATACTGCTGAAGCGCCTGAAGCGTACCACTGCCCTCAATTACAGATGATACAGTACCGATTTGTGCTAAAGCGGTAATTTCGCCTCCGGACTTGTTTTCGTTTTTAAAAAACATTCTGTATCCCGCAAAACAACCTGCAACAATAGCAATTACCAAAACTACAGCTATAATTTTGATATGCCTGCCGGAAAGCTTCAGACGTTTTTTTTCATTATTTGCTGAGTCAGACGGTGATTTCACGCTTTCGTTATTATCAGCTTTTCTTCTAAACAGTAATTTCATAATGACATACCCTCCGATAATACAATAATATACTCTAATATTTTACACTAAAAATATGTATACAATATTAAAACTTAATGAACATTCTGTGAACATTTAACAGAAACACTCCTTTAGATTGTGTGCAATCCGAAGGAGTGTTCGTTTGATTCTTATTTTTGCGTTTGTGATTTATTTATGAAACAAATCCAGCTATTTTCCTTATCAACCGCCAACCGTCATTCTTGCAGCAACTTCTTTTGTTATTTCAAGCTCCATAGTTTCTCCGTTTTCAAACTTTATGATATTATCTATTACGGCACTTGCAATGTGGTGTCTGCGGTCAAAGGTCGGACCTGCGAGATGCGGCATAGAATAGACATTATCAAGAGTTCTGAGCGGGCTGTCATCTTCAAGAGGCTCATTGTAGTATACATCTAAAACTGCATCAAATCTCCCCTCTTTGAGCGCCTCTATCATTTCATCCTCTCTAACAACCCTGCCTCTTGCTGTATTGATAAAGAGTGAGCCGTCCTGCAGGAGTTTAAACTGCTCTTTTCCTATCATTCCTCTTGTTCGCTCATTCATAGCAGAATGAAGACTTACTATTTTACACTTTGAAAAAATTTCATTAAGAGACGCAGGAGTCACATTATGTTTTTTACAATATTCTTCATTGGGTGGATATGAAGAATATAGCATAATATTAACTTTAAATGCCTGAAGCATTTCAATGAGGAAACGGGTAATCGTCCCGAATCCTACAAGTCCCACAGTCTCACGCAAAAGTCCTTTGGTTGAATATTTTTCTTCAAGATGCCAACCACCATTTCTTACGTTTGTTATGTAGTGAGGTTGTTTTCTGAGTCCCATAAGCATATATGAAATAACACCTTCGGCAACAGACTCTGCAAAAAGAACGTTTCCGCTTATTACCTTTATGCCTGCATCATACACATCGGCCCCTGTAAGACTTCCCACGGAACCGCCGGTATGGGCAACAAGCTTTATTTTAGTTTTCGAAATCATTTCTGCGGTTATCTGAGGATGACCCCAGCCTGTTATTACTGCATCGCAGTCTTTTGCATATTTTTTAAAATCATCTACTGTTGCTTTTCCGTCACCCGGAAGATAAACCATCTCAAAATTTTTTTTCGAGCTTTTCAATTACTTCATCAGTGAAGAAAGTTTTTGTGAGTTCGGCATCTTTTGGCATTGCAAGATATACCCTCATATTATTGCTCCCCTTAATGTTTTATTTATAAAACAAATCTTTATATAATTCATACGGAATTTCCTCATCTTTCGTGCACAAATCACGTCCGGCTTTTTTAATGATGTGCTTTAAAACATGAGTAAGTTTAACTGCATCACAAGAGTACACCGTTGCATTGCCGAGAGCTCCGTATGAAACTGCGCCGAGTTCTTCAAGCGGTTTTTTGAAATTCTGATAAAACTCAGAAATTGGTGCTTTGTGTGCACGGAAAAGAGTGGTTAACATATTTCTGTTATGGTCAACAATTGTTATCTCAAATGGATTTTCACTGAGCCTGCCCGGATAATCAATCATTTCATCAATTGCGTGAATAAATGTATTTCTCGTATGAGTAACACCAAGAAGAATTATTTTTGCTTTTTCATCATATAACCTTGCCCAGCATCCACCGGGCGGGCATGGCGAATTAGCATTTTCTTCACCGGCAACAAATTCTTCTGCTCTTTTTCCAAAAGCCACAACCGAATGAGTCGGATGAAGAGAACGCACTCCATCGGAGCGTTTTGTGGCAACAACAGTGAGTGCACCGGTGCACGGCATTGTGTTTTTTACATCAAACAGAGGGTTTTCGCTGTTTACCCTGTCCCACGTATGAGACGGAACAAGAAACAATCCGTCATAAAGATATTCTTTGAAAGCATCAATCACGGTATCGCATCCACCATCTACACCGCCTGTTGAACGCATTGAAGAATGAACCATAACGGTATCATTATGCTTTATATCAAATTTTTCGAGCATTAGCCATATATCTTTTTTCGTAACAAGAACTTTATTTGTTTTACTCATAAAACGCACCTCTTAGTAAAAACATGAATCTGAACAGTTTACATCAACAGTTCACCTTCACACAAAAACGAGAAGAGGCTGTAGCAAAATGAAAAATAAC
>JAZSOL010000311.1:0-4601 GCA_045536915.1 Clostridia bacterium
CTCACTCAGGGTATGGTTCTCAAAGACGGTACCAAGATGAGTAAATCACTCGGAAATGTTGTAAGCCCTGAAGAAATCATTGGTAAATACGGCGCAGATACCGCAAGACTCTTTATTCTCTTTGCAGCTCCCCCTGAAAGAGACCTTGAATGGAGCGATACAGCTGTTGAAGGCTCCTACAGATTCCTCAACAGAGTGTTCAGATTTATTGATGATAACAGAGAAAAAATCGATTTATCTTCAACCTACGATGTTAACTCTCTCACATCCGAAGATAAAGCACTCAGATATGCGCTTAACCACGCAATCAAAAAAGCAACAGATGATATAAGCATACGCTTTAATTTCAACACGGCTATCAGCTGTATTATGGAGCTTGTAAATGCACTTTATTCCTACAACGGTTCAAATAATGCACTTCTTTCCGAAGCCGCAAAAGACCTCGTTATTATGCTTGCGCCTTTTGTGCCGCATATCACGGAAGAACTCTGGCAGATGATTGGCGGAGAGGGCAGTGTTCATGACCAGAGCTGGATTGACGTTGACGAAACCGCTCTTGTTAAGGATGAAACCGAAATCGTTGTTCAGATAAACGGTAAAGTTAAAGATAAAATGATGATTTCAACCGGACTTAGCGAAGATGAAATCAAGGAAGCTGCTGTTTCCAATGAAAAAATCAAAGAATTTACCGCCGGCAAGCAGATTGTTAAGGTTATCGTTGTAAAAGGAAGACTTGTAAATATTGTTGTAAAATAAAAGGTGATACTATGAAAAAGATATTTTGCTTTCTGCTATGTATGCTTATCTTTTGTACACCTGCGTTTTCAATGTCCGGTGATGTTCCTGTTTTACTCTACCATAATGTAACACAAAGGGATATCCCCGGCGGAGAACTTATGCACATAACACCGGCTATGCTTGAAGAACATTTCAAGACTCTTGCAGACAACGGTTACACAGCAATATCCACAAGCGAATACTATGAGCATTGCACAACAGGAAAGAAAATCCCTGATAAAAGCATTATCATAAATTTTGATGACGGATATATAAGCAACTACGAATATGCTTATCCGCTTTTAAAAAAATATGGCATGAAAGCAACAATTTATATCGTAACCAATACGGTTGGTGCCCAAAATCTTGAATTTCCTCATTTTTCGTGGGCACAGGCAATAGAAATGGAAAACAGCGGTTATGTTCAGATTGAAAGCCATTCTGCATCACACGCAGATTTTTCAAAACTCACCTATGAGCAGACCGTGTTTGAAATGAGACTTTCGAAATTTGCAATTGAAACAAATATGAAAAAACAGTGCAGATTTTTTGCGTATCCCTACGGACAAACAAACAGTGTGAGCAGCAGCGTTGCTTTTGCTTCTCCATATGTAATGACAAGTATTGTTTCAAACGAGGGATATGCAAATTACCACAATGATTTTTACCAAATTCCCCGACACACCGTTTCCGGTAAAATGACCGGAGAGCAATTACTGACTTATATTCAAAGTATTAAAAATTAATATATATTATGAAAGGATACTTTTATGAACAAGAACAAATTGTATGATGTAAGAAAAATTGATTCAATCAAGGATATGGTATGCCAGAGCACTGAAATTTACGGTGATAAAACTGTATATTTAAAAAAAGAAAAAGCATCAATGCCATATGAACCTGTATCGTTTAAAGAACTTAAAAAGCAAGTGTGGTCTTTAGGAACCGCTCTTTTGTCTTTGGGACTCTCCGGAAAGCGCATTGCAGTTATTTCGGAAAACCGTTATGAATGGGTAGTTGCATTTCTTGCGGCAGTAAACGGTGATACTTCCGTGTCTCCGATAGACCGTGAACTTTGCGAAGAAGATCTTGTGAATCTTATTAATCTTTCCGAAGCGCAGTGTGTTATATATTCATCAAAGGTTGCAAAAAAGCTGGGCGGATTAAAAGAAAAAACATCTGTTAAAACCATTATAAATATGGATCTTGAAGTGTCAAATGACAATGAACTCAGCTTATATGAATTGATTTCAAAAGGTACTGCAATGATGGAAGCCGGCGATAATTCATATGATGAAATCAAAATTGACCCTGAAGAATCCAAAATTCTCCTTTTCACATCCGGTACCACCGCTATGTCAAAAGGGGTAGAACTTTGCCATAGAAATATCACTTCAAATCTTATGGCTATGTGTTCAATGGTATATATCGGTGAAGATGATGTATTTTTAGACGTTCTTCCGATTCATCATACATACGAAAGCACCTGCGGTATTCTTGTTCCGATCTACAGAGGTTCTACCATTGCTGCTTGCGACGGACTCAAATATATAGCTAAAAACCTTGCTGAAGCAAAGGTAAGCGTACTTTTGGGTGTTCCGGCAATTTTTGAAGTTATGTATAAGAGAATCTGGGCTACTGCAAGGTCAAAAGGTATTGACGGTAAACTTAAAAAAGGTCTCAAAATCAGTAATGCACTCAGAAAAATTGGTATAGACAAGAGACGTAAGCTCTTTGCATCAATTCACGATAATTTTGGCGGTAAGCTTAGACTCTTCGTGAGCGGTGCGGCGGCTATTGACCCCGAAGTTGCAAAAGGCTATCGTGACCTCGGAATTGACTTTCTTCAGGGCTACGGCATAACCGAATGTTCGCCTATCATAACTCTTAATAAGCTTGAAGCTTTTAAAGACCATGCTGCAGGACTTCCGCTTGCGTGCTGTGAGGTTAAAATAGATAATCCCAACAGTGAGGGAGTGGGTGAGATAATCTGCAAAGGCGATAACGTTATGCTTGGCTACTATAAAAACCCTGAAGCAACTGCAGAAGTTATAAAAGACGGCTGGTTCCACACAGGCGACCTCGGATATATAGATAAAGACGGATTTATAATTATTTCAGGAAGAAAGAAAAATATTATCATTGCAAAAAATGGTAAAAATGTGTATCCCGAAGAGCTTGAAACATTTATCGGTAAGAGCGAATATGTTAGCGAATGTATGGTATATGCCCATGAAGATGAAGACGGCGAATCCGTAATATATACTCAGATTTTCCCGAATTATGAAGCTGTTAAACTTAAACTTGGTGAAAACCCCGATAAAGAAAAAGTTCAGGAACTTATGGAAAGCATTGTTGCTGATGTAAACAGCAGAAATCCCGTTTGGAAATATATCAGAAAAACAATCGTGCGTGACGAAGAATTTGAAAAAACAACAACAAAGAAAATCAAACGTTACGTTGAAATCAAAAAAGCTGAAAACAAATAATTATATGAAGGGGCTGTAGCAAAATGATTTTTTCGGGCCGTCCGGGAGGCCGTCCCTTACTACCTTGTAACATTTAAAATTTGACCATTGTAGGGTTCGGCGGTTTCCGACGAACCGTTTTCGGCACATCCTGAAGGCTGTGCCCTACACATCAAACGTAAAGTTTTAGATGTTACGTTGTACTACACATATTGTGTACATAATATATACACACAGCAATTTGTAGAGTTCGGCGTCCTCGACGAACCGTTATTTTTCATTTTGCTACAGCCTCTTTTTATACTAATAGTCAGAGGGGTGAAATAATGAAAAAAGTTACAGTCAACACTAAAATAAAAGAAATATTTGAAGATTCACTCTTCGATGGCTATGTTCATATGCTCGATTATCGCAGAGATAATCCCGATAAGTCAATATATGATATGACGCTGGCGGAATTTGGAGAAAGTATTGGTTGGAGTGCTTCAATAATGGCAGACGGATTTTCGTATGTGTATGAGAAAGCTGAAAAGTCAAAGATTTTCTATTCGTTTTATTCAGAAGATGAAAAAAGAGAAAATCCCGATTTGAAAGAAACCGGGATTGCTGCATTCCCTGTAGATAAAAAGAGTAAATTTGCCGTTATCTGCCCGGGTGGCGGATACGGCGCTGTGTGCACATTACTTGAAGGCTATCCGCTTGCACGAAAATTAAATAATCTCGGATATTCGGTTTTTATTGTAAACTATCGCGTAGGTAAAAAAGGCGGACAGTCAAAACCGCTTGATGATTTGGCAGTAGCATTAAAGTTTATCATTTCAAATGCTGAAAAGTTCAACGTGGAAACAGAAAACTACTGTGTTATAGGTTTTTCAGCCGGAGCACACCTTGTTTCGTCATGGGGAGTTAAAGAAATTGGATACGAAAAATATAATCTTCCCAAACCCGGACTTCTCACATTGGGGTATCCTGTAATAACAATGGGTGAGTTTGCGCATGAAGGTTCTAAAAATAACTTTCTCGGTGCGGATGCAAACAATGAAGAGCTCATAAAGAAATATTCAACAGAACTGAATGTTACATCCGATTATCCGCCTGCATTCGTGTGGCAGTGTGACGGTGATTATGCAGTACCACTTGAAAACTCAATTCAGATGGTGGTGTCACTTAGAAAAGAAAATGTTCCCTGCTTCTATGAAGTATATCATTATCATACTCATGGACTTCATGATGATGCCGAGGCATATCCGCAGATGTGGTATGAAAGAATGTGTAAGTTCTGGGAGAAGCAGGAGAGATAAATTTTGATTTATCGGGATGATGAAACAAGGTTAGTGCGTTGTAGGGGACGGCGTC
>JAZSOL010000147.1:0-38568 GCA_045536915.1 Clostridia bacterium
GTGTCCGAAAATGTTTACCGCAGATATAAATAAAATATCAATGCTGTATTGGGATAATGACTTTTCAATGCAGGAAATGGCATTGGTGCATTCGTTTTCAACATTTATGCAAATAAGGCATACATTCGATATAACTTCGGCATTTTTCAAAAATATCATACCTTTCATAAATAGAACAAAATTGACTTCGTCAATTAACTGTTCGCTTCGCTCACAATTTTATAAGGAAAATTTTGTTGTTACAAGCAATTGCTGACGCAATTTCCTATGTAATAAAATTAAAAGCCACCGCATTTTGCGATGGCTTTTATCGTTAGTAAAACTTAACCTTCAATAAGTTGTTGCATATCATACATACCGGGTTTTTTGCCGGTGATGAATTTTGCTGCCTTTATACTTCCTTCTGCAAAGATTTCCTTGCTCATTGCAGTGTGGCTGATTTCGATTATTTCATCATTTCCGGCAAAGATAACATCATGTTCACCAACAATCGTTCCTCCTCTTACTGCGTGGATTCCGATTTCGTTTGATGCTCTTTTCTTTCTGACCGAATGACGGTCATACACATACTCGGGCTTTTCACTGAGCACATCTGTCATTGCATCTGCAATCATAAGTGCCGTACCGCTTGGTGCATCAATTTTCTGATTGTGGTGCTTTTCTATGATTTCGATGTCAAACTTGCCCTCAAGAATACTTGCGGCTTTTTTAACAAGATTCAAGAGCAGATTTATTCCGAGCGACATATTTGCCGAGCGAAAAACTGCCACTTCTTTTGAAAGTTCATCAATTTCGGCAATCTGCTGTGATGAAAGACCTGTTGTTGCAATAACTGCCGGAGTTTTATTGGCTTTGCAATAGCTTAAAATTGCCGGAAGCGATGCCGGATGAGAAAAGTCAATAATAACATCGGCTTTTTCTCTGATATTTTCAATATTATTGTAAACAGGAAATGAGTTTTTGCGTTCGGTGTTGATATCAAAACCGAAACTTACCTTTGCATCCTTGTCTTCAGAAATCAGTGATGCAATAACCTGACCCATTTTTCCGTTACAACCGAAAAGTGCAATATTTATCATAGGTTTTATCTCCGAAATTTTATTTTAAAAGACCGTAGTTTTGCATTGCAGATTTGAGGAAATCAAGATTTTTTTCTGCCATGGGAGTGAGCGGCAGTCTCAAATCACCTGTGTTCCATCCGAGAAGCTTCATAGCGGTTTTCACAGGTATGGGGTTAACTTCGCAGAAAAGGGCATCGCAAAGTTCAATCATACCGAGCTGAAGTTCCTTTGCGGTTTTGATATCGCCTTCAAGGAATTTCATAACCATATCGTGAGTTTCAACCGGAGCAACGTTTGCAACAACGGAGATAACTCCGATACCGCCGAGAGAAAGCACGGGGAGAATCTGGTCATCATTTCCTGAATAGATGGCAAAATCATCATCACAGATTGATGCTATTTTTGCAACCTGACTTAAATTTCCGCTTGCTTCCTTAACACCAACTATGTTTTCAACCTTTGAAAGCTCTTTGAGTGTTTCGGGTGCAATGTTGCATCCTGTACGCGAAGGTACATTATAGAGAATAACAGGAATTTTGATTGCATTTGCAATAGCTGTGAAATGAGCTATAAGACCCTGCTGAGTGGCTTTGTTGTAGTAGGGAGTAACCGAAAGAATTGCATCAGCGCCTGCCTCTTCAGCAAATTTTGAAAGCTTTATTGCGTGAGGAGTATCGTTTGAGCCTGTTCCGGCAATAACGGGGATTCTTCCTGCTACTCTTTCAACCGTGTATTTTATAGCATCGCAGTGTTCTTTATCGGGCATAGTTGATGCTTCGCCCGTTGTTCCGCAGATAACGATGGCATCGGTTTTATTTTCAATATGATAGTCGAGCATTTTGCCGAGTTCATCATAGTTGACGCCGTTTTCGGTAAACGGTGTGATGATGGCAACACCCGAACCTGTAAATACTTTTTTCTTCACAGATAGTGCCTCCTTAAGAATTTATATTCAGATATCTTACTGTTCAGACCAGAATTCGATAAGCTTTTTGGCAATCTGAACGGCATTTGCTGCTGCACCTTTTCTGATGTTATCGGCAACAACCCAGAGATTAACACCTGAATCAACACTTTCGTCTCTTCTGATTCTGCCAACGTAGGTTTCGTTTGTTCCTGCAGCATCAAGAGCGAGGGGATAAACATTGTTTTCCGGATCGTCTTTTATGATGATTCCGGGTGCATTTGCAAGAGTAGCTTTAAGTTCGTCGAGGTCAAAATCGTTGTGGAATTCAAGATTTATGGATTCGCTGTGGCTGTCGAACACAGGAACTCTAACTGTTGTGGCAGTGATTTTTATGCTGTCGTCACCGAGAATTTTTCTGGTTTCATTAACCATCTTCATTTCTTCTTTGGTGTAGCCGTTGGGAAGGAATGAATCAATGTGAGGTATGCAGTTTCCGGCAATCGGATGGGGGAACTTTTTGGGAGCTTCACCCTTTAAACCGTTTTCAAGGTCCTGATAACCGGCAAGACCTGCACCTGATACAGCCTGATATGTAGAATAAACAACTCTCTTTATTTTATATTTGTCGTGAAGAGGTTTTAATGCAACCATAGCCTGAATTGTGGAGCAGTTGGGGTTTGCAATTATGCCCTTGTTCCATTTGATGTCTTCGGGGTTAACCTCGGGCACAACGAGGGGAACTTCGGGATCCATTCTCCATGCACTTGAGTTGTCAATAACAACAACGCCTTTTGATGCGGCAATGGGAGCATATTTTTCACTTGTTGAACCTCCTGCGGAGAAGAGAGCGATGTCGATATCTCTGTCGAATGAATTTTCGTTGAGTTCTTCAATTGTGTATTCCTTGCCCATAAACTGAATCTTTTTTCCGGCAGAACGGGATGATGCAAAGAGATAATAATTTTCTGCGGGAAGCTGCATTTCTTCGAGAACCTTGAGGAATGTTCTTCCTACCATTCCGGTTGCACCGACGATAGCAATGTTATACTTTTTCATAATAAAAACCTCCATGTTTTTTAAATACATAAACAAAAAAACCGGCTGAATAGACCGGTTGCGCACAAATACAGTATGCCCGCAAACTCCGGGTATATCCGTAATTACCAAATAGCACTCCACCGGTAAGGCGACAGTTATACGGCTATTGACCGTATACCCAGATATGATTTGCGCAGACAAATCACTCTTCGGCGCTTTTACCTTTCGTACCGAATCATCAAAATCTGCATTTTTCATCGGCATTACTTTTTAAACAGCGCACCTCTATCTGATTATATTGCAATTATGGTAAAATAATAACATCATTCGCTGATTATGTCAATGTGTAATTTATACATATTTTTATTTCATCTTATTTTTTTTATATAAAATATATGTAAAAACAAGTCGGTACTTGAAAAATTAATAGTTTTCTGATATTATATTATCATCGGATATTTTAGAATGAATCAAATAACAAAAGAAAACTTGGGAGGCTGTTATGAAAAAATATATTTTTTCGGGCTTATTATTGACTTTTGTGCTGACTTTATGTATGGTGATTCCGTGTATGGCTCTGAGCGAGAAGTATCAGACTGTTAAAGTGGGTCTTTACTATTCTTCAAGTGCCAAAACAGAGGTGAGTGTTTCCTCTTCCGGCGGATTTCAGGCAGGTTATATGAATGAATCAGGCTTTGTTCCTCTTTTTTCGCTTTTTGAAACCACTCTCAGTATCAAATATCAATCCGCATCTTCGGTTTTGGTGAACGGAACAGCATATTCTGTATCAAACGGTAATTTTTCACTCAGTCCTGTTAACGGAACGGTAAATATCAATGGTTCTGTGTATCGCGGTGGTGTTGAAATTCTTCCGACTGCAAACGGGAATTTCACAGTTATTAATTTTGTGAACATAAATGACTATGTTGCGGCAGTTGTTGGAAAAGAAATGAGCCCGTCGTGGAACATTGAGGCGCTCAAAGCTCAGGCGATATGTGCCAGAACATTTGCAGTTGCTTCGTGGAATAAGCATGCTTCCTACGGATTTAACCTGTGTGGAACTCAGAACTGTCAGGCATATCTTGGTGTATCGGGAGAAAGCGAGTCCACCATAAGAGCTGCTTCAGAAACAAAGGATATGGTAATAAAATATGACGGCAAGATTATAGAGGCGCTGTATTCGGCAACCAACGGAGGCTCGAGTGTTTCGGCAAAAAATGTCTGGGGTTCGGACATACCATACCTTGTTGCGGTAAGTGACCCTTATGACCTTTCAAAAGATAATCCGAGAGCTTCGTGGACCGTTAAGCTTACTAAAAATGAAATAAAATCAAAGCTTGCCGAAAAATCGGTTTACATTGGTGATATAACTGATTTCAAAGTAACTCAGACAGATGAATTTGGAAGAGCAATAAAGGTTACGTTTTACGGAACAAACGGAACCTATGATATTACCAAGGACAGCACAAGAAGCTTTTTCGGATTTTATTCCCAGAAATATACAATCACTCCGCCCGGAGGCTCATCCGCTCAGCTCACGGTTGCTTCGTCAAAGGGCAGAACTCAGGTTGGGTCATATCAGATTAAAGGCGCCCACGGCACATCTTCTGCACCATCGGAAATATGGATGGTAGGTTCAGGCGGAAAAATGAAACATTCTGCAAGCACTAACCCGGGCTCGGAATATATTGTTAACGGTTCTGGTTGGGGACACGGGGTAGGTATGAGCCAGTATGGTGCAAAGGCAATGGCAGACCAGGGCTTTACCTACAGAGACATAATCAGCTTTTACTATAAAGGCGTGTATATAGAATAATACAGACAGGAGAAACAGCTTTGAAAACAAGTGATTTTAAATACGAACTACCTCAGGAGCTCATAGCGCAGATTCCGCTTGAAGACCGCTCATCGTCAAAACTTCTTGTTGTGGATAAAAAAACAGGGGAAAGACAGCATAAAACGTTCAAAGATATAAAGGATTTTTTGAATCCCGGCGATTGTCTTGTGCTCAACAACACCCGCGTTCTTCCGGCAAGACTTATTGGCGAAAAGGAGAATACGGGGGGCAAAATAGAATTTTTGCTTCTTTCAAGAAAAAGCGAAAGAGAATGGGAAATTATTGTTAAACCCGGCAAGAAGGCAAAGCCGGGTGCAAGATTTGAGTTTGGCGGAGGCAAACTCAGAGCGGAAGTGCTCGATACTGTAAATGACGGAAACCGTATTGTAAGGTTTGAATATGAGGGTCTTTTTGAAAATGTTCTGGATGAACTCGGCGAAATGCCGCTTCCGCCTTATATAACCGCAAAGCTTGAAGACAGGGAACGCTATCAGACTGTGTATTCCAAACATAACGGCTCGGCGGCGGCGCCTACCGCCGGACTTCATTTTACTCCGGAACTTCTTAGTGAAATTGAAGCTAAGGGCGTTGAAATTGCATATGTTACTCTTCACGTAGGGCTTGGCACCTTCAGACCTGTGAAGGTTGATGATGTTGAGAATCATAAAATGCATTCGGAATTTTATGAGCTCACGCAGGAAGAAGCAGAAAAAATTAATCTTGCAAGAAAAAACGGAGGCAGAGTCATTTCTGTTGGAACCACATCCACGAGAGTTCTTGAAACTGTTTCGGAATCCGACGGAATGCTCAAAGCTCAAAGCGGATGGACCGATATATTTATTTATCCTCCGTATAAATTCAAATGTGTGGATTGCCTGATTACCAATTTTCATCTTCCTGAATCCACTCTCCTGATGCTCGTGAGTGCATTTTCAACAAAGGAAAATATAATGAATGCATATGAAGAAGCTGTTAAAATGAAATATCGGTTTTTCAGCTTTGGAGATGCAATGTTCATAGAGTGACCTGATAAGGACGGAATATTACAATGTGCAGAAAAAATGCAGAAAGAAACGTATTTATAGATATAGTTAAAATCATAGCCATAATAGGAGTTGTTATCATACACAACTGCGATTTTTCAACGGCGGTTGGATGTAGTGAGTGGAATATTTCACTTTTTTGGCGTTCTCTGAGCGGTGCATCGGTGCCTTTGTTTCTTATGGCAAGCGGCGCTGTAATGCTTGATGAAAAAAAGGAATTGCCGCTTAAAAAATTATATTTAAAAAATATACTGAGAATTCTCTTTGCCATGTTTTTCTGGGCAACGGTATATAAGTTTTATCATCTTTTTGATGCAAATGAATTCACATTCGCAACGGCTGTAAATGCCGTGAAGGAAGCTTTGGTATTTAATCAGGAATTCCATTTTTATTATCTACATATGATAATAATTGTGTATGTGTTTTTGCCGGTCACCAGACTCATAGTGAAACATTCAGACAAAAAACAGCTTGAGTATCTCATTGTACTTTGGATTTTACTGGCGATTGTTTATCCCACACTTATCCGGTTTCATCCGTTTACGCTACTTAGCGGAATGACTGTAACGTATGGAATAAATCTCACGTATGCTTCGATTGGATATGGAATTTGGGGATATTATTTGAGTAAATATCCGCTTTCGCGTTTGGCGAGCGTTATTTCTGCGTTTTTTGGGGCAGTTTCGATGTTTGCATTAACTCTGTGTGAATCGCTTGATGCCGGTGTGTTATCCGAACATTATCTTTCGGGGAATGCGTTGTGTGCTCTGATGCTTGCAACAGGAATATTCGCTATGGCATACCACACAGATATCCGTTCTTTAAAAGCAAAATCCGTGATTTTATGGATGTCAAAGTCGAGCTTTTGCGTATATCTTATCCATATGCTTGTAATATATATACTAAAAGATAATGGTTTTGATACAAAATTTGCAACTGGTCTGATATCGGTGCCGGTTTATGCGTTTGTTGTGATTGCGATTTGTATGGGAGTATATGGGATATTATCCAAAATTCCCTTTGTGAAAAAATGGCTTATATAAAGTTTTGAATAGCATTTAACTTCAAAAGGAAGGATTTGATAAATATTGTTTAGGCTTATAAAAAAAGACGGTGAGGCGCGCCGCGGAGAACTCACCACGGTTCACGGCACTGTTCAGACTCCCGTTTTTATGAACGTGGGAACAATAGCCGCCATAAAAGGTGCGGTTTCGAGTATGGATTTAAAAGATATCGGCTGTCAGGTGGAGCTTTCAAACACCTATCATCTTCTTGTTCGCCCCGGCGATAAAATCGTAAAAGAACTCGGCGGACTTCATAAGTTTATGAACTGGGACAGACCTATTCTCACCGACAGCGGCGGATTTCAGGTCTTTTCTCTTGCCGGACTTCGCAAGATAAAAGAAGAAGGTGTGTATTTTAATTCGCATATCGACGGAAAAAAAATTTTTATGGGACCTGAGGAGAGTATGCAGATTCAGTCGAATCTTGCATCTACCATAGCAATGGCTTTTGACGAGTGTGTGGCTCTTCCGGCTGAGTATGAATATGCAAAAAAATCGCATGAACGCACAATCCGATGGCTTGAGCGATGCAAAAAAGAAATGGAAAGACTCAATTCTCTTCCTGATACCATCAATAAAAATCAGATGCTTTTTGGGATAAATCAGGGTGCCACTTTCGACGACCTCAGAATTCAAAATATGAAAACAATGGCAACAATGGACCTTGACGGATATGCAATAGGGGGACTTGCGGTAGGAGAGACCCACGAAGAAATGTATCACATTCTTGATGTCACAGTGCCGTTTGCACCCGAAAATAAACCGCGTTATCTTATGGGAGTGGGCACACCAATTAATATTCTTGAAGCTGTGGACCGCGGAGTGGACTTTTTTGATTGCGTAATGCCGAGCAGGAATGCAAGGCACTGCAACCTCTTTACGAGTGAGGGGTATATGAATCTCAAAAACGAAAAATTTGAACGTGACCCCCGCCCAATAGACGAAAACTGCGACTGCCCTGCGTGTCGCAATTATTCCAGGGCATATATACGGCATCTTTTTAAAGCAAAAGAAATGCTTGCTATGAGGCTTTGCGTTCTTCATAATCTGAGATTCTACAATAAACTCATGGAAGATATCCGCGAAGCTATCCAAAACGGTACTTTCAAAAGCTTCAAAGCAGAACGCATAGAAAAATATTCCAAAAGAATTTAAAATATATTGAAAAACTATTGCAATTTTGCTTTGTTTGTTGTATAATAAACAAATATGATATTATTTAGGAGGTAATCAAATGAATTTATTGTCAATTACTGCCTATGCGGCAGGTTCGCAGCCTCAGGCAGGTGCAGGCAGCATGGTATCTATGCTTTTGCCGTTTGTGTTGATTGTGGTTGTTATGTATTTTGTGGCAATCCGTCCTCAGAAAAAGCAGGAAAAATTAAAAAAAGAAATGCTTTCTCAGCTTATTGTTGGTGACCAGATTGCAACAATAGGCGGAATTCACGGTAAAATCGTAAGCATCAAGGGTGATATGCTCATAATTGAAACCGGCGCAGGTTCTCAGAATGAAAAGTCAACCGTTAAAATTGCACGCTGGGCAGTGGGCGAAGTAACAAAACCGGGTAAAGAGCCGGCAGAAACTCCCGATGTGGAAAATGATGCTGAATAATATAAACTGATAAAGACATAAAAGCAAAAACATCCGAATATTATGTATAAAAAATATTTGGAGGGATTTTTCGTGTCAAACTCAGTGGCTCAAAGCGATGTTAATCCGGGCATTTTAAAAAAGATTGCCAAGTGTATGAAATATATTGCTGTTTCATACGTGATATCTCTTATTCTGATAGTTATATTATCGGCAATTGTGTGCTATACGGATGTTCCGGAATCAATCGCAGGTCCGGGAGTGAAATTCATTACTTTTTTCGGAGTTTTCATATCGGCACTTTTGTGTGCAGTGAGAGCATCGGGAAAAGGGTGGCTTGTCGGCGGTGTTGCCGGAGTTTTTAATGTTTTGATTCTTTTGCTTCTCGGATTGATTTTTGTTGATGCCGATGTGTTCGTTTCTTCAAATGCAGTTCAGCTTTTATGCGGATTTGTGTTTGGGGCAATCGGCGGAATAGTTGGTATTAACGTGTCAAAAAAATAAAAAAAAGAGAAAAGGCGGTGGAATAGTGAGATACAGTTTGTTATCCGATTGTGCCGCAGGTGTACTGTCAATATTATTGATATTTACTTTGTTTTCTTCTCCGGGCGGAGACTTCGGATTTGATTTTGAAAGCGGATTTATCCGCTTTGAAGAAAATCGGGAGAGTACGTGTGCAATGAATGCTCCCTTTGGAGGCGTTCCGTTTGCCAATACAAGAATTATTTCTGCACCCGGAGTTGATATATCTGAAGAAAACAGGCTTTTGAATATTCCGGCTTTGTCAGATTGCGGAGACTGTAATGTGATAAGCACTTCAGAAGCTATGCATTCTTGTGTGATTTCGGACAGGCGTGCAGAGTTTTCAGTCAGATTACTGATTTGATATACATTTGCATAAATTCATTAAAAATACATTAAGGAGGATTACTAATGAAAGCAAAAAGTATAATTAAATTTGCAGCGGTTTGCATTGTAATAGCTATTCTTGCATACGTTGCAGCATTCGGTTTGGATTTAGGATTTATGGGCAAGGAAATCACAGCATCTTTTGATGAAGAATACGGCATCAAAAAAGGCTTTGACCTTGCAGGAGGTTCGGTTATCGTTTTTGAACCCAGGGTAGACGGCGAAAAGCTCAAAGACCTTGATGATGTAACCGAAGATCAGATTGATGCCGCAGTTGCATCTCTCAGACTCCGTCTCGACAGCGAAGGTCTCAACGAAGCAACAGTTGCTCCTCAGACCACAGAAGGTCAGAAGAGAGTCAGAGTTGAAATCCCTGCTGTAACCAATCCCGATGAAGCTATTGAATATCTTGGTGCTATGGCAAGTCTTACTTTGAAAGAGCCCAACGGTGCAGAAGTAATCACAGGTCAGAACATCAAAGATGCGGCTGCTGTTTATCAGAACGGAACATACGTTGTTCAGATCACCCTCAATTCCGACGGTCAGTCTAAATTTGCTGAAGCAACAGCACGTCTTGCTGGTGCAGGCGAAGGTCAGAACACAATCGGTATCTATGTTGATGATGAAATGATTTCTAACCCCAGAGTTAATGAAGCAATTAATTCTGAAAGCTGTATCATCACAGGTGATTTCGATGCTGAAAGTGCTCAGCGTCTTGCAAATCAGATTAAATCGGGTACACTTCCCTTTGCTCTCAACCCTGTTCAGCAGAGCAGTGTTGGTGCTCAGCTTGGTGATGATGCACTCAATAAGAGCCTTATGGCAGGTGCTATTGGTCTTTTCCTCGTAATACTCTATATGCTTATTATGTACAGACTCTGCGGTCTTGTTTCCGCTATAGCGCTTTTCGGATACATTGCAATTGTTGCTCTTATTATCCACGGCTTTGAAATTCAGCTCACTCTTCCCGGTATTGCAGGTATTATCCTCACAATCGGTACGGCAGTTGATGCTAACGTTATTATTTTTGAAAGAATCAAAGAAGAACTCAAAGTTGGTAAAACTCTCAGAGCATCTGTTGATGCAGGTTTCAAAAGAGCGTTTACTGCAATTCTTGACTCCAACGTTACAACTGTAATTGCTGCTGTTGTTCTCTGGTACTTCGGTACAGGTACAATCCAGGGCTTTGCAAAGACACTTCTTATCGGTACACTGGTAAGTATGTTTACTGCAATTTTCGTAACCAGATTCTTACTTCGTCAGCTTTGCGGATTCGGACCTAAGAATTCCAAGCTCTACAGTGCATAAGAGGAGGGCGTTCAGATGTTTAATATTATAGAAAAAAGAAAAATTCTCTTTATTATACCTGCAGTGATTATTCTTGTTGGTATAGTATGTCTTATCATCAACGGCGGTTTTAACACCGATATCGACTTCACCGGCGGTTCTGCAATGGAAATCAAACTCGGCACAGATTTTGATGAAGCTGCAATAAGAAGTGCATACGATGGTCTTGAAGGTGTAACAGTTTCATCCGTACAGAGCACCGGTGCTCAGAGTGCACTTATCAAAACAACCGAAATCAGTCAGGAACAGCTCGAAACAATCAAAGCTTCTCTTGAAAAAAGCTTTCCCGACTATGAAATTCTTTCAAATGACGTTGTTAGCGCAACAATGGGTAAGAAAATGCTTTGGGATTCCACAAGAGCTATAATCTTTGCTGTATTGTGTATGCTTATCTATATCTGGATAAGATTTGAGCTTCACTCAGGTGTTGCAGCAGTATTGGCACTCCTTCACGACGTGCTCATTATGCTCTCAGTGTATGCAATTTTCCAGTTCCCGGTAAATGCAACATTTATCGCCGCTGTTCTCACAATTCTTGGTTATTCTATCAACGCAACAATCGTTGTATTTGACCGCGTGAGAGAAAACACTAAATTCCTCAGAAAGAATACTTTTGCAGAAGTTGTCAACACAAGTATCTGGCAGACACTTGCACGTTCTATCAACACAAGTGTTACCACACTTATCACACTTCTGTGCCTCTATATCCTCGGTGTAACATCAATCAGACAGTTCGCTATGCCACTTATCATAGGTGTTGTGTGCGGTACTTTCTCTTCAGTATTCATCGCAGGTCAGTTCTGGGTACTTCTCAGAGGAACAAAAGCAAGATAAAAATTTTAAATCAAATATCTGTAAAACTGCATTCCGTTTAACCGGGATGCAGTTTTTTTCACACTTTTATTGCATCGTACATATTATACTATCGGGGCAATCCTAATTTATATAAATGGAGGAATCTTTATGAATGACAGGGTTAACTCTTGTTGTAATGCCGGCAACACAAACAATAATATGTGCGGCGACAATGTATGCATACAAACCCGCAAGGTGTATGACTCCTGCAAGGATAAGGAATGTATTGAAAACATCAGAGTATATCTGACAGAGAGCGGACAGTGCCTTGTTGATCGTTCCACAAGCATAAAATGCAGAAAAGCAGAAATAATCTGGATTTATTCTGACGTTGAGCCTGTGGCATTTAACAGAGGTTACTATTCTGTTGATATGAGATTTTATTTTAAAATCACTCTCGACGTATTCACCGGACTTTGCAGACCCACTCAGGTTGAGGGTATAGCGGTTTACGACAAAAAAGTAATTTTGTTCGGTTCTGAAGGAAGTGCCAAAAACTTCAGTTCAAAGTATCGCTACGGTGAGCAGGATATTCAACTTTGGCAGAAAAATAATCTTCCGGTGGCAAAAATTGAAGTTTGTGACAACGTGAAATTTTGATTTATCGTTCTGTCTGACATAGAACAAATCACGACTAAATGTAGGGGCTGGCGTCCTCGTCAGCCCGAAAATGCTATTTCGCAATTGTCTATTTTTGAATTAATATATAATTGCAAAATTGTTCGAGCGGGACGTCCGGGAGGCCGTCCCCTACGACACATCCACGTTGATTTCATTATCAAGCACCCCGACAAATTCAAATTTACTGTTGACATTGTGCAATTAATAGTATATAATTTAATATATAATGGATTTTTATGTGATAATGAGCACATATGTTTCATTTACAAATGAAATTTAGCCTTAAAAGGCAGAATGGAGAACAGCAATGAATAATCATGAAAAATTTAAGCCGTATATTCCGGCTGAGAAAGTTACTCCGGAAATCACGGTGACATCTGTTATCATCGGAATACTCCTTGCAGTAATTTTCGGTGCATCAAATGCGTATCTTGGATTAAGAGTAGGTATGACTGTGTCGGCATCAATTCCGGCAGCTGTTATAGCTATGGGTGTTATACGCGTTGTTATGAAGAGAAATTCTATTCTCGAAAGTAATATTGTTCAAACAATCGGCTCTGCCGGTGAATCCGTGGCGGCAGGCGCAATTTTTACTCTTCCGGCGCTCTTTTTGTGGGCAGCCGAGGGTATAACCACCAAACCGAATCTGATTGAAATCACTCTTATTGCTCTTATCGGCGGTCTTTTGGGTGTATTCTTTATGATTCCTTTAAGAAATGCTCTTATCGTTAAGGAACACGGAATTTTGCCGTATCCGGAGGGTACTGCGTGTGCAGAAGTTCTTCTTGCAGGTGAAAAAGGCGGCGCTAATGCTTCAACTGTTTTTGCGGGTATGGGACTTGCGGCACTTTTTAAATTGATTATCGATGGTCTTAAAGTAGTGCCCGATAAGATTGCGTTTGCAGTAAAAGGATATGCCGGCGAAATCAGCACTCAGATATATCCCGCTCTCATCAGCGTTGGTTATATCTGCGGTCCCAGAGTTTCGTCATATATGTTTGCCGGCGGTGCTCTCAGCTGGCTTGTTCTTATTCCGATTATCGTATTTTTCGGTGAGAATGCGGTTATTTATCCGAGCGAAGCTTTAACTATAGGTGAGATTTTTGCCGATGGCGGTGCAGAAGCTATATGGTCAAGCTATATTCGCTACATCGGTGCAGGTGCACTTGCAACAGGTGGTATAATAAGCCTTCTTAAGTCACTTCCGCTTATTTTCCGCACATTTTCAGCATCTATCAAGGGATTTTCTGTGGCAAATGATGCATCTGCCGACAGAACCTCCAAAGATATGAATATGAAAGTAGTGTTGGCGGCTATAGTTGTGCTCACTCTTCTTGTATGGCTTATTCCGGCTGTACCGGTAACTTTTGTGGGCGCGATTGTTATTGTTGTATTTGGATTTTTCTTTGCGGCAGTATCTTCAAGAATGGTTGGTATTGTAGGAAGCAGTAATAACCCTGTTTCAGGTATGGCTATTGCAACTCTTCTTATTTCAACACTTATCCTTATGGCAACAGGTGCAAGCGGTGCTGAATGTATGACAGCGGCAATTGCAATCGGTTCGATAATATGTATTGTAGCGGCAATTTCAGGCGATACTTCTCAGGATTTGAAAACAGGATTTATTCTTGGCGCAACACCTAAAAAACAGCAGATTGGTGAAATTATTGGTGTTGTTGCATCGGCTCTTGCAATCGGTGGTACACTTTATCTTCTTGATGCGGCTTGGGGCTTTGGTTCTGAAGAACTCGCTGCTCCTCAGGCAAGCCTTATGAAGATGATTGTTGAGGGTGTTACAAGCGGAAATCTTCCCTGGAACCTCGTATTTATAGGTGTGTTTATTGCAATTGTGATTGAGGTTATCGGAATTCCGGTGCTTCCTTTTGCAATAGGCGTGTATCTGCCTGTATATCTCAATGCATGCATTATGATAGGTGGACTTATCCGTCTTGTTCTTGAAAAGATGAAAAAAGATGAAGAAACAAAGAAAGCTATTGTAAGTGACGGTATTCTCTACTGCTCGGGTATGATAGCAGGTGAGGGTCTTGCAGGTATTGCTCTTGCGCTTCTTGCTGTGTTCGGTGTGGATAAATATATTAATCTCTCCGGATACCTTAACCTCCCGCCGGTTGTATCTGATGTTATTTGCCTTGTGTTCTTTGCTGTTATCATCCTCACCGTGTTTAAGTTTTCTGTATGGAAAAAACGCAGTAAGGTGAAATAATATGGCTAAAAAGAAAAGCGAAAAAGAGAATTATCTCGATAAAGTTCCGTATGTTCCGGAAAATCTAAAGTGGGAAAAATCAGATGACGGAAATGTGACTCTTTATATTGAAAATAAAGGTCTGTTTAACAAGATAGCTCAGAAACTTTTTAAAAAACCAAAATTCACCCAGATTCACCTTGATGAAACCGGAAGCTTTGTGTGGCCTCTTATTGACGGTGAAACAAGTATCTATGAGCTCGGAAAAGAAGTGAAATCACGTTTTGCAGATAAGGCAGAGCCTTTGTATGAGAGACTCGCAAAGTATTTTCATATTCTTTCTGATTATGGGTTTGTTAAATGGAAATAAGTAATGTAAACATTCAGGAGGACAAAATGGACAGTTTAAAAGTATTGGCAAAAGTAAACGGCGCGGCAATAACCGCTGCAGATATTGATGCGGAAATTCTTGCTCTTGGTCAGAGAGGTCAGGAATACAACACACCTCAGGGCAGAGAAATGCTTCTCGAACAGCTTATCAACAAAAAGCTCTTTTTGGCGGATGCTGCAAAGAATCTTTATGAATATGACCCGGTATTTAAAGCAGAGCTTCAAAAGATTAAGGAAGATTTGCTTGCTAACTTTGCAATTTCAAAGGCTGTTGAAAATATCATGGTTACAGATGAAGATGCAAAAAAATTCTATGAAGAGAATAAGGGAGACCTTGTTTCCGGAGAAACCGTGAGTGCAAGTCACATCCTTGTTGATTCCGAGGAAAAAGCAAATGAGCTTCTCTCCGACATCAATGACGGAAAAATCTCATTTGCAGATGCGGCAAAGGCAAACAGCTCATGCCCCTCATCGCAAAACGGCGGTACACTCGGTGAATTTGGCAGAGGTCAGATGGTGCCCGAATTTGATCAGGCGGTATTTTCAATGGAAGTGGGCGAGGTGAGAGGTCCTGTTAAAACTCAGTTTGGCTACCACCTCATAAAGCTTGATTCCAAAAATGAAGCAAAAACCATGGAATATGATCAGATTGCAGAGCAGATTAAAGCAAAACTTATGACCGACAAACAGCAGGCGGCATATAAATCAAAAATAAATCAGCTCAAAATTCTTTATCCCGTGGATAAATTCTGATAAAATCTTAATGCGCTCCGTTATCGTGAATGATAGCGGAGTGTTTTTTTGATAAATGCAAATGAATTCAAATTTCACCTTACAAATCTATAAAATTTTTATCAGAATAAAATCACAAAGCCGGCATAATTTTATTCTGAGGTGAAATTTATGAAAATTGCGGCATATTGCAGAGTTTCCACAGGCAGCAAAGAACAGCTTACATCTCTCGAAAATCAAAAGAGCTTTTTTAAGGAATATGCCGATAAAAACGGTTATGAACTGTATGAAATCTACGCAGACAGGGGAATCAGCGGAAAGGCGCTAAAAAAACGTGATGAATTTTTGAGGATGCTCTCAGACAGCGGCGGCGGAAAATTTGATATGCTCGTGGTAAAAGACGTGAGCCGTTTTGCAAGAAATACGGTTGATTTTCTGGTTGGAATCCGAAAGCTTCGTTCAAACGGAATTGATGTGAGATTCCTTTCCTGCAGTATGGATACCTTGGGTGAGTCAGAATTTGCACTCACTATGTTTGCGGCTATTGCTCAGGAAGAATCCTATAACCTTTCCAAAAAGATTATATTCGGAAAAAAGGTCTCTGCAAAAAAAGGCAGAACACCTCCGCTTATTTACGGATATGATAAAATAGATACATACACTCTGTGCATAAACATTATTGAAGCTGAAACAGTGAAAAAAATATTCAGCCTCTACACGGAAGAAGAAATGGGACTCAGAAAAATTTCAGATTATCTAAATCAAAGCGGAATACCAACAAAAAAAGGATGCAGTTGGACTCCCAAAGGAGTTCGCAGAATTCTTTCCAATTCAATATACTGCGGAATACTCATAAATAACAAAACAGAAACTCTCGATTTTCTTGAGTCAACGCGAAGAACCCTCCCTGAAGACCAGAATTGCATACACATTCGCAGTGAACTTAAAATCGTTTCGAAACGCATATTTGATAAGGCGCAGAGCATTTTAAAAAGCAAATGTTGTCACAAACAGAAGTTGTAGACCCCATTTGCCTTGCAACTAAAATTGTTGAACCCAGAGAAGATTGTTGCTGCTGTTGTGGTGAGGTAGACGTGAATTCCGTACCTGATGATATCTGCAAGGTTTTTGATGATATCATCGTGGATAATGCCGACAGCAGAAAGGTGTTCATCACAATCGGTATTTTCACCATCACCCGTCTTTTGAGAGACGTTGAAATTGTTGTTCCGGTGATTGATTTTTGCATTCCGCAGAATGAATGCGTTCAGTCGGTAGAAAGCAATCCCTGCGAACTTTTCGACAGACTTCACTTCCCGGTTGATGAATTTTTCCCGCCCGAAAAATGTCATTTCGACAGCACGGAACCAACAAGAGCAGATTGCTGTTGCGGTAATTAACTAAAAAGGTCATCGGATTAAACCCGGTGACCTTTTTAGTTGTTATTCCTTTTTGTATTTTTCAGTTATATTAATCTCGTTATTGGTTTCGGAAATATATTCTTTTCCGCTTACCACAACGCTGTCGCCAACACTCAGGCCTGTGTAAATCTCTGTGTAGGTTTCATCACTGATGCCTGTTATGACGTTTATTTTCTTTGCTTTTCCGTTTTCTGCGATATACACATAGTATTCATCATCTTCGTTAATAAGAGCTTCAGACGGAACTTTTATGGTGTCCTCGATGGAGGCTGTGGTTAGCTTTATATCCGCAAGCATACCAACGTTGAGCTTGCCGTCGGAATTGTCGAGAGTCACTTTCACGCCATACATACCCGTCATATCGTCTTTTACGGGATTAACACTCGTAACCGCACCTTCAAGGTCGGAAAGCTTTGCAGACGACACGCTTACTATTGCTTTTGAACCGTTGGAAATCATAGGTATAACCGATTCGGTAACATTAATCTGAATGTCAACGATATCTGTGTTTTTAATAACAAATATTTCCATTCCTGCTGCAACGTTCTGACCTGTTACGGCTGTGCATTTTGAAACGTAACCGGAAACGGGGGCTGTGATGCTTGTGTTGTTGAGGTTGTTTTTGGCTATATTGAGTGCTGCTTTTGCGGAATCAACCGAAGCTTTTGCGGTGTCAATTGCGGCTTTATTGGCGTTTGCCGTGAGATTAATATTTTCTTTGGCAACTCCGAGTGCATTTTTTGCATTTTCATATGCGTATTTTGCATTGTCTGCTCCGGCTGATGCTGAATTTTTTGTTATTATCAGATTTTTTTCGGCAGTTATCATCTGCGCATAAGCCGCATCCATAGCGGCAGAGCTTGTGAGTTCAACCGTTGTGAGCGAAGCGTTGGCGCTTTGCGAAGATGCTTTTGCACTCTCGAGGGCGAGCTGAGCCGAATCGAGTGATGTTTTTGCGTTGTCGAGTTCAATTTGTGTGGCACCACCCAAATCGTAAAGCTGTTTTGTTCTGTCGTAGTTTTTTTGTGCGTTATCAAATGCGTTTTGGGCATTTATAACGTTGTTTCCGGCAGATGTGACCCCTGCCTGAGCTGAGGCTGATGAAACATTTGCTTCATATAAAGCCTTTTCGCGCTCGTATGCCGCTTTTGCGGTTTCATATTGTTGCTGAGCAATGGTAACCTGAGAATTTGATGCAAAAAGCTCGCTTTCTCTGTTGTAGTTTGCCTGAGCCTGTTCAAAGGTTATCTGTGCATTTGAAAGGGCTTGCTTTGCCTGTGCACTGTTCATTTTTGAGGATGAATTCACAACAGAGTTGTAGCCGGCAACGGCACTGTTGTAGCCGGCGAGTGCCTGTTCGTATGAAAGGCTGATGTCTGTGGTGTCGAGTTCGCAAAGCACATCTCCGGCTTCCACGTAGTCACCGTCTTTGGCAAGCACGTTAACAGCCTTTGCGCTGACCTTTGAACTTATGCTCACACTTTCAGCCGCACAAATGGTGCCGCTATATGACACACTGCTTTCGATATCGCCTTTTTCCACTTCATACACGGATACATTGGTTCCCGTTGTGATATCTGCTGCCGTGTCGGTATTTTTTTTGCCGCATCCGTAAAATGATGCTGTAAGCATTATACACAAAATTATTGATATATATTTTTTCAGCATAACCGCGTTCCTTTCTTTAATCTCAAATTCCTGTGGTAATATCATAATTGTATTTTTCAATGGCAAGCTTACCTGCGAGAAGTGAGTTGTTGTAGGCAATTTCACACTCTGTAAGCTCGTCGGCTTTCGTGTTGAGCATGTGATTTGTGATCATACCAAGCTCATTTTTGATTTTATATGTTTCGTATTCTTTTTTCAGAAGATTCAGTCTGTCTTCGGCAAGCTTTATCTGATTTATCGAATCAACGGCGGTGTAGTAGGAGTTTTTTATGAGAAGGCTTATATTTTTTACACCGGTTGAATAATCGAAATTACTTTTAATATGATTTGTGTATGCCGAGTAGTATGTTGTATTTTCATTATCGAGGTTGCTTGCAATTTTGAAGTATTCATCTGCAAGCTCGGCGGAAATCCTGAGTGCTTTAACGTCATAGCGCGTATTCATTGCCTTTTGAGTGTCTTCGGTAAGGTTTGCCGTAAAAGGTGTTTTGGTAAGAGCGTCTGTGAGATTCAAAACACACTTGCCGTCAATACCGAGCACGATTTTCAGAGAATCTTCGGCAACTTCAATGTTGCTCAGGCATTTTTGTAGATTAGCCTCACACTGAGCAACAGAAAGCGAAATGCTGTCGGCATCAATCTGAGTGCACATACCAAGTGATAATCTCATTTTGATGAGAGTCTCATTTTCTTTTGCTCTTTCAAGAGCATTTTTTGCTGAGTTATACACGGCAACCGCATTTTTGCAGTTGTAGTATTTCTGAGTTACATCATATGCAATAGAGCTTTCGGTTTTAGCTTTCTCGTAATCGGCAAGCTCAAATTGTTTGTCAAACATATTGATATAATATCCCTGTTTCACAAATACCATATCAAAATTTGATGAGGCATTAACCGGTATGTTTTTTGAGTTTTTCTGGGCAAGTTTTGCATTTTTGCGCTGAACTCTGATGTTTTCCTTGTTCACATCACAACATTCCAGATCCGGACTTTCCCTTTTTGCCATATCTATTGCCTGAGAAAGCGAGAGCGTGTAGACACGTGGTGTTTCCGGTGCGGAGGTTTGAGTGCTCAAAGCTTGCTCAGATGCATATGCATATGGCACGCATAAATTGAAAATAATAAGTAGCAGTGCAATAAGACACATTTTGTTTTTATTCATTTAAATCATCCCTTTGCAAATAAAATTCAACTTTTTTGTTGAGTCAGTTCTCAGATTTTGCTTTTTTCTTTAATAATTTTTTGAGTTTGCGTTTTTCGGCCTTTTGGTCAACAATGCTGTAGAGCACGGGTATCATAAAGAGCGTGAGGAAGGTTCCGATGAGCAGTCCGCCCAAAAGAACTATGGCAAGCGGTTGCATCATAGCTGAGCCGCCCTCGGATGAAACTGCCATAGGCAAGAATCCGAGCACCGAAGTAAGCGAGGTCATAAGAACCGGTCTCATTCTCGTTATGCCGGACTCAACAATGTGTTCTGTTATATCGCCGCCGGGTTTTTCGGCTTTGAGCTGGTTTATGTAGTCTATAAGCACAATTGCGTTGTTTACTATAATACCTGTGAGCATCAGAATTCCAACGCACGATACTGCTGAAAGTCTGGATGCGCTTATGATAAGCGAAAGCGTAACGCCAATCATTGCAAGAGGTATGGTTGCAAGGATTATAAACGGCTGAACAAGATTTTCAAACTGAGCCGCCATAATCATATACATAAGCAGGATACCGAGAAGTATCGCAATAAAGAGCTGACTCATAGCATCTATCATAACATCAAAGTTTCCGGCATCGTCTTTTGAAACTCCATCGGGCATATTAATCTTTTTAAGAGCTTTGTTGAATTCTCTTGTTACTGTTCCGAGGTCTGAATCGTATATCTTACCGGAAAGGGTTATAACTCTTTTTTGCTCCGCTCTCATAAGCGAACTGTACCCTTCTTCAACCGATACATCCGCAATGTCCAACACACTCACCCAACTTCCGGTTGGAGTTTTGATGCGAAGTGCTTTTAGCTTTTCCATCGTGTCGGCATAGTCGTCCGGATATTTAACAACTATATCATATTCGCTTCCGGCTTCTGTGTATTGAGAAGCCTTTACTCCGGTTATCACGCTGTCTATGAGATTTGATGTCTGAACAGGGGTCAGACCGTAGTTCATTTGTTTTGTCCGGTTCGGAATTATGTGAAGCTCGTATTTTGTGTCCGAAAGGGAAGTTGATGTTTCAACGATTCCGGGAACGCAAGCAAGAACCTTTTCAGCTTCCAGAACAAATTTTTCAAGAGCTTTATCGTCTGCACCGCTGAAATTAACACTAATATCATTTGAAGAACCCATCGACATACTCTGAGTGCTCACTTCGATTACGGCTCCGGAAATGCTTTTGAGGCTGTTTCGTATTTGCCATGCAACATCATCTGTTGAATTTTTGCGTTCGTTTTCTGCAACGAGAGTAACGGTTATGCTGGCAGTGTCGGCATTTGAAGCTCCTGTTACCGAGCTTGCCATATCACCTGCGCCAACCTGTGAAAATACGGTCCGGACGTTTTCATTTTGCTGAATAATATTTTCAATTCGCTTTGTCAGATCATCTGTTTTTTCAAGATGGCTTCCGCTCGGCATAGATATGTTAACCGAAATAGTTCCCGAGTCGGTTGAGGGCATAAGCTCCATACCGGTTGTGAAAAGTCCGGCAAGGCTTAGTATGAACACCGCAAGAACAACTGTCACGAAAATCCTGCGTTTTTTAAGCACGGTTCTTAAAAGCTTTTCATATACTTTATATGCTTTGTCCATAAAGTTGTTAAAGGGTTTGAGTATCGCAGAAAGCCTCTTTCCCTCACTTTCAATATTTTCTATTTTAGAAGAAAGCATAGGAATCAAAAGGAAAGTTATGAGAATCGAGGCAATCTGAGAAAAGATTATTGTGAATGCAAGCTGTTTGAACATTATAGCCATCATATTGTCTATAAAAAGAATAGGCACATACACAATACACGTTGTGAGCACCGATGCAATAACCGCGCCAATAACTTCACCCGTTCCCGAAACCGCCGCCAAAACAGCGTCTTCGCCAAGCTTCCTTTTTCTGAATATGTTTTCAATTACCACAACAGCGTTGTCCACAAGCATACCCACGCCAAGCGCCAGTCCGCCCAGAGAAACAACATTCAGAGTCATTCCCGAGAAAAACATTCCTATAAATGTTGTGATAACAGAAACAGGCATTGAAATACCTATAACAAGCGATGTGCGAATACTCCCTAAAAACAGAAGAAGCACAATAATTGCAAGAAACGCACCGGTTATGGCGTTTTGGGCAACCGAGCTAACCGAATCCTCAATCATACTTCCCTGTTCCATAGTCATGTTATATGTGAATTTGGGATTTTCTTTGCTTATATCGTCGAGAAGCTTTTCTATATCGTTTACAACATCAACAGTGTTGGCATCGGATTCTTTGGAAACCGTGATTGAAATTGCTTTTTCTCCGTTCAGGCGGGCAAGCGTGGAAACATCTGAATATGTGTCTTTAACTTCAGCAACGTCTCTTAGAGCTATAACCTGTCCGGTTGATGTCATAAGAGGGACACTTTTAATTTCTTCAACACTTTTGAATTTTCCGAGAACCCTTGCCGATAAATCCTTTCCCATTGCATCTGTTGTTCCTGCAGGGAGATTCTGATTTTGCGCCATAATTGCATTTGCAACATCGTTTATGCTTGCGTTGTAGCCGAAAAGCTTCGTGGGGTCCACGAAAACATCAATCTGACGGTTTTGTGCACCCGTAACACTCACGCTTGCAACCCCGTTAACTGATTTGAGCTTGCTTTCAAGAGTATCGTCAACAAACTGTTTTGTCTGAACCAGGTCGTATCCCTCATATGATATGCTGAACTGTGCAGCTGCCATCATATCGGTGTTGAGTTTAAGAACCATAGGGTCTGATGCGTCTTCCGGCAGATAGTTTTCTATTATGTTGATATTGCTTTCAATATCGGATATAGCCTTGTCCATGTCGGTTCCGGCTGAAAACTCAATCATAATCATCGATGAGCCCTCGGATGACTGCGATGATATAGTATCCACACCGC
The DNA here is from genome assembly GCA_045536915.1 of Clostridia bacterium. Classification (GTDB taxonomy): domain Bacteria; phylum Bacillota; class Clostridia; order UMGS1810; family UMGS1810; genus RGIG1828. The sequence goes on from JAZSOL010000147.1 coordinate 22,778, forward strand.
TGATGCTCGATACCGCGCTTTCTATTGGCTTTGTGACCATATTTTCCACTTCTTCGCTTCCCACATTCGGATACTGCGTTGCCACAATTGCCATAGAAAGCTCCATTTTCGGTGTCATTTCTATTGGAAGCATTGTGAGCGAATATAATCCGATTACAACGAAAATCAAAACAGCCATAGTTACAGCTACCGGTTTTTTAACGGATAATTCGTGAAGCTTCATTAATTATTGCCCTCCATTCATTTGCTTTTGCCTTACTTTCTGTATGGCATTTTCCATAAAAGCTTTTCTGAATTTAATCAGCAGACGAACAAATTCTTTCCGCTCATTCTCGCTGAATTCAAGTCCAAGCATTTCCATAAAATCCTTTATTTCATCCTGTGCTTTGTGATACACTTTTTTTCCTTGTTTCAGAAGTCTCACACCGGTCATTCGCCTGTCTTTTTCATTAACAAAACGTTCTATGTAGCCTTTGTTTTCAAGGATTCTGAGGCATTTTGAAACAGCCTGAGCCGTAACAATTACTTCGTCTGTGATTTCGCTTACCCATATGCTGTCACGTTCTCCCGAAGCTGTTTTGCTTGATATTATATCGAGAATAACGTATTCCGTGTTGGTTATGTCACATGAGAGAAATTCGGAAAAGTGCATCCGTTTTACCTGTATTAAAAATGATTTGAACTCTGCAATAAAATCTTTCATTTTTATCCCCCTTGCAAAGCAAACCGGGTTAATAATAAACCCGGTTGAATATGTTGGTATGATATCATATTACGTGTATGTTTTCAATAATGTTAAACCAAGTTCATTATTTTTAAACAAAATTCATCTGCGGGAGTTTGAATTTTTGGAATGCGCATAATCTAAAATGTAAAATTTTGACGATATATCTTACCTATCCACGAAAAATACCAAGCTCCGGAGGCATATACGTCCACACTATAAAGCATACCGAAAGAAGCACAAAGCTAAGAAATCCCTTTACGTTATCGGAATAATCGCCTCTTAATTCGGCGTTTAGGAGTTTATAGCTTGTAATCTGACCCAGAAGCACTGCGGCAAAAAAGGAGAGAATATCAAACACGGCAAGATTGAACCCGAGAATTCCCGTGTATGTGTAGAAAAAAACAACAATAAAAGCCATTGCGCAAAGGACAGCGGTTGCTTTTGCAGCAAAAAAGTCTGCCTCGGTTTTTCCGTAGACAAAATATTCAATCAAAGTCCATAACATAAAGGGAAAGAAAACGAGCTTAAGATGTTCCCACACACTTTCGTTTACCGCAGAAAAGTATCCAACAAATTGGCTTTGATTTGACATATCATATGTAAAGTGAAGAAGTGTGCCGAGAAGAGAAATACAGAAAAATCCCCAAATGTGCCATTTTTTGATTTTTGTCATAATTATCACCCGGTTTAAAATATATGAAGTGTCCCGGACTATAATAACATAATTTTATAATATTATATTTGACAAATTAATTTGATGTGATATAAATAATAAAAAACATATAAAACGAAAGGTTTAAATTTATGAATTTATTTGTCAGAAAAGAAAGAGCAGATTTCGTTTGGAATATAAACGGCAGTTTCGGAAAGCTTGCGGAAAAAACCGTGATTGAATCCAATACATATTCTGCTCACAACGGCAAGGTGTCTGTTGTTTCCAAAATTTAAAAATCCCCCAAAGGAATTTGCGTGTATCCCGTTCTCAATAAAAATGCAACGTATAGTGTTGGCGGGGAACCTTTGCAACCGGTGAGGAGATTTTTGAAAACGGAATAGACTTTCCGGTTGAAAAGTCTTATTGTGCAAAATTCGTAACTCTCACCAAAAAGGCGTAAAGCTCTTATATAATGAAATTTTTTGTGTGAAAGCTAAAGGATGAATTTTGATTTGTTGACTGTGCGAATAAAATATGATATAATCTGCTTATAGCACAAATAATTTGTCGTGGGGGATTTTATGACATATATAGAATTTTTTGATGAGATTGCCGCAGAAAACGTGAGCGCGTGTCTTACTTATGTTCCGGACAGAGTGGTTTATATTGGCGACCGTGCAAAACTTATGAAAAAGCACATCGAAAAATATAAGCGCGTGTTTGATGACAGAGGATATAATATTGAGTTCATACCAAAAACTGTTACCAAAAATAACCTTGACAGCGCTGTATCGATTCTCACCGAAATAGTGGAAAGCTATGATGACTGCGTTTTTGATATCACCGGCGGTGATGAAATATCCTTGCTTGCTTTTGGAATGGTATATGCCGCTCATCCCGATAAAAATATTCAGATGCATAAATTTAATTTGAGAAACAATGCGATTTACGATTGCGATAAAGATGGCAAAACCATTTTCAGAGATACTCCGGTAATGTCGGTTGAAGAAAACATCAGAATTTACGGCGGAGATATTGCATACGGCGATATTTTTGAGGATAAAACCTATGAGTGGGATTTGAGCAGAGATTTTATTAAAGATGTGAATACCATGTGGTCGTTTTGCAAAGTAAACGTCAGATTCTGGAACACGGTTATAGGCGTTTTTGAAGCTGCTGAAACCGTGGGGAAAGTTACGGGCAAAGATACACTCACAACATCTGTTTGCATAAACACTTTGAAAAACTATCTTGCTCATCATAAAGCGCACTACAAAATTCCAAACGGTATTGTGAAATATCTCTTAAAACACGGACTTCTTACCTCTTTTGATGCTAATGAAGAAACTCTCACCTTATCATATAAAAATAATCAGGTGAAAAGATGCCTCACAAAAGCCGGACAAGTTCTGGAAATGAAGATATACATAACATCAAAAATGCTGAAAAATTCCGACGGTTCGCTTATTTACAACGATGCTTTAAACGGCGCTGTTATCGACTGGGACGGAGAGTTTCACGATGAGTCTTCGGAAGATGTATACGACACGGAAAATGAAATTGATATATTGCTTATGCACAACGTGGTTCCTGTGTTCATATCCTGCAAAAACGGTGTTGTCACCGCTGATGAACTGTATAAATTAAATACCGTTGCAGAACGTTTTGGCAAACATTATGCAAAAAAAATTCTTGTTGCCACATCAATTGACAGTATGGGCGAGTCGGGGAAATATCTCAGGCAGAGAGCAGAGGATATGGGAATCACCATCATTGATAATGTTCATAAAATCAGCGATTCGGAACTTGAAAGAAAGCTTGGTAATCTGTGGTGCGGTAGGTAACAGAAATAAATTTGAAAGGATATTATTATGAAATTCACAATAATAACAGGTATGTCCGGTGCGGGAAAAAGCCAGGCAATAAAAACCTTTGAAGATATGGGATATTTTTGCGTTGACAATATGCCGCCGGCGCTTTTTTCAAAATTTGCTCAGCTTTGCACTACAACCGATACCAATATATCAAAGGTTGCATTTGTTATAGACAGCAGGGGTGGTTCGCTTTTGGCTGAGGTTAGCCGCATTCTTGATGAAATTGAAGAAAGCTACGGAAAGTGCAGTATTCTTTTTCTCGATGCCGACGATGATACTCTTATTAAGCGTTATAAAGAGACCCGCAGAAAACACCCGCTCGACGAAACCGGAAATCTCACAGACGGAATAAGAAAGGAACGTGAAATGCTTCTTGCATTAAAAGACAGGGCGGATTATGTTGTGAACACGTCGGAAATGAAACCCCGTCAGCTTCAGGATTATATTAAAAACGTTGTTGATACCGACTACTGTGCAAAAAAGAGTATGACAATTGAAGTTATGAGCTTTGGCTACAAATACGGCTTGCCGATTGATTCAGACATTGTGTATGATGTGCGTTTTTTACCTAATCCGTTTTATGTTCCGGAGCTGAAAACAAAAACGGGACTTGACGACGATGTGAGCGGATTTGTTAAAAGTACACCGCTTGCTCAGAGCTATCTTGATAAGCTTATGGATTTTATGGATTTTCTTGTTCCCAACTATGTTGAAGAGGGGAAATCCGCGCTTGTTGTTTCGGTTGGGTGCACGGGTGGTAAGCACCGTTCGGTCACGGTTGCAAACGAAATCTACAAGCATTTGCTTGAAAAGGGATATAATACCTATATTAACCATCGTGATATAAATAAAGACAGATAAACCAAAAGAACGAGGGAGGAAATAAAATGTCATTTTCTTCAGACGTAAAAAATGAAATAATAAAAAGCTGTGAGAGCGGAAAGAAGCTTCGTATTTGTCAGATTCTCGGAATGATATGCTTTGGTGCTAAGCTTGTTGGCACTTCTGATGGTTTTCGCTTTCGTTTTCAGAGTGAGAATCCGAAAATATCAAGACTTCTCTACACCGTGCTGAAAAACGATATGAAGCTTGATGCCGGAATAAGAATTCATAAAAGCGTGAAAAATGCCGCATATCATGTTGTTGTTGAAAACGAAGAACACATCCGCCGGCTTTTCAGATATGTGGGACTTATTGGCCCGGCAGACGAGCTTGGAAGCTTTATTAACTATAAAATCAATTCTCAGCTTGTGAAAACATCAAATGAAAAAAAAGCATTTTTAAAAGGAGCATTTCTCGCCGGAGGCTCAGTTACCACACCGCAGAAAAACTTTCACCTTGAATTTGCAACAACGCATTATCGCCTGAGCACTGATTTTGAAAAGCTTCTTGAGTCGCTCTCGATGTCACCGCGCACCGTTATGAGAAAATCCAGCTACGTTGTGTATTTCAAAAGCGGTGAGGAAATTGCAGATATTCTCACGGTTCTCGGAGCTTATGATTCGGTTATGGAGTACCACAACATAAAGATTATAAAGGAAATGAGAAATTCCATAAACCGCAAAATGAATTGCGAGACGGCGAATATGACCAAAACAATTGATGCATCAATGGCTCAGGTGAAAGCAATTGAAAAGCTCGAAAAACTTGGAATCTTATCCCAGCTGAGCGAACAACTCAGGGAAATTGCACATCTCAGACTCGAACACAGAGAACTCAGCTTGCAGGAGCTTGGTTCAATGCTTTCTTCACCGATAGGAAAATCGGGAGTGAACCACCGCTTGCGCAAACTTGTTGAAGAAGCGGAGAAATATGAATAATAAACTTTCGTGAGGAAAGAATGCATATATGAAAAATTTTGTTCATCTTCATCTTCATACTCAATACAGCCTCTTAGACGGCGCCGCCGGAATCTCGGAGGTTATTTTGCGTGCAAAAGAGCTTGGTATGCCGTCTGTTGCCATAACGGACCACGGTGTTATGTATGGCGCAATTGAGTTTTATGATGAAGCTGTGGCAAACGGAATAAAACCTATTATCGGATGCGAGGTCTATACTGCGCCTAATTCACGTTTCAGCAAAAACCGCGATATCGATAAGAACTATGGCCACCTTGTTTTGCTTTGCGAAAATATGACGGGGTACCAAAATCTTATGACCCTTGTTACCCATGCCCACACCGAGGGCTTTTACTATAAACCCCGAATAGATATGGAACTTCTTTCAAAGTACAGCGATGGTCTTATTGCACTAAGTGCGTGTATGCGCGGAGATGTACCCAAAACATTTCTTGCAGCGGGATATGATGCCGCAAAAAGAAAAGCGGAAGAATTTATCGGGATTTTCGGAAAAGATAATTTCTTTCTTGAAATTCAGGACCACTCAATTCCGGAAGAGCACGACATTGCCAAAGCACTTGTTAAGATGTCGGAAGAACTCGGGATAGGTCTTGTTGCAACAAATGACGTGCATTATGTGAAAAAGGAAGATGCACTTATTCAGGATGTGCTCACCTGCATTCAAACCGGCAAAAAGCTTTCCGATACCGACAGGCTTAAAATGAAAGAGGAAGAATACTGGCTCAAAAGTGCAGACGAGATGTATGAGCTTTTTTCCTACGCACCTCAGGCGATTGAAAACACACTCAAAATTGCCGGAAGATGCAATCTTGTTATTGAAAAAAACGTGCTTCATCTTCCTAAAATAGAAATCAACACACCGCTTTCCCACGAGGACTATCTTGAAATGCTGTGTCTTGAGGGCGTTATAAAAAAATACGGAAAAATAACAGAAGAACTTAAATCAAGACTTGACTATGAGCTCGGAGTTATAAACTCTATGGGTTATACCGATTATTTTTTAATCGTATATGATTTTATAAAATATTCCAAAGATAACGGGATTGCGGTTGGACCCGGAAGAGGCTCTGCGGCAGGGAGTCTGGTTTCCTATGCGCTTAATATAACCGAAATAGACCCGATTGAATATAATCTGATTTTCGAACGCTTTTTAAATCCGGAAAGAATTTCCATGCCGGATATTGATATTGACTTTTGCTATGAGCGGAGAGACGAAGTCAGAGCATATGTTGCAAAAAAATACGGAGCCGACAGAGTTGCTCAAATCATAACTTTCGGCACAATGGCGGCAAGAGCCGCAATAAGAGATGTTGCAAGAGTAATGGGGATGGATTCAAACTTCACCAACCGCATTGCAAAGCTTGTGCCCCGGGTACTCAACATCAAACTCAAAACCGCAATTGAAGAAACGCCAGAGCTTAAAAATCTCTATCTCACAGAGCCGGAAGTAAGAAGACTTCTTGATACGGCTATGGCTATAGAGGGATTTCCACGTCATGCCTCCACCCACGCTGCAGGAGTGGTGATAGGGGATGATGCGCTCACATCATATGTACCCTTGCAAAACTGCGATACGGGGCTTCTCACTCAGTATCCGATGTCATCTCTTGAAAGAATCGGTCTTTTGAAAATGGATTTTCTGGGTCTTAGAAATCTCACCGTTATTGAAGATACGCTTAAAGCAGTGGCACAGTGCGAGGGAATAAATCTCACCTCGGATTCAATTGAGAATGATGATGAAAAAACCTTTGAACTGATATCAAACGGTGATACCGACGGAGTGTTTCAGCTTGAAAATCCGGGACTGCAGAGTTTCCTCAGAAAGTTCAGACCTAAAAGGCTTGAAGATATTGTTATGACAACTTCTCTTTACCGACCCGGTCCTATGGAACAGCTCGGAACTTTTCTTGAAAACGTGCGCCATCCCGAAAAAATCCGCTATGCTCATCCGCTTTTAAAACCTATTCTGGAATCCACCTACGGAGTGGTGGTTTATCAGGAACAGGTAATGAAAATAGTGCGTACTCTTGCCGGATATTCTCTCGGAAGAGCCGACCTTGTGAGACGTACTATGGCAAAGAAAAAACACGCTGAAATGATTAAGGAACGCGAAATATTTCTTCACGGACTTGAGGAAAACGGCAAAATAATCATTCCCGGCGCAATAAGAAACGGTGTTGACGAAAAGAGCGCAAATGAAATTTTTGATTCGCTTGTGGATTTTGCAAACTATGCTTTCAATAAATCTCACGCGGCTTGCTATGCGCTTGTGGCATACAGGACTGCATATCTTAAAACTCACTATAGCGCCCATTATCTTGCCGCTGTTTTAAAGCATTATGCCGGATATGTGAATAAAGCAGTTAAATATCTTAATTCGTTTAAAAAGTATAAGATAGAGCTTTTAAAACCCGATGTTCAAAAAAGTGGTCCTCACTTTAAAGCGGAGGGGAAAAACATACGTTTCGGATTATGCTGGATTCGTAATGTAGGAGTTCAGTTTCCGGCGCAGATAGAATATGAAAGACGAAAAAACGGTGAATTTAAGAGCTTCTATGATTTCATACTCAGAATGTCGGCATACGACATAAACAAACGCAGTATTGAAAATATGATTAAATGCGGATGCTTTGATTCGCTTTATCCCAACAGACGGGTGCTTATTTATAACTATGAACGTTTCATTGATGAATGTCATGGCATTGCAAGCGCAAAAAAATCCGGGCAGTTCAGCTGGTTTGGTCAGAGCGATGATGCTTCGGAGGAATGCGAGCTTTCAAGCGTTGGTGCGGCAGATTTTTCTCTTGCAGATAAAATGGCATATGAATATGAGCTTGCGGGAATGTATTTTTCGGGAAATCCTCTCGATGAATATAAAATGAAGCTCTCTGCATTCGGCAAAGAAAGCATTGATTCGCTATATTCAAATGACTTTTTGGAGGGCAACAGAATAAATGTTTGCGGAAGAATCTCGGAGCTTTCTTCAAGACGGACTAAATCGGGAAAGATTATGGCATCAATGAATATTTCAGACTATTCGGGTTCGTGCAGTGCAGTTGCTTTTGAATCTGTGCTTACGAAATATAAAGATGCAATCGAAGAAGGGGCGGTTGTTGGAATCTGTGCAACTCTTAACTTAAAGGACGATGAGGTTACTCCGGAACTCGTGCTTCACAGTTGCATAAATTTAAGCGATCTTACAGTGGATTCATCCAAATCTCTGTATGTAAGAGTTAAAAACAATATGGAATTTTCAAAGCTGAAAAGTATTTTCAAAGAATATCCGGGAGAAAATAATCTAATCATATATCTTGAGGATTCAAAATCTGTTATTAAGGCGGATTCATCTCACAGGGTAAGAATATGTGAGGCGATTTTTGAGGAATTATGCACTAAACTCGGCGACGATAATGTGAAAATAAAATAAAGGTGTAAAAACAGTTGTAAAAGACTTGATTTTTGGATGAAAATAGTATATATTATATAATAACGGATTTTGTGTATTCGACACTTGTTAAGTGTTTTGTGAATTGAATATATCATAGGAGGTAAGTGATATGGAAATAAAAAAAATCGGTGTGCTCACAAGCGGCGGAGATGCACCGGGTATGAATGCGGCTGTGCGTTCAATCGTCAGATGCGGTATTGACAACGGATTTGAAATGGTTGGAGTAACCCGCGGTTACCACGGACTTTTGAGAGGCGAATTTATTGACCTCACATCATCGTCTGTAAGCAACCTTATCCAGAAGGGCGGAACAATACTCCAGACTGCAAGAAGTAAAGAATTTGCAACTCCTGAGGGAATTGAAAAAGCAGTTAAAATTGCTAAAGATTATGGCATAGATGCAATGGTAGTAATCGGCGGTGACGGCTCATTTATGGGTGCAAGAGCACTCACCAACTCCGGTCTTCCCACCATCGGTATTCCCGGCACAATCGATAACGACATTGCCTGCACCGACTATACCATAGGTTTTGACACAGCACTCAACACTGCTATGGATGCCGTTGATAAAGTCAGAGACACATCCACAAGCCATCAGAGATGCTCACTTATTGAAGTTATGGGGAGAAATGCAGGTTATATTGCTCTTTCTGTTGCCATTGCAACCGGAGCGGAAAACGTTCTGATTCCGGAGAAAGACAAAAACAGAAGCCGTCTTGATATCGTTTCGGAACTTGTTAAAACAATCAAAAAAGGTCAGGCAGCTGGCAAAAAGCATCACATTGTTATTGTGGCTGAAGGTATTGGGCAGAGCGATGAAATGGCAAAGCTTATTGAGGATGAAACCGGCGTTGAAACAAGAGCAACTGTTCTTGGTCATATTCAAAGAGGCGGAAGCCCCACACTGCGCGACCGTCTTATAGCTTCTCAGATGGGTATGAGAGCAATCGACCTTCTCAAAGATGGCAAGTCCAACAGAGTTGTTGTGAGAAGAAACGGCGAATTCACCGACATGGATATCAATGAAGCCCTTGAAATGAAAAAGACCATAAATGAAGATGACTATAAGCTCATCAGTATGCTTTCAAGATAAAACAAATCCGGATTTATTCCGGTAATTACATAAAGGACAGAGAGTTATGAATATTGCAGTTTATATTTTGGCTGTTGCAGGTGCATTCATCACATTTGCTTCCAAAACAATAGCAGATGTAATTTTCTCCGGAAAAAGAGAGCCGAACGAAGCAGACATTGTGTATGTCAAACTCGTTGGGTTTGCACTCATTCTTGCGGCGGCACTGATTGTATTCATATAGAGTAGACATTGATTAATCAGTATTTACTATAGAAAGGAAGGCTAAAATGGAAAATAAAGAACTCGCAAAAACCTATAACCCGGCGGATGTTGAAGACAGAATATATTCAAACTGGGTTGAAAAAGGATATTTCAAAGCAGACCCCGACCCCAAAAAGGAGCCTTTTACAATTGTAATCCCCCCTCCTAATGTTACAGGTCAGCTTCATATGGGTCACGCACTCGATGAAACTCTTCAGGATATCTTAATCAGATATAAAAGAATGAGCGGCTACAGTGCCCTCTGGATTCCCGGTACAGACCATGCCGGAATTGCAACTCAGATAAAGGTTGAAGAAGCTCTCAGAAATGAAGAAGGGCTCACACGCTACGACCTCGGAAGAGAAAAATTCCTCGAAAGAGTTTGGGACTGGAAACATAAATTCGGCTCCCGCATCATAAATCAGCTCAAAAAACTCGGTTCATCCTGCGACTGGTCAAGAGAACGTTTCACAATGGATGATGGATGCTCCGAAGCAGTTAAGGAAGTTTTCGTTAAGCTCTACGAAAAAGACCTTATCTATCAGGGAAGCAGAATCATCAACTGGTGTCCTCACTGTATCACGGCTCTTTCCGATGCCGAAGTTGAATATGAAGAACAGGATGGCTTTTTCTGGCATATCAACTATCCGGTTAAGGATAGCGACGAGTTCGTTGAAATTGCAACAACACGTCCCGAAACGCTTCTTGGTGATACTGCCGTTGCAGTTCATCCCGACGACGAACGCTACAAACACTTAGTTGGCAAAATGCTTATTCTCCCTCTTGTTGGCAGAGAAATTCCCGTTGTTGCCAATGAATATGTTGATAAAGAATTCGGAACAGGCTGTGTTAAAATCACACCTGCCCACGACCCCAACGACTTTGAAGTGGGTCTGCGTCATAACTTAGAGCAGATTAAGGTTTTAAATGATGATGCAACCGTTAACCACTTCGGCGGCAAATATGAAGGTATGGACCGCTATGAAGCAAGAAAAGCAATGGTTGATGACCTCAAAGAACTCGGTCTCCTTGTTAAGGTTGTTCCCCACAAACACAACGTTGGTCAGTGTTACCGTTGCGGTACCACCGTTGAGCCAATAACCTCAAAACAGTGGTTCGTTAAAATGGAACCTCTCGCAAAACGTGCAATCGAAGTTGTTAAGGACGGCACAATCAAATTCGTGCCCGACCGTTTCTCCAAAACATATCTCAACTGGATGGAAAACGTTCACGACTGGTGTATTTCCCGTCAGCTCTGGTGGGGCCACAGAATCCCTGCATTCTACTGCGAAGACTGCGGCAAAACAACCGTTTCCAAAGAAGAGGTTACGGTATGTCCTCACTGCGGTGGTAAGGTTAAGCAGGACCCCGACGTTTTAGACACATGGTTCAGCTCTGCTCTCTGGCCTTTCTCAACACTCGGCTGGCCTGAAAAAACAGATGACTTCAACTATTTTTATCCCACAAGTGTTTTGGTTACGGGATATGACATAATCTTCTTCTGGGTTGCAAGAATGATATTCTCCGCTATGGAGCATACCGATAAAGAACCGTTTAAATACGTGTTTATCCACGGTATTGTTCGCGACAGCCAGGGAAGAAAAATGAGTAAATCTCTTGGAAACGGGATTGACCCGCTTGAAGTAATCAGTCACTATGGTGCAGATGCACTCAGATTTACCCTTGCAACGGGTAACTCTCCCGGAAACGATATGCGCTACTATCAGGAAAGGGTAGAAGCAAGCCGTAACTTTGCAAATAAGATATGGAATGCATCAAGATTCCTTCTTATGAATCTTGATATTGATAACTGCAAGCTTCCCGAAGCTTCGGAGCTCAAACTTGAAGATAAATGGATTCTTTCAAAATATAATAACCTCGTTCAGGAAGTTACCGAGAACCTCGACAAATTTGAACTTGGCATTGCAGTATCAAAACTCTATGACTTTATCTGGGATAGCTACTGCGATTGGTACATTGAGCTTGTTAAACCCCGTCTTTATGAAAAAGAAGGCGCCGACAAGATTGTTGCTCAGAAAGTTCTTGCATATGTTCTCACAGGTGCGCTCAAACTTCTCCATCCGTTTATGCCTTTTATTACCGAGGAAATATTCTCCAAGCTTCCCACAGGTGAAGAAAGCATTATGATAAGCGAATGGCCCAAGTTCAATGATGCTCTTTGCTTCGACGATGCAGAAAAACAGATGCAGATTGTTATGGATGCAATAAGAAGCGTAAGAAATGTTCGTTCTCAGATGAATGTTGTACCTTCTAAAAAAGCAAAGGTTATAATTGTTGCAGATGATGTGAAAGTTTTCGATGGATGCGAAACCTACTTTGAAAAGCTTGCATCCGCTTCCGAAACAGTTGTGCAGGGCACCAAAGACGGAATAGACGATAACGCCGTAAACGTTGTTATTGAAGGCGGCACAATCTATATTCCTCTCGACGAACTCGTTGACCGTGAAAAGGAAATTGAACGTCTTGAAAAAGAACTCAAAACCTTAGAGGGCGAAATCAAGAGAGTTGAAGGAAAGCTTAATAACGCCGGCTTCGTAGCAAAAGCTCCTGCCCACGTTGTTGAAGAAGAAAAGCAAAAAGGCGAAAAATACGCTAAAATGCTTCAGGAAGTCAAGGAATCACTTAGTAAATTAAAATAATGTATAGATTAAAAGCGTGATGTATTTTTGAGTTGTAACCACAATAAATTTCAAGATAGGTGGGAACGCGCCTGTTTCTATGATTTTTTTGAATGCAGAAAATAAAATCTAAAAAACAGAGCGGTTCAATCGATCGGGAAATTATGATAATGGGGATGAGCCTGTAGCATTTAAATGTTTAAACTTGTATTTGCATTGATTTAAAACTAACAACAATATATTTCGAAGGGCGCGCCAAGTCGGCGCGCCCTTCAATTTAATTTATTTTATTGATTTTCTTCTGTGTTTCAGATACGCATATCCCACCAATACGGCTATTGCTATAAACAAAACAGTTTTGAACCATCCGGAGTTTATAATCATATCAAAATGGTACAAAAGATAGTTCATAATACTGCCGTCAACATCTGCAAATGCTACCAGATTTGCAGTGCCAACAGTTGAGCCGTTGTAGGTCACTGTTATATTACCAAGAATTTCACCTTTTTTAACCGGTGCACTTATTTTTTCGTTTAAGCTGATTTTTCTGTGAATTTTAAGAGGGTCGTAGCTGTTTGAGAGCTTTGTGCGTACGGCATCTTCTGCTACCAACAGCACCCTGTCGGAATTTTCTCCGTTTTTCAGCGGAACTTCTGTTATGATTTCATCCTTTTGAACAACGGAAACCGTTATAAAGTCGGATTTTGCCTGGGTTACAAGTTCGTTCACGTCTTCGTAGGCGTAGTTGATTTCATCGTCTGCATCGCTTTCGGCGCATATACATATCAGATTTGTGAAACCGTTGTTGTAGTTTACAAAAAGTCCTGTGTTTTCCTTTCCAACGGTGTATTCTTTGCCGTGTTTTATGTTTTCGTTGAAATAACCAAGCGAATAGAAGTTCGACATATAGTAGTTTCTGTTGAAATAACGTTTTGGCTGAGCTTTTGGGTCTTCCGACGGAATCTCAAGAACAGAACAGGAAGCCGCCTCGCAAAAGATTTCGTTTGCAAGGGAATATTTTATAATCCGGCAGATATCGTCGAGTGTTGAATAGTTTTTGCTTGAGGAAAATCCTGCGGGATTGTCGAAATACGAGCTTGTTACGCCTGCTTTTTTTGCGGTTGCATTCATTGCCTTTATGAATTCGTTGTATGAATCAAGTGTCAGATGGGAAAGTGCTAAGGCGCAGTCGCCGGCATCTCTCATCAGCATCAGCTTTAAAAGATTCATATATGTTGTTTCTTCGCCTGCTTTTAGTCCCACATTTGCATAGGAATAATCATAGTCTTTTAAAATCCCGTCCGGCACAACAACTTTCTTTTTGACATCCTTAACATTTTCTATAACCGTTATTGCCGTGAGGAGCTTTGTGAAACCGTAGGGTTCGAATCTCTGATTGCTGTTTTTGGCTATGAGGTTTACGTTGTAGTTCATATCATACACAATGTATTTTTTTGCGTGAATGATATATTCCTCTTCTAAAATAGGGTCGATAGTTTCGCTTTTTTCATCATCTTCGTCTTCATCGCTGTCTTTTTTCTTGTTTTCGTCTTTTTTTTCATCTTTTTTGGTTTTTTCTTTATCTTCCTTGTCGTCTTTATCTTCTTTTTCCGCTTCTTCATCGGTTTTATCCTGCGATTTTTCGTCATCAGAATTTTCGGCATAAGCATCAATCTGCATAAGACGGACGGACGGTATCATCTCAGATAAAGAAGCAAAAGTAAATAAAAAAATAAAAATCAGCATAGTTAGCTTTTTCATTGAAATTCTCCTTAGTAGTAAAGCATTGTATTTATTGTAGAATATTGTTTGAATTTGTAATAATTAAATTATATATTTATTTTGCGCTGTTGTCAATAAGGAGTTCGATTTTGTGTTAAAAAACGAAGTTAATAGTTGCCATTATAATCCCCTGTTTTCATTCGCTCTGTATTCTCTTGGCGTTTTTCCGGTTTCAGCTTTGAATATCCGTCGGAAATATACCGACGACGAAAATCCGAGAGCTTCGCTTATTTCTTCAATGCTTTTGTGCTTGTCATCTGTGAGCATTCCGGTGGCACGTCTTATGCATATTTTATTTTTATAGGAAATAGGGGAGATGCCAAAAGCTTTTTTAAATCCGGCATGAAAACCCGACACGCTCATATTCACCGATTTTGCAAGTTCTTCCACGGAAAACGTCTCCGAATAGTTTAAGTTTATGTATTCCTTGGCTTTTAAAAGTCTTTTGTCAACATCCGAGGAATCCATATACTTAAGCTTAGCTGTTACACCCGAAAGTATGCTGTAGAACTTTCCGAGAGCTTCCATTCTTTTTGAAAGATCGCCTCTGTCGGCATTTTCGAGGATATATTCATAATCGCTTTTAAGTTTTTCAAATCCAGGGAATGCAATCTTTTGAAGAAGCGGTGATTTTTCTGTGAAAAGACCGTTTGGTGTGTCAAAAATAAAATGCATTGAAATGTATTTTATAGATGGATTACCATTCCATACGGATGTGTATTTTGAGGTTATAGGCACAAAAATGATATCGCCCGGTTTCACGTGAATCTTTTCATCTTTAATCAGAAAATCGGCTTCCCCCTCTAATATCAGCCCCATACACGAATGCGGTCTTGGCTGATTTGAAAAATCGCATATGTTGTGAACATGAAATTCATATTTTTCAATTTTGAAAAAAGATAGCTTTGGAATTGATGATATTTGCATTGCACAGCCCGCCTTAAAAGAAATGTTTTGTTTTATTATATCTCATAACATCTGAAAATGCAAGCAAACAGTGATTTAAAATAGAATTGTTTTGTTTTTTGAGAGAATTGTGTATTTGCAAACAGTGATTGTTATGGTAGAATAAACCCGAGGTGATACATATGAACAGACAGATTGTGTTTGTTGAAAAAAATGTTGCAAAGCTTATTGATGTTGAAGATGTACCGCTCGGGGCGGATGATGTTAAGGTCAGAACGCATATCAGTACCATAAGCTGCGGTACTGAAAGGGCGAATATCACGGGTGATCCGAATATCTCTGCCGGAAAAAATAAGGAGGCAGAGCCCTCGGTAAGATTTCCTCGCTACGGAGGGTATTCAAGTGCCGGGGTAGTTGTGGATAAAGGGTCAAATGTCAACGAAGTTGAAATAGGCGACAGAGTTGTAGTGTTTTGGGGAAACCATAAAAAATATAATATAGTAAATAAAAAGAATATTGTCCGGATAGAAGATGATTCAATTTCATTTTCTGAAGCCGCAATAGC
>JAZSOL010000210.1:0-2604 GCA_045536915.1 Clostridia bacterium
ATAACCCGATGAGTTGCCCACGCCCACATAGCTATTTTTCCCGGAGAGGTCGCATCCCTTTTTCCGTCCGGATAAAGGACCCCCGACAGTCCGTTTAACATATCGTCATCATCTGATGTTACATCCTCGAAATTAAATGACAAAATTGCAAATCCCCGATCAATGATCTCTTCTGCAGGGAAAAAGCGGTTTGGAATTTCCGATCCGAAATTAGGGAACACAACAAACGGATGTTTTCCCTCTTTGCGAGGTACCGTTACATATACCGGGAAAGTAAATTCTTTTCCGCTAAAACATGAAGTTATCTCTACCTTATTTACAAAGGCCTTTCCACCTGTGAAATCATAAAGATAATTCTTGGTCGTCTTCCACGTCATTTTTTCAGGCGTTGCAGGAAGATAGCCATATTGCTCATGAAGAAGTGTGTCAAGCATTTCTTGTTTTGAACGAAATGCCGGCAAACATCTATTC
Source organism: Clostridia bacterium (assembly GCA_045536915.1). GTDB lineage: Bacteria > Bacillota > Clostridia > UMGS1810 > UMGS1810 > RGIG1828. The sequence continues at coordinate 472 of JAZSOL010000210.1, forward strand.
TTCAAAAGCAATTTCAGAAAGCCGGAAGTGCACTCATCCGAGGCCTGCCTTTTCCTTTTTTCTATCATGGCACCTATCAGGCTAAGCTCGTTAATAAACACACTGTTTTCTTCAAATTCTGTTGCATCTTTTTGGATGAAACGAACGAGTTCATCATCCGTAAATGAATTAAATACCGGCAAAAGATTTACATATTGCAAAGCATTTGCGTCCGCGTAATACCCGTTTTTAAAAAACTCTTTTATTACATCTCCTAAACTATTACCGGATGATACAGACAATCCATCAACATAAATCGTTTTTGTGAATCCTTTAAGTTCCCGGTATGCAGTTTTGATATCCTCGCCGCAACGTTCAAACTCAGCCGGGATAAATGCAAAGTCCAATTCGTTGCAAAACACCGTCTTTAGCGTAGAACGACAATTTTCAATAGTATCTGCAAAAGTTCCCGCCTTATTTGCAAGAAGAAACTTTACGCCGGTTCCTTTGGCATTCTCGCAAATCAACTTCAGCAATTCCAGGAATTTTTCGTTTTCTTCTTTTTCCGCTGTTTTCTCTCTTTTTCCGGCAGTTATTTTTATATATCCTGCGCCAAGTTGATTCGCAAAATCTGTTATCTTCTTAAAGTATTCAGTCTCTTCCGAATTGGATTTTAGAGCTATAACAGATAAATCAGCAGAGACTATCGCTGGTTTAATTCCGTACTTATCAGCATTCCGGGCTATCAATCGGATCTCTGTATCGTCTGTTTTTTTAAAGCCTTTTTCCCCAGTATCCCGCAACTCAAAAAACATAATTCCGATTTTTTTGAGAACAGAAAATATATCTCCGGAAATCGCCTCACTCACATCTACAGAATAACAAAACCTGTTATAACCCATCATATTTATGGCTTCTATATTTCCGTTTTTTAAATTTTTGAGTTCGGTCCGAAATTCTTCAATCTGCATTTTTATGGCGCTTTTCTCTTTTTCTTCCGACTCGCTGGCATTCAATTCATTTTCTGTTTTTTCAGCAAGCGATATTATGGAATCCAGCTTTTCATCCGATAATTTAGCTCCCGTTCTGATTTTTGATATTTCAACAGACAAAGCAGCAAGATGACAGCTTAAAGCAATATCATTTTTTATTCCACTGTCAAAATCGAATTTCATTATTTTATTTATCGCCGAATATACATGTCCCAAATGGACGCGAGAAATTTCTTCTATATGATAATAGTATTCAAGTCGAGACAACCAATCCATAATTTTTGCGCCGTTAAAAAATTCTTTTTCGATGTATTCTTTAGCCTCTTTTCTTCCTTCACAGATACTTCTTGAACTCTCTCCCCATATATACATAGCCGCAAAGACTATCGGTTGCACAATTGCTGCAATAAGCTGCTTCCATATAAGATACCCGGGATGGTCATCTCTTCTAGCATCGTCAATAAGAAGAAAACCTTTGCTTTCTTCACCCGCCGCAGAGGTGATGCTTTGAACCGTATTCTCACTCATTCCCGTAAAGCTTTTATCCGTGCTGCAAAAAGCGCGCGTATATTCATAAATTTTAACAGTATCGGCACACGCAAATTTTATCCCTTTGTCTGCACAGTATTCTCTAATATCAAAAGATATTGCAGTTTTATCGGTAAGTTCGCAAAAATCATAAAACAGCTCGTTGTATCCCAAATCAGCCAACAAATCAATTATCTGCTTCATGCGTACGGTTCCTATTGCCTTAAACCTGTCAAGAGCAATCATATAAGCTCTATGTGAGAATCTTGTTGTATTTTTCAATTCTATCACGCCCAAAATCCCTTCCATGCATTCTTTATTTTAATTATAACTATTATGCTTTTTCTGTCTGTTTGTAAAACCATACATTTTATCAAATAGCTTAATACGAATGCAAAAACTCATTACCAAATCAATGTACTAAAGCTATTAAAAATGCAAAAAAGAATTACTCCAACACCTTTAATCCGAATAAAGAAATCGTTTCTTTTGCAATATTGACCTCTTCATCACTTGGAAGTTTTACGGGAAGTGTGTTCGTCATATCGATTGATTTATACTTGCTTCCCGAAAAATTATGATACGGTAATATTCTCACACCTACTATATTTTTTAGTCTGCACAGGAAATCACC
>JAZSOL010000186.1:0-9530 GCA_045536915.1 Clostridia bacterium
GCAACCTGCTACACTTATGTTTAAAGTGGGCGGTGTCGATATGGAAAAGGCAGTTTTCCCCGGTTCGTTTGAAACACTCGTTCCGACAGAAAAAGGCGAATTGCAGGCACTTGCAAAAGAAAAACTTCCGGCACCTGCAGGACACGTTTTGCTCTATCAATCAACGATTCCGGGAATAGTAACTTGTAATATGACAAATGTGACGGATATTGACGGAACAAAGACAGAGGATTTAACTCGTGCAGAAATTATCTGTCGAAAGCAGATGCCCGAAATAGTGAAATTTCTAAGAGAATATGTTCCGGGATATGAAAATTGTTATATTATAGGGAGCGCATCCTTAATTGGTATACGAGAGACTCGTCATTTTGAGGGAATGAATACAATTACGGAGCAAGAAATTGCAGAAGCGGTACAGCACAAAGATTATGTTGTTTATGATGCACATTTCAATTTTGATGTACACAATATCACAGGTCCGGGACTTGATAAAACGGGTTGTCAGCGTAAATTCAACCAAACAAAAGGTTACACAATCCCATATGGCTGTCTTGTTCCAAAAGAAATTGACGGACTTCTTCTATCGGGCAGAAATATTTCCGGAACACATATGGCACACTCAAATTTCAGAGCGATGCCAATATGTATGGGAATCGGTGAAGCGGCAGGCATTGCTGCAGCGATTTCTGTAATACAAGACAAAAAAGTTCGTGATGTCAATGTAAAAGATATTCAAAAACTTTTGCGGGAATAAATTAGACTGTCATATGGTTAGCACATAAAAAATCAATTGAGGCAGGATGAATGTCCTGTCTTTTTTGTTGACTTTCACATAAATATCATTGCTGATTTTAATATCAAAATCAACAGACAAACCATGCGATTTTCCTGTTATTCTGTCAGACAGTCATATAATCCGAAACTAAAATTTGTTGTCCCTTATTGACAACACTCCTGAGCGGTAGTCCTATCGTTCAGAATGGCAAACTCATCGGAGCTGTGACACACGTTTTCGTAAACGATCCTACGAGAGGTTATGGGATATTTATAGAAAACATGCTGGCTGAGGCAGAAAGAATCAAATAACAGCAAAAGCATCCCTCTATTTGCGGGATGCTTTTGCATATTCCTTTGGTGATGTCTTAAAAACTTTTTTGAACTCACGAGAAAAATAGCTTTCATCATGATAGCCAGATAAAAAACAAACATCGCCAACAGTATAAAGTCCTGATTCGAGTAATTCTTTTGCACGAGTTAACTTAAGAGAATTTATATATTTAACAGGAGATACAGCAAAAGCCTTCATAAAGCAATTTCTTAAATGCACAACACTTATATTGCACAATGATGCCAGATGCACAACACTTATGTTCTCCTTATAATAATTTGAGTGGATATAATCAATAGCAGGTTGAATGACGGATGAATTGCCATAGGGAATCACATATTCCGACTGCATATTGTAAATGATGTTGTAAAGCTCAGCTTTAACTTTTGAAAAATGCCCCGTAGCTTTTTTATCCCATATTTTTTGACTGTTTTTAAAGCTTTCTAAATACGTGTTAAGATTTTTTACTTTAAATGCAAATGGCTCAAATTTCATATTATCAGGCATTTGAAAATTAATTGCATAGCAATCAGAAGCTACTTTTTCTTTAATTGTGTAGTTTGAACCCTTTGGAAAATACACGATTGTGTTTTTGGTAACCTTAAACTTTTTCTCATCAAAACAGAAGGTTCTTTCACCTCCTAAAAACAGAGCCAGTCCGTGGCTTAATCTGTTTCTGTGAATCATGGAACCTTTTCCGGCTTCTACTAAACATGCAAGCTCAATTTTATCAATAACAAAATCCTGTTTCATAAAATGAATCATATAATCACCGTACTCATTATATAATTCAGTTTCTAAAAAGTCAAGTTTTTTCTTTTTGTTCATTGTATTTACTTTCTTTTTATGCTAAAATACGTTTGAAAGGTGGAGATTATATGATTGATTCTACAGACAGATATTTTATGGAACGAAAGTATCATGATCCCGAAAAGGAATTTGATGCATTTGCCCGTATGGCATATCACGGGACGGGATATATAGAAGAAAGTGGGATAGATGATGAGGCTTTGCTAAAAGGTCTTGAAAAGCTTTCGAAGGAGAACGAAAATTTACCTCACCCGATTGCAAGAGCAAAAGCCATTCAATATGTTCTTGAAAATGAACGCTTGTATATCAATGAGCACGATTATTTTGTAGGTCTTTATTCGCTGAATCGTTTAGCGAACGAAAGCACCTCCAAAAAATGGGAAAAAGAATCACGCGCATTAAGAAATCCCGAAACATTGGAATGTTCCGATCATTTTAACGACTCCGGTGCAGTGATGATATGGACAGATTATGACCACGTTGTTCCGGACTGGAAATCTTTGATGGAACTGGGCTTCCCGGGTGTTCTGGAAAGAGCAAGAAAATATCGGGAAGTACATATTCAAAACGGAACAATGACCAAGGAAACAGAAGCTTTTTTTGATGGCATTGAAATTCAATACACAGCAATTATTGATTTAATTGACAGAATGTATCGTACTGCTTGCGGATTGACCTTTGAAAAGGCTACCCGGATAGCTGAGTGCCTTAAAAATCTGCGTGACGGAAAACCAACAGATTTTTACGAAGCATTACAGCTTATTTATATCTACTTCATTATTTCTGAATCCATAGACAGTTATCAGGTGCGTTCTCTTGGTAACGGTTTAGATAATACCCTTTATTCTTTCTACAAAAAGGACTTAGAAAGCGGAAAATACACGGATGCGGATTTAAGAGAGTTTATGTCGTATTTTCTACTGCAGTGGTCATCAATCGGAAATTATTGGGGGCAGCCATTTTATATGGGTGGAACGGATATCAATGGAAATACCCGTTATAATGAACTCTCATACATGATTTTGGATGTTTATGATGAACTTGAAATCTATAATCCGAAAATTCAGTTAAAAATAAATACAAATACACCCGATAAAATCCTGAATAAAGCATTTGATATGGTTCGTCGCAAAAACGCAAGTATTGTATTTTGTTGTGAACCGGCTATGATAAAAGCCATTATGGGTTATGGCGCAACCTTTGAGGAAGCGATAAACTACGATATCCGTGGATGCTATGAGACAGGCGTCAGGGCAAATGAGGTTTCCTCTACATCGGGCTATGTCAATGCGGCAAAAGCCGTGGAGTTTGTGTTTACAAACGGCTATGACCGTGGAATCAAAAAACAGGTTGGTATAAAAACGGGCGAAATATCTGAAATCACAACCTTTGAAGATTTCTATTTTGCCTTTTTAAAGCAATGGGAATATCTCATGGAACAAAGTATGAAAATCACCAACGATGCAGAAAGATTTTTAAGCTTTGTTAATCCTTCTTCCATGTATTCTGCAACAATTGAAACTTCTTTAAAAAACGGCAGAGACGGATACGGCGGCGGTGTTAAGTTCAATAACAATGCTATGCTTAACTGCGGTTTTGCCAGCGCTGTTGACAGCATTATGGCTGTAAAAGAATTTGTTTTTGACAAAAACGAGCTTTCCCTGAAAGAGTTGGCAGATGTTCTTGAAAACAATTGGGAGGGACAGGAAAAGCTGCGGCTGAAAATAAAGAAAAGTCCTCATAAATACGGAAATGCCGATAAACTTGCCGATACCTATGCCGGAGCCATGGCAAGCTATTTTGCCGATAAAGTAAACAATGTACCTAATGGCAGAGGTGGTGTGTATAAGGCGATATTCCACTCTGCCCGCGCTTTTATCATTCAGGGAGAAAAAACCGGTGCTTTGCCGGATGGCAGATTAAGCGGTGAAGAGCTTTCAAAAAATGCAAGCCCTGTCATTGGCATGGACAAAAACGGTATTACTGCTTTGATAGAGTCAGCAACCAATCTCACACCGTCTGATTACCATGAATCGTTTTGCGTGGATGTTATGCTTCACCCCAGTGCAGTAGAAGGCGAGGGTGGATTACATGTGCTGAAAGGTGTTCTTATGACCTATCTTAACAAAGGCGGTCAGTCGATTCAGTTTAACATCTTTAATAGCGATACTCTGCGTGATGCACAACAAAATCCTGAAAAATATCAAAATCTGCAGGTTCGTGTGTGCGGATGGAATACTCTTTGGAACAATATGAGCAAAAAAGAACAGGATGCCTATATTTTGAGAGCGGAGAATGTGCAATGAAAGCAATCATTTCTGATATAAAACGTTTTGCGGTGCACGATGGTGACGGAATAAGAACAACTGTGTTTTTCAAAGGTTGTCCGCTGAAATGCGTGTGGTGCCACAATCCTGAAAGTATTGATTTTAAACCGCAGATGGCATATTATAAAAACAAGTGTATCAGTTGCGGTGAATGTGTTTCTGTGTGCCCGTCAGGTGCGCACAAAATCACACAAGAAGGACATATTTTTGAAAGAGAGTTATGTATTACTTGCGGAAAATGTGAAAAGGTTTGCCTTGGCGAAGCTCTAAAATTTTATGGCAAAGAAACGACAGTAGATGAACTATTGCCGATACTGCTTGAAGATAAGGACTTTTATGAAACAAGCGGCGGCGGAGTAACTCTTTCCGGTGGAGAATGTCTTATGCAGGCAGATTTTTGTGCAGAGCTGTTGCGGATGCTGAAAAAAGAAGGTATTAACACGGCGGTTGATACTTGCGGGTTTGTATCCAAAGATGCTATTGATAAAGTGTTACCGTATACCGATATTTTTTTGTATGATATAAAAGCAATGGATGAAGATGTGCATATGAAATGTACCGGACAAAGCAATAAGCTGATTTTAGATAATATAACATATATCGATTCGCTTGATAAATCAATAGAGGTAAGAATACCCTATGTTCCGGACTATAATGATAACCAAATGAATCAGATTGCCGAGTTTTTAAAAGAACTTAAAAACGTGACAAAGGTTCGTGTATTGCCTTATCATAATTATGCAGGTTCAAAATATGAGGCACTATGTATGGAGAATAGCTTGCCTTCCGAATTACCGGACGGAGAGGAAATAAAAAAGATAGAAAAACTGTTTACATTGATATGAGCCCCTATTATTCAGAACGGCAAGCTCATCGACGCAGTAACGCATGTTTTCGTGAATGACCCGACTCGTGGATATGGGATATTTATTGAAAATATGCCGGCAGAAGCGGAGAAAATTAAATAGCAAAATGCTCGCCTATAAAATAATAGGCGGGTGTTTTTGTTTGGTTTCATTTCTAAAAAATCCGTACAAATCAAAAATACCATATTTATTTTTTTGAAATTTATGATATACTTAAAATAAAATGATGCAAGGAGAGGTTTTCATGAATAACAGAGAGCGTGCATTAAATATTCTGCATTACAAAGATGTAGACCGCATGCCGGCGGTACATTTCGGCTACTGGAGCGAGCTTCTTGTAGAATGGGCAGAGCAGGGTAAAATATCTCGAGATATCGCCTGCAGTGTCGGCGATGGAAATGAAGCAGACAGAGAACTGGACAAGCTTATCGGCTGGGATTTTAACTGGTACACCACAGTAGGCGGAAAACGCGGTCTTATGCCACGCTTTGAGGTAAAGGAGCTTGAGGTCCTGCCCGACGGAACAAGAAGGATTCAGAACGGAAACGGAATGATAGAAAGAATAAAACCTGGCATCGCCTCGATTCCCTCGGAGGATGATTATCTCCTGAAGAACAGAGAAGCCTTTGAATCCCTGTATAAACCAAAAATGCAGTATTCTCCCGACAGAATAGATTTTGATTTTTTCAGAAACTTTCATGAAACACGTTCTTACGACATACCCATAGGCATCCATGTAGGCAGTATCCTTGGTGAAATAAGAAATATAACCTCTGTTCTCGGATTGAGCTATCTTATGTATGATGAGGATGAGGAGCTTCTTTCCGACATTATAGACACCTACGCTGATATGCAGTACAGATGCCTTGAGGAGATACTTAAAACCGGCGCAAAATTTGATTTTGCACATTATTGGGAAGATATTTGTTTCAAAAACGGTCCCCTGATCTCACCTGAGATGTTTGAGGAACTGTGCGGCAAGCACTATAAAAGAAATACCGAGCTTTTGCACAGCTATGGAATAGACATCATCTCTCTCGACTGCGACGGAGTTACTGAAAAACTCCTTCCGACCTGGTTTGAAAATGGAGTAAACACGATGTTTCCTATCGAAATAGGTGTGTGGGGAGACCAGTTTGAAAATGCAAGAAACAAATTCGGAAACGATATGCTTGGTGTAGGCGGCATGGACAAAACAGTTCTCAGGAAAGATAAAGCGGCTGTGGATGCAGAGTTGGAAAGGTTAAAGCGGCTTGCTGCAATGGGTGGTTTTATTCCTTGTCCCGACCACAGACTCATGCCCGGAACAAAATTTGAGCTTGTACAATATTATGCCGAGGAAATAAAGAAGATTCTTAATTGTTAAGCTGTGCAGAGGAGAGATGGAATTGCGTGACGAATTCAGAGAATGTCCCATAACCTGTGAAACAAGACGCATCAATGAGATATACTGTCCGGATATCCATCCCGGGCATACTGTTCGTAATGGTTTTGTAGAGATAAATCTTGTTGTTTCGGGAAGCGGCATTCACCAAATTATGAATGAAGCAGACGAATTCTGCGCGGGAGATATACACATTATTGGCGGTGGTGTTTCCCACGCATATTATGCCGCAGGCTGTGGTGATAACCCTGTAATATACATGCTGTCCTTCAATCCATCTGCTTTTCTTGACCATAGCTTACAGGATATGGAAAGCGAAAGATATTGCCTTGGTGTTTTCAGAGACACATTTCCCTTTTCTGCTTCCGTCCTTAACACAATCATGACAGAAGAATTCAAAAATCTTTTGAAAGAAATATCAGATGAAATCAACGAAAAACCTCCGGAATGGAAGACAGTTGTCGGAGCAAATCTCACCATTCTTCTTGCAAAGTTCGGAAGGTATATCGATATGGCAGATACCGTCAAGGTTGAATACACCAAAACCAGAATGACTGTTTCCAATGCAAAGCGGTTGATTGAAGAAAACTGTCACGACAATGCAATGACACTGGAATCTCTATCCTCGGCGCTATATGTAAGTTCGTCATATTTAAGCAGAGTTTTTGCGAAAGCAACAGGTGAAACCTTTTCAAATTATGTGCGCAATATCAGAATAGAAAGAGCATGTCAATTACTTAAAACCACTAATTTAAAAAACGAAGAAATTGTAAATCAATGTGGACTAAAGGACATACCGTCGTTTTACCGTATCTTCAAATCCCGCATGGGTATAACACCATATCAGTACAAAATGTCACAACGAACATATAAAGGAGAAAGTGTTATGAGTATACTTGTAGAAATTTCAGAAAACCTTCAGAAGGGTAAGGCAAAAATCGTAAAGGAGCTTGTTCAGAATGCGCTGGACAGCGGATTGCCGGCTGTTCAGATTCTGAATGAAGGATTCCTTTCGGGAATGAATGTTATCGGAGAAAAATTCAAAAACAACGAAGTTTATGTTCCCGAGGTTCTGGTTGCCGCAAGGGCAATGAACCAGGGCATGGCTCTGCTGAAACCGTTTCTCATTGAAGATGGCGTTCAATCAAAAGGTAAGGTTTGTATCGGCACAGTTCTGGGCGATTTGCACGACATTGGAAAAAACATCGTTAAAATGATGATGGAGGGAAAAGGTCTTGAGGTTATAGACTTAGGTGTAGATGTTGCACCGGAAAGCTTTGTTCAGACGGCAATAGAAAATGATTGTTCGGTTATCTGCTGTTCCGCTCTTCTCACAACCACAATGGATGTTATGGCAGATGTAGTGAAAGCCTGCGAAGCGGCAGGTATCAGAGATAAAATCAAGATAATGGTTGGAGGAGCTCCCGTTTCTGAGGAATTCTGCCGCCAAATCGGTGCAGATAAATATACATCAGATGCCGCAAGTGCAGCCGATGCAGCAGTTGAGCTTTGCAGCAGCCTATGAACATAACAGAATATTTAACCAATCCGCTGATTTTTCAGTATAAAGAAATATTATCAGAGGCAATTCCGTTTTCCAAAGCTGTTGTGGATATGTGCAGAGCGAATCAGTGCGGAAAATACGGCACTTGCTGGACCTGTCCGCCCGGAGCAGGTGAACCGGAAGAGATGGAAGCAAAAATAAAGCATTACAAAAATGCCGTGGTTTTCACCTGCAAATATGATCTTGAGGATTGCTTTGATTTTGAGGGCATGACAGCAGGACAGCACGAAACAAGAAAGGTTCTTGACGAAATCATACAGAATCTGAAAAAAGATAATATCAAATTTCTTGCTCTCGGTTGTGAAGGATGCAATCTGTGTGAAAAATGCACCTATCCCGATTCACCTTGCCGTTTTCCCGACAAGGCAATTGTTTCTGTGGAAGCATGCGGTATCCATGTTGTGGAACTGGCGAGAAACATAGGAATAAACTACAACAACGGTCCGCAAACGGTAACATATTTTTGCATAGTATTATTTTAGTTTAGGGTGATAACAATGAAAAACAAAGTAAAAGCACTTCTTGCCAATAGGGAACACACCGTGCCGATTCTTTCCTTCCCTTCGGTGCAACTGCTGGGAATCAGCGTAAGCGATCTGATTTCATCATCCGAAATTCAGGCAGAGGCAATGGCCGCCATTTGCAAAAGATGCAGTGTTGGTGCATCACTTAATATGATGGATTTGTCGGTAGAGGCAGAGGCATTCGGAGCAAAGCTTCGTTTTTTTGAAGATGAGATTCCTACGGTTGAAGGTGGCTGTATTGACGATATTTCAGATGCGGCAAGCGTGGTCGTGCCCGAAGTCGGAGTAGCCCGGACAGGGATATATATAGACGGGGTAAAAAGGGCAAAGGAATTCATAACCGACCGTCCTGTCTTTTGCGGGATTATCGGTCCTTATTCTCTTGCCGGCAGACTTTTTGATATGACCGAACTGATGATGGAGTGTTATGAAAACCCCGAGGATGTCAAAATCCTTCTTTCAAAGGCAACCGAGTTTCTTATTTCATACGTAAAGGCATTCAAGAATGTGGGAGCAGACGGTGTCATAATGGCAGAGCCTGCGGCAGGGCTTCTTTCTCCTGCTTTGGCAGAAGAATTTTCTATGCCATATGTCAAAAAAATATTCGATGAGATATCAGACGATAATTTTATCATTTGCTACCATAATTGCGGCAATACTGTACAGGATATGTTTGATTCGGTAGCAGAGCTTGGAGCAGATATCGTTCATTTGGGCAATGCGGTAGATATGAAAAAAGCTTTTGAAATTCTTCCCTCTGATATAGCGGTTATGGGCAATGTGGACCCTGTTTTGTTCAAAAGTGCCACACCGGATGAAATCAGGGCGGATGTATGCCGTGTGTACAACGAATACTCACAGTACGAAAACTTTATGATTTCGTCAGGCTGCGATATCCCGGCAGAGTCAAAGTGGGAAAATATAGATGCTTATTTTGAAATGGTTAA
>JAZSOL010000083.1:0-9608 GCA_045536915.1 Clostridia bacterium
TCAGGGTTTCGGGACGTCGAGGACGCCGTCCCCTACAACGCACTAACCTTGTTTCATCATCCCAATAAATCAAAATTCACTTCACACTGCCATAGCCATCCACCCCCCGAAAATACAAGCAAGCTCAAACATCTGCAGAAAAAAACCTGCCGTATCTCCGGTAACTCCGCCAAAAAGCTTTTTCACCTTTGTGCAATAAACAAAAGTCCACACTCCGCCAAATCCGAGAGCAAAAAGTGCAGATACAGGCGAAATAAAAATCATAACACCTATGCAGACAAGTGCCAAAACCGTCATTGAAACATTAACGGTCATTCTCTTGGCATCCTTTGTGTAGCTCGAAAGCATACCCGACTTTCTTGCATTCGGCAGATTCACGGCGCAAAGCGCAGAAACGCATCTCGACAAAGCATACACAGGGCAGAGCACCAAAAGACTTTCCGCCCTGCATATTTCATACATAAAAGCCATATTTAAAATAAGATATATCACGCAATATATAACGGCAAAAGCTCCTGAGCGGGGATCGCTTAAAATCTCAAGCTTTTTTTCTTTCGGCTGATGGCTTGAAACAGCATCCACCGTGTCCATAAATCCGTCCATATGTATGCCTCCCGAAACAAGAAGCGGAATGCACGTTAAAATTGCCGAAGCAAAAAAAACGCTTACTTTCAAAAAATCTGCAAAGCCTGCAAAAATCCATATGAGCGTACCAATGAAAATTCCCACAACCGGAAAGAAACAAATTGCATATTTCATATTCTTTTCGTTCCATTCAAAATCCGGCACGGGAATTATGCTGTAGGTTGACATTGCCACCAGAAGCGATTCAAAAAATATCATTTTCTTTCCCCTTTTCATAAACAGGATTTCCGTTTACCATTGAAACTGCAACAGCTGCTTCATCATATAATTTCCGGTTAAGAGCATTGATGCTTTCAATATACATCATAGTTTCTCCGTCGTAGCCTGCCACGTCAATTCCCGAAATTGTGACCGCAATCAGAACCTTGCATCTTTGGGAAAGACTTATTATATCTTCAAAAACCTCATCTTTGTTTCGTCCCTTTTCAAATATGCAATTTGCCAAAAGATTCGAAACATCCTCAAGCAAAACAACAGAATCCGTTTCCGGCGAAAATTCCGCCAAATCATACGCAAGCTCCAGCGTGGTAAAACCGAGACCGGCTCTCTGGATTTTATGTTTTTCAATTTTTCTGTGATTTTCTTCCATTTTCGGAATCATGGTTGCAATATAATATCTTTTTCCGGTGCATTTTGCAACGAGACTTTCAGCAAAACGGCTTTTTCCGCTGTTGTTTTCTCCGGAAATAAGAATCAGTTTTTTCATATCTGCCTCCAGAAATTTTAATCTTTATGCAAAACTGGCGTAAACTTATCCCCTTGTCTGATTTCCTCCAGATAGTCATCATTTATTCCGGCATCCTCAAAGGTTGCCATTTTATTTATGATGGCACACGCGGCGTCCACAATCTGAAAAGCAAGAGGACATCCGCTTCCCTCTCCAAGCCTCATATTAAGACTAAGCATCGGCGAAAGTCCGAGTTCCTTTATTGCCATACGATAGCCTATTTCAAATGAAGCATGACTTGCCATAAGATAATTTGCAACATCGGGGCAAATCCTTACCGCACAAAGTGCCGCCACGGCTGAAATAAACCCGTCTATTACAGCAGGCTTTTTCGATGCCGCCGCACCAAGAAAAGCTCCGCACATAGCGGCAATGTCAAACCCACCCACTTTTGAAAGCACATCAACAACATCATTTTTGTCGGGCTTGTTTATTTTGATGGCACTCTTTATAACTTCTTTCTTTTTCCGGAATGCATCATCCGTGATTCCGCCGCCTCTGCCCGTCACATTTTCAACATCAGTTTCCAGAAGAACAGAGAGCACAGCCGAGGCGGTTGTTGTGTTGCCGATTCCCATTTCGCCAATTCCTATGATATCGGCATCCGTGTTCATTGCAAGCTCAGCACCCGTGATAATTGCTTTTATTGCCTGCTCTTTTGTCATGGCAGGTCCTTTGGCAATGTTTTGTGTTCCGTATGCAATTTTTCTGTTTAAAACGTCTGTGTTTTCCACACTCCCGTTAATCCCGACATCGCAAACCGTTATGCCGCATCCGAAATGCGCCGCCAGAACCGAAGCACCTGTTTTCTCTTTCGTAAGATTCACAGCCTGACTTAGCGTCACAGACTGAGGCGCAGAAGAAATCCCCTCTTCAACCACACCGTTGTCGGCTGCAAAAACAAGCAGATGTTTTTTGTTTATGTTATTGTGTACTCTGCCTGTAATCCCTGCAAGCCAAACGGAGATTTCTTCAAGCATCCCGAGACTCTTCGGAGGCTTTGCAAGCTTTTCCTGATAGCTCAGAGCTTCATCCGCAGCGCTTTTGCATATGGGTTTTATACCTTTAATAATTTCATCAAGTTCTGCACGCACACACTGATGCTTTTCAAAAACCATACCTAACACCTCTATGCCATTATACTGAAATTTCTTGTAAAAATCAAGATTTTTATTTGATAAACTGAAAGAATTTTGTTTTTTATTTTCCCATTTCCTATTCTAATAAATCAATTTAGCAAAACAATTGTTCAAAATTTGTATGTTGTTGTTTTTGCCACTTGTCTTTTCGTTTTAAATTACATTATAACTATAGAAATACCTATGATACTCGAATTTTTCTACAGCAAAAAAAGATTGCAAAAGCAATCCGAAAACCGCTTTTGCAATCCTTGTATCTTAAGAGGTATAATATAGGCCGGACGGCAATAAGGAAGACCTTTTCGTCGACCCGCCAATCATGAAAAATTTCTATCACATAAGTTCAAAGGCACCGGCATTCTGAGAAAGCTGAGCCGTGTATTCTGCGGCAAAACTGTCCTGAGCCTCGCTGTTTCTGAGCGCAACAGCATATTTTCTGGGAATTTTGACCTCCCTTCCTCTGGGTACAATCATTCCCACTCCGTTTACGGCAACAAACACGTCTTCTTTGTATTTGTTGTTGTCTTTAAAAAGCTTCACCGACACAAGCTCATTATAGTAGTCTCTTTCGGAAAGAGGAGCATTCTGCTCTTTTTTATCGGTTGCAGTTGTTGTTTTAGCCATGATTAAAACTTCCTTTCAAAATTAATTTGCGCCGCTCTGGAAAGTTGAAGCGCTTTCAATTCTTATCATATAGTTTTCAACAAGTCTTTCGGCAGTCTTGGTGCCTTTCCAGCCTGCAGTTGCTCTCTGATTGAGCGGGTCGGCAGTTCCGCCGGAGCCAAGCTGTTTCACAATATGGGTAAGACCGCCGCCTGTAAGCTCGGTAACACCATAGGCATTTGCACCAAGAACGAGTGTGGAATACACGTCTCTGCCATCGTAGCCTGCATCTCCCGGATAAACCGTATCGCCGGATTTGGGCGCAGATGCCGGTTCATCTTTAAGGAAGATGTATTTTGAAGCGGCATCAAAACCACTGATTACAGCTTCAATTGTTGCATCACCGCTCTTAATGAGAACAGGACGGCCTATAAGACCGAAATCGTTTACGTCAATCACTTCGTTAACTGTGATTCTGTAGAGACTGCCCTCTCCTCTGCCATCGGCAACATTTCCGGCTTCGGAAAGCTTTGAATATGCCGAAACGCTAAGAGTTCTTGAACCTGCAGTGAGGTCTGATGCATGGAAAATTTTTGCTTCGGTTGTTTCCACGAATCTTATGCCGGCAAGCTTGCCGATTTCACCCTCGAAAATTTCGGTGGTGGTGCTGTATTTATGTACGTCAACCCATTCATCGTCTCTCATAAGGTCGTAGGCAACGTCGGGATGAACAATTGCAACGTAGCTTCCGTCAATTTTCGGAGCGTTCTGAGTTTTAAGAAATCTTGCCGCTCTGAAAACATCGTCAACCGAAAGCTTGGAATCAGCATCAATTGATGCTCTTGCATTTTTGCCTCCGGCATACATAACGCTTGTTCCGCCGTTTAAGACCTCTCTTGTTACGGTGTCGAGGGTTGAACCTGCCTGAGAACCGAGAAGTCTTGTTGTTTCAAGAAGTGTGTTGTCGATAGCTGTGAGCATCAGAACATCCGACATCGTAACATAGTAGCCATACTGGTCAACAGTTGCGGTAACGTTTGTCACAGAGAGCGAACCGCCGTCGGGTGTAACACCTTCGGAAAGCGGCACAACAGCCTTTGAGAAAGGCACGAATTTTCGAAATTCAATTGTTTTACCGCCGTTTGCGGGAATTGCGTGCTTCTGTCCGAACTGGTCGTGAACGAGGTTCGGTTTTGCGTTATCAATGAGATAGTCGCTGTAGTAGGTTTTCATTTCGGCAGAAAGTCCGCCGGAAGCTGTGGTGTTGGGGTTTAAATCAAATAATGTTAAATCTAAAATCATATTTTCTCCTTTCAAAATCAGGTCAGAAGCTGATTTCTTCGCCGCTTGCAACTCTGCGTGCAATCTCGGCTCTTTCGGCAGGAGTAAGCTTTGAAACATCCGTTTTCACAATCGCAGTGCTCTTCCCTGAAAGACCGTTTTCAACGGGACGCGCACCTCTTGCTCTTATGTTGTCGGTGGTGCGTCTGAGAGTTTCCTCCCTCGCCTTTTCCACCGCCGAGTTAAGAATCTCGCTGTGGTGAAGAGCATAAAAAGCACTCTTTAAGTCCACACCGCTTTTGAGGAGCTTCACGAAAGCCGGATTTTCAATTTCTTTTTCAAGATTGAAATCCGGGTTGCTTTCCAGAATTTCCTGAGAGTCGGCAATCCAGCCGCGAACGGTGTTTTTCATCTGCATATCCTCTTTTTGCGCCTGCATTGTGCGCTTCATGGATGCGTTTTCAAACTCGAGCTGTTTAATCCGCCTGAATGTTTCAGGATCCATTCCGTTTTTTTCAGCTTCTTCGTTAATATAGCCGTTATCGTTTCTTATTGCTTCGGCAATTTCCTGATAATCGCCGTTTTCAATGCCGTATCTGGCTTTGAGCATATCGATGATTTCATCGTTTTGTGCAAGCTTGTTTCGCAGGTAAGAGCTCTCTTTGAACCTTCTGTTCATATTTTCCTTTATTCTCTGTTCATACTGCTCTTTAAACTCGCCCTTTATAAGCTTGTCAAATTCGGCACTTTTGTTTGGAGTCACCTCGCAAGAGGCGTCCTGCGCATTTTGCGGCTGAGCGGCTTCCGCACCGTCTGACCCCGAAGCAGCCTCACCGGGTGCACCCGAATCGGCGGCGCCTGCGTCAAACATTGTCAGCTCTAATTCAAAATCTTTTTTCATTTTATTCCCTTTCATATCTAAAGTTAATCTCCGGTCTTTCCCGGGAGCCAAAGCCGATTCGAGTTTTTGGGTATTGTGCAAGGGTAATTTTTTTTGCTCTCATCAGCTTACAAATCTATTATATCACACTTTAAAAATAAAAAAGGGCGGATTTATGCAAAAAACGAACCCGTCTCAAAGCCTTGTCACGCATAGCTTTGAGACGGGTCGTTCGTAAAAATCATGACGATACCCCTTTTTTGGTATTGAAATTTTTAAATTTTAAAAATATATTTTAATACGACGATATCTTCAATTGAATTTTTAAGTTTTTACACAGTCTGACGTCCCCAATGAATCCCAGTCTGACGTGTCAAATGAATCCCGACTAGCCGTCAACGAATATATGGCCATACAAATCCATCTGCACTTCCACCTTCAGACCATATTGTATTCCAACTAATACAATGCCATTTACCTCTTTCTTTACAAAACTCAAGTATATCCCCACCTGAATGTTTTTCTGAAACATAATATACTCGTGCAGTATCTCCTGTATAATTTAATACTTTTAAATATTCAATGTTTCCAATCATTGTATCTTCCTGATAGACATCTTTAAATTCGCGTCCATGTTTATAAGTTGAAATTTCACATTTTAAAATTTCAATCCCCCAAAAACATAAAAGAATTATTAAAATAACAATAAATGATATTTTTAAAGATCTCATCATAATACCTCCTATTTTAATCCAATCAATCCACGTACATGACAATAATTTTCTCTGGCGAAAATCCCAAAATCATTTGATTTCGGATTTGAATTGGGCGATGTATGTCTATGCCCTAAATTATATAAAGTTGCCAAAAGCTAGGTGTTGGTTTGGGTATAGCCGTCTTCGTTTAGATTGTTATTTGCATCTGTTATACCAACAACATTTCCGGCAAGGTCATAGGCATATTTAACCTCAACGAATAAACCGGGATAAGAAGCATACGCTTTTCCCTTAACTACTCTTCCGAGGCGGTCATATGTGGATTCCACAGCATTTTGCTTTGCAAAAATGCAACAAAACTGCTCCGTCCCCAATGAATCTTAATCCAGAGATATGAAAGGTGGCATACCATCCTCACTTCCATCTCCCGTTCCAACTCTTACCATTAGTGCACCATGCAATTGATAAATTGCGTATACACGCCATCTTCCATTTATTTTTTCAATATACCAACGTGTTGTATACCTACATGAATTTATGGGAGGAATTTCTGTTTCTTGCAAATTAATTTTATAAGAACATCTTACATCCATATAGCCCTTGTAATAATTATGTTCCACAAAATCACGTTCCAAATCTACGTTTTCAATACTTTCAATATTGTAATCATCTGAATAGTCATATCCTACGAGTAACTCACCATAATCTATATCGGATTTTTTGCTATTATAAATAACATCATAATAATCTTCTACAAGACTATCTGTATCTTTATACATTCGGTAATACGATAGTAGTTGCATAAATAAAATCATACACACTATTAGTATGAAGTAGTTACATATTTTTTTCACTATCTTGTATTTCATTCTATATATCCCCTAATTGCATTATCTTTGATTCTAACAACAAAAACCATTTCATCATTTAAATGTCCATTAGATAATTTTTCAAAATCCCTAGGTCCCGAGTGAGCAGAATAATAAATTTCATTATGGTCAACTTTCGATATAATTGCTGCATGATGAATATGCCTATTTAATTTAGGTGCAAAAAACATAATATCTCCGGCTCGTGTATTATTATTCTTTATATTATACTTCATTCCTTCATTGCTCCAAATTCCCAAAACTTCCCCATTAATAAATCCTGATGATTGATTACTAAAAAACTCAAACATCTTCGGTGCAACCGCCCACGATGCAGTCATATCTCTACCATTTGCAACAACATTGTTTCCGTGCCAATCATATATCTTATAATAATGCCACATAGAATTCATTTCTAATCCGCCTGCTACTAAACACTGTGAAACAAAATTTGTACAATCTCCACCAAATAAACCACTATTTGTAAGTTTATTGTAAAATTTAACAACACTTTTGATAAGCTCCGACATATTATCTTTCCCGAAATTTTCATATTCAGCTGTATTAGTACCATTATACCACTTAAGTGCATAAGAAACTGCAGCTTCTCTATCATATAATCCATATGGATCCGCAAATATAACAGGATTATTCGAACAATACACATACCAGTTATACCCATCCTCTGTCGGATCCTGTTGAGTGAATCTTCCTGTTGCGGGATCATAATATCTTGCTCTTAAGTAATACAAGCCTGTTGTTTCATCATAGGTTTGTCCGAAGTATGTGAAGTGGTTTTCAGTTGTTTCTTCCTTCATCAGGAAGCTACCCCATGTGTCATAATCATACGTGTTTTTGATTGCGCCTGATGTATCAACAATCTGAACAACATCACCATGTCCGTTATACAGATAATAATAGCTTGCATTCGTCAGAATATCGATTTTTGTCAAAACTCTGTCGGGTCCCCATATGTATTGAGTTGTCGGATACAGTGTAGTAATTCTTGTATCATCTGATGTTACAAGGGTAACCGGTTTTGCTATTGCCAGAAGTCTGCCGGATGGGTCATAGACATAGAATTCGGGATATTTTGTGTTTTCCTGTTTTACATATCTGTAGCCGTTTGATGAGTAGTCGATATATGTTTCATTTTCGCCAACCTCAGCATAATACAGTTTATCCTCTGCACTGTATCTGGATTCGGCATTTTCTTCCGAGATAAAATCTATCTGCTCAAAGTTCGCTTTTCTGTTTCCTCTTGCATCGTATTCATAATACGAATCAGCACCTTTTGTTCTGGCAACTGATGAGATACGATTAAGCTTATCATAGGTGTATGCTGCACTATTTTGAGCTGCACCTACAGATTCTGTTGTCGTAATGATATTGCCGTTGCTGTCATAAGAATCCAATGGGGACATGTCTTATTTTGCAACTTTTTATTATTGCGTTATTTTATTGCATGTTCCCGTTTCAAATACAATTATTCGACACTCTGACGTTCCACAATTGCACAACTTAAGGAGTTATCATTCTAACGAATGTAAGGCCATATAAATCCATCTGCACTACCGCTTTTTGACCACACTGTTCGTTCCCATTTTTCGTATCTCCACTCATTACTCAACCTTGAAAAAATCAATATATCACCACCGGTACGATTTTTCGATACATAATAAACTCGTGCAGTGGAGTCTGAATAATTTAACACTTTTAAATAGTCTATTTCACCTATCATAGTATTTTCCTGATATATTATGCTAAATTGACTCCCATAACGATAAGTCAAAATCTCACATTTTAAAATTGATATACCCCAAATTAGCAAAAATATAACAAAGACACTGATAGTAAATATTTTTAATAATTTCTTCAATCTTAATGCACCTCCTATTTTAATCCAATTAGTTCTCTTGCGTTGTAGTAATTATTTTTTGCAAATTCTCCGAAAGGATTGGAAACTGGTTCAGAATGTGGCAACTTTCGTTCTCCTTGATTATAAAGAGTTGCTAAAATAGCTGTTCGTCCATCAATTTCAGGATATGCTTCTTTCCAACGATCCTGATAATATCTTAAATAAGCAGCTGCATATCGAATGTTTGTCTCATTATCCAAAAGCTTTGTGACAACACCCTTGCGTCTATTATCCACTACATTATTACCGTGCCACTCATAATATACGGTTTTGTCTATGTAGCCGGCATCTTCTAATTTAATAGCTGTTGAAATTTTCAATTGTCCTATTCCTAATGATACGTCAACTAAATCTGCAACATGAAGGTCTATATAATCATCTCGCCAATCTACATTCAGTCGTTGTTCGGCATAAATAGTCGCAGCTAAAATTCCCGGGTTAACCCCGAATTCTTCCGCAGCCGAGATGATATACGCCGCGTTATCTTTGATAATTTTATCAGACGCTTCTTTTGAACGAAAACCACTTGAATCCACAAATACAATCGGATTCTGATTCCCATAAACATACCAATTATATCCATCCTCAGCTGGATCCTGTTGAGTGAATCTTCCTGTTGCGGGATCATAATATCTTGCTCTTAAATAATACAGTCCTGTTGCTTCATCGTAGGTTTGCCCGAAGTATGTGAAATGATTTTGGATTGTTTCTTCTTTTTCGAGAAAGTTACCCCACACATCATAATCATATTGATTTACGATATTACCTGATGTATCCACGATTTGAACAACGTCGCCGTGACCGTTATAGAGATAATAGCAGGTATTTCC
>JAZSOL010000171.1:0-8573 GCA_045536915.1 Clostridia bacterium
GAGAGAAGCCTTTGTAAGGGAAAGTCCTGCATCGCAGATAAGGGTGTCGTCTATGATTTCATACTCTGAAAAATCGTTTGAAACAAGTACCGCAACAGCATCGATGCCTTCATCGTCAATGAGCAGATTTGAGCCTTTGCCGAGTACGAAAAAGGGTAATTCCTTTAAATGGGACAAAATGAGTTTCAGTTCATCGCTGTTTTTGGGTATTACCATAAGAGGTACTTTTCCACCGATGCGGAAGGTGGTGTAGTTTGCAAGGCTTACATCGGTGCAAAAACCAAGTTTCAGGTCTTTGCATTTATTTATTAAGTTTTCATATTTGTTCATACAAAGACCCCCTGTTTATAGCTAAATTCGCGTTCCGCGAGCTAAATATGCTAATGCACGCTAAATTACTTCGTAGCTAAATTGACCTGCGGTCAGCTAAGCTTGCCCTTGCGTGCAAGTGAAGTTAAATCCGTGGTACTATCCGAAAGGAATGAATACATAATATGATTTCAAAAGTTTTTTCCGGCTCTGTTTTCGGTCTTGACGGTTTTGTTATAACCGTTGAGACGGATATGTATGCAGGGCTTCCGGGAATAGATATAGTTGGTCTTCCGGATACGGTTGTAAAGGAATCGAAAGAAAGACTCAAATCGGCAATCAAAAACAGCAACTTTTCGCTTCCTCAAAAAAGAATAGTTATAAATCTTGCACCTGCCAATACGAAGAAAAACGGTGCATATCTTGATCTTCCGATAACCGTGGCGGTTCTTGCGGCATCAAAGCAGATTGTTTGCGATTCGATTGATGAATTTATGATTCTCGGCGAGCTTGCACTCGATGGTACAATAAGAGAAGCAGAGGGCGTTTTGCCTATGACTGTTGAAGCCAGAGCAAAGGGAATCAGAAAGCTCATAGTTCCTTTGGCGAATGCAAAAGAAGCGGCGGTTGTGGCGGATGTTGAGGTGTATGGAGCATCGAATCTTCGCGAGGTTGCTGCTCACTTAAACGGAGAAGCGCAAATTGAACGCACAACGGTTGATATAGAGGCTATTTTCCGCCAAAACGAAGAATTTCTTGAGGATTATGCCGATGTTAAGGGGCAGGAAAGTGCAAAAAGGGCAATAGAGGTGGGAGCTGCAGGAGGGCACAACTGTTTGCTTATTGGCTCTCCGGGTTCGGGTAAGACCATGATAGCCAAAAGACTCCCCTCAATACTTCCGGATTTGTCGTTTGAAGAAGCTCTGGAGGTAACTAAAATATATTCAATAGCCGGACTTTTGCCGCATAACACCTCACTTATCACAACAAGACCGTTCAGAAGTCCGCACCACACGGTGTCGAACGTGAGCATCACGGGCGGAGGTTCAATTCCAAAACCCGGTGAAATCAGCCTTGCGCACCGCGGAGTGCTTTTTCTTGATGAATTTCCTGAATTTAAAAAGGATGCAATAGAAGCAATGCGTCAGCCTCTTGAAGACGGATGCTTCACGGTGTCGAGAGTGGCAGGAACGGCAACTTTTCCGGCAAGTGCAATGCTTGTTGCAAGTATGAACCCCTGCAAATGCGGATATTTTGGCGATAGTTCGCGCGAGTGCAAATGCTCTCCGGCAGATATCCAAAGATATCTCGGCAAAATATCGGGGCCTATGCTCGACCGTTTTGATATTCAGGTTCAGGTTCCGTCGGTTAAGTTTGACGAGCTTTCAGGAAAGGGAACAGGCGAACATTCGTCTGAGATAAAGGAAAGAGTGGCAAACGCAAGGCGGATTCAGTTTGAAAGATATAAGGGCATGAACATCTATTCCAATTCGCAGCTCAATGCCGCAGGAATTGAAGAGTTTTGCCCCATAGACGATACCTGCAAAGCGCTTTTAAAGGATGTTTTCACAAAGCTCGGCTTAAGCGCAAGAGCTCACGCGCGTATTCTTAAGGTTTCGCGCACAATTGCCGACCTTGAGGGTGCACCTGATATAAATGCAACGCACATTGCCGAAGCAATACGCTACAGAAGCCTCGACGGAAAATTCTGGGCAAGATAAAAGGAGATACAAATGTTAAATAAAATATTCACGGTCATTCTTGTTGTTGGATTGCCGTATATGGCGGTTACCCTCGGATTTGACTATATGGGCAACATCGGCGGGTTTTCAATGATGATTCTCTCTGCAATAGCACTGTTTCTGATTTTTAAACCTCAAATTTTCACCATAATAGGAAGAAGAAAGTATTTTACCGACCATTCTTCCGGATTCAAGTGGCTCAAAAAAGCCTATGACACAGGCAGAATGGCACCTCAGCAGGCACTTGTGTATGCATATCTTTTACTAAGAGATGGTCATATAGTTCAGTCGGAAAAGCTCATAAACTCGGTTTTATACAGGAGCAGGCAGAAGCTTACCAAACAAAATCTTCAGGCGGCTGAGCTTAATCTTGCTATCATATCGTGGAAAAGAGGCGATATCAAAGACGGCATAAAAAGGCTTGAGGAAATTTATAACAACGGATACCGCTCAACCGTGCACTACGGAACTCTCGGGGTGTTCTATATTATGGCAAATGAGATTGACACGGCTGAAAAATTCTGCCTTGAAGCTCTTGAATACAACTCCGGTGATATGAGCATCAGAGATAACCTCGGACTTGTGTATCTTAATCAGGGAAGAGTTGAAGAGGCAAAAGAAATGTATGAAGAGCTTTTCGCACTCGGCACACCGGAGTTTATTGAAGCCTACTATAACTATGGTCAGGTGCTTGAGAAACTCGGTGATACACAAGGCGCAAAGGAAATGTATAATAAGGCACTCGGATGCCCTGAAAGATATCTTTCAACAGTTAAACTTGCAGTTGTGGATGCTACACTTTCAAAAATTGAACAGGAGGGCTGAAAATGGAATGGACAAAAATCAGCATTTTCACGTCAAATGACGGTATAGAATATGTTTCGGATATGCTCTATGACCTCGGTATCACGGGGATAGAAATTGAGGACGAGCAGGAGTTTAAAGAATTTCTGGAAGAAAACAAAAAATACTGGGATTATGTTGATGATGAGCTTTTGAAAGAAAAAGCAAAGGAGACCAGGGTTAATATCTACATCGAAACAAATGAAAATCTTCCCGAGACTCTTATTTCTCTGAAATCCGCTCTCGAACTTCTGAAAAACAGAGACGGCTCGGAAAAATGGGGCAGACTTGAATTTGAAACAGAAAACATAAACGAACAGGACTGGGCGAACAACTGGAAAAAATATTTTAAACCTCTCAGCGTTGGCAAAAAAATTCTTATTCAGCCCGAGTGGGAACCGTTTGACGGCGAAACCGACAGGATTGTGTTTACGGTAAATCCCGGAATGACCTTCGGCACCGGAACTCACCATACCACAAAGCTCTGCATAGAAGAGCTTGAAGATGCCGTAAGCTCCGACACCACAGTTTTAGACATAGGATGCGGAAGCGGTATTCTTTCGATTATATCTCTTCTTCTGGGCGCAAAGGAAGCCTATGCTCTCGATATTGACCCGGCGGCGGAGCACGTTGCAATTGAAAACGCACTCAAAAATAATGTTGACGTTTCGAAATATCATGTGTCAACAGGTGATATTTTAAATGATGAAGCATTGGTTGAAAAGCTTTCAGAAAGAAAATATGAATGCATTGTTGCAAACATCGTTGCAGATGTTATAATAGGACTTCTGCCGATTGTTAAAAAGCTAATCAAAAAGGGCGGAACCTTTGTTTGCTCGGGAATTATAGCCGAAAGACTTCCTGATGTTATATGCGCTATGGATGAAGAAAACATCAGTGTTTCCCACATTAATGAAGCCGGAGGATGGGCGGCTGTTAAGTGTAATTTTTAAAAAGTAAAAAAAACACTTGACGAAACAGGTATATTCTTGATATAATATTTAGTTGTGAGGTGAAATTGATGCACAGGTTTTTTGTGGATTCATCTGCAATTGAATCAGATAAGGTTGTTATAACCGGAGATGATGCTCACCATCTTTCAAGGGTTCTCAGAATCCGTGAGGATGAAGAAGTCACCGTTTGCGACAAAGCCGGAACGGATTATCTCTGCAGTGTCAGGGAAATTACGCAAAATGAGGTTGTTTTGTGGATTCTCAAAAAAGCACCCTCGATTTCTGAGCCGCCCGTTCGAATTACGCTTTATCAGGGCGTGCCTAAAGGAGATAAGCTCGAAACGGTTATTCAGAAATGCGTCGAACTCGGCGCTGTGAAAATTGTTCCGGTTGCAATGAAAAGGTGCGTTGCTCTTATTAAAGATAAGGACAAGGCAAAAAAGCAGGAGCGTATGCAAAAAATTGCGTTTGAAGCCGCCAAACAGTGTGGCAGAGCAATAATCCCCGAAGTCGGCGAAGCGGTAAGCTTTGAAAAAGCGGTCAGCGAGGCTTTTGCTTTCGACCTTAAGCTTTTGCCTTATGAGGGCGAAAAGGAAAACAGCATCAAAACGGTACTCAAAAAAAATACTAATGCAAAGGATATTTGCATATTCATAGGTCCCGAGGGCGGGTTTGATTCGTCGGAGGTGGAAAGGGCGTTGGAGAGCGGTTTTGAAATCGTTACTTTAGGTCCGAGAATCCTCAGAACGGAAACGGCACCCATTGCGGCAGTTTCAGCGGTTTTGTATGAACTGGGAGACTGGTAGAACTGAAAATATGCATAGAACGGAGTTTAATATGACAAATATAAGCGAAAAAAACAGAGCACTTGAAAAGGAATCCAATATCACATTGATTTCCACGGCGGTGGTAATATGTTCATTTTTTGTTCTGCTTTATGTGCAGAATCTTATTACGGTAGATTTTATTAAGGCGCAGGGCGTTTTGCTCTTCACGGAGATAGCATTTGCACTCGTTGGTGTTGCAACTCTTGTTTTGGGAATTATCTGCAAGAAAAAATATTTCTTTGAATACACTGCATTTTTCCTGATTATGGCTTTGGGATATTATTTTCTTAAAAATGGTGCTTCCGGAATTCCGGGGCTTGTTAAAAACTCAGCAGACGGCACTATAATCATAAGCGAATTTGCCATGAAAATCAGCAAGGTTTTTCAGAGTAAGTATATTATTCTTGGTCTGTGGGCAATCAATGTTGTTTACGGTATTCTTACCATAACCCTCCATACTGTTAAATACAGTAAAATCAGAAAAGGCGGTTCGGCTAAAAAATCAGACAATTAAAAAATAAAGCATTAAAGATGCGAAAGCCCGGCTTTTGCGTCTTTTTGTTTGAGAAAGGAAAAGTTTTATGAGAATTTTATTGCAGAGAGTAAGGCATTCTTCTGTGAGTATTGATGGCGAAATAAAAGGCAAAATTGCAAACGGAATTATGGCACTTGTGGGATTTTGTGAGGCCGATGATGAAAAGCTTCTTTTGCCCATGGCTGAAAAAATGGTTAACTTAAGAATATTCACGGATTCAGACGATAAAATGAATCTTTCGCTTCTTGATATTAAAGGCGAGCTTCTTGTGGTTTCGCAGTTTACTCTGTATGCAGACTGCAAAAAAGGCAGACGTCCTTCGTTTACGGGTGCAAAAGCTCCGGCAGAGGCAAATGAGCTTTATGAAAAATTTGTTGAAATATGCCGCACTCTTATTGAAAAAGAAGTTCAGACCGGGCAGTTCGGTGCTGATATGCAACTTGAGATTTTAAATGATGGTCCGGTAACCGTGATTCTTGATTCTGATGAAATAGTTAAAAAATAAGGGGAATTTAAGTATGAGAAATCTTGCTTCTGTTAAGGTTATAAAAGAAATTCTTGCCGAAAGCGGTTTTGGTTTTTCAAAATCTCTGGGTCAGAATTTTCTTATTGATGAATCTGTTCTTGAAAAAATGGTTCTAAGCTCCGGCATCGGAAAGGAAACCAACGTTATAGAAATAGGACCGGGTTTTGGTGTGCTCACTCAAAGGCTTTGTATGAACGCAAAAAAGGTTGTTGCCATAGAAATTGACTCGTCGGCGGTTCCTATTTTGGAAAATAATCTTTCGGATTTTGATAATTTCAAGGTGATAAATGCTGACGTGTTGAAAACCGACCTTTCAAAAATAATTGAAGATGAATTTGAATCGGGTGAGGTTAGAATAGCCGCAAATCTTCCCTACTACATCACCACTCCCATAATAATGAACATCCTTGAAAGCCGCCTCGATATTAAATCTCTCACCATTATGATTCAAAAAGAGGTTGCCGAAAGAATATGCGCAAAAGCGGGAACTAAAGATTACGGAGCGCTGAGCGTTGCAGTTAATTTCTATTCTTCACCGAGAATGATAACCCACGTTGCACCCTCGTGTTTCATACCTCAGCCCAAGGTATCGTCTTCGGTAATATCGCTTGATATTCTCGATAAACCGGCGGTGGATGTTATGGATGAAAAAGGATTTTTCAAAATAGTTAAAGCTGCATTCGGCCAGCGCCGGAAAACTCTTTTAAATGCTCTTTCCAATAGTCCGGCAATACCAAAATCAAAGCAGGAAATTTCGGAAATTCTTCAAAATCTCGGCATAGACGAAAAACGCCGCGGAGAAACCTTAGGCCTTGAAGAATTTGCACGCATAAGCGATGCGGTTTTTGGGAAATAATTATTAAAATGATTGTATTTTCATATTTTGTGGCAAATATTTTATATATTTTATGCTTATTGCGTGGTAAAATAGAATATATATACAGAAAAGAGGCAATATTATGAAAAACAATCTTCCTAAAAGACTTACCATAAGCTTTCCGCTTTTTTTGCTTTTTGATACTCCCGGCGAGAGTGCGGCATATCATGACCTTGATAAAATCGTTAAAGAGCATGCCGAAAGAGGTTTCAACTGCATACGCATAGACGATGGTGCCGGACTTTGCCACGACATCAACGGCAACAGAAGAGGTCCGGTTGAGCTTATGCACCATTTTGGCGAATTTGAAAAAACACTCCGCCAGCAACACATTTTTGGCGACGGCGGAAAATGCGACTTGCTTTCAAGACTTTTTGAACTCTGCGAAGCAGCAAAAAAATATGATGTTTATTTGATTCTTTCGTCATGGTATTATCTGCATACTTTCTGGTTCCATCCCGAGGGCGACCCGCTCACCGATGAGCTTTGCGGACTCGACCCACACAAGCGCTTTGAAACCTTTGCACTTTATCATCACTACATATTAAAAGAGCTTGAAGAAAAAGGATATGATGACCGCATTGTGTTTGTGGAAATCTTCAATGAAGCCAACGGTCTCCCGTTTGTAAACGGCTACGGCAACCGCAACAAGCTCACCGACGAAGAAATTGCAGTGTTCAGAAAAGAGCACGAAGATGCTGTTTTGTGGCTCAAAGAAAAACACCCTCAGCTTTTAATAGGCTATGATTCCTATACCCCGTGGGATGACCCGAGGCAGATTCCGGGGACTATGGATGTGTATAACTTCCATGCATACTATATGTGGAACATATACGACCTCGTTATAAATGAACACAGAGACGAGCTTATTTTAAACAAGTTTACCCAGAAAGACGTTCGCCTGACAAGAAAAGGCAGACTGCCGGCGGCGGACGACTGGTATGAAAGAGAAGCACTCTACAATAATCTCGACTCAGCCAAAATCCCTCTTATGGAAAAATATCTCGAAGAAAAGCTCATTGAAAAATATGACGACTATATTAAAGCTGTTGAAGATAATCTTGAAAACGTGCGCAAAAATCTTAAACCCTATCCGAATGTGCCCGTTGTTTGCGGTGAGGGCGTTAGCTATATAGGCCACAAAGAGCTTATATGGGAAGAAAAATCCGAAACCTATTGGAAACTCGTTGAAGAAGCAATTAAGAAATATAAGGAATTCGGAATGTGGGGCACGGTTATAAGAACATGTATGGGACCGGAAGACCCGTCGTGGTATATGTGTGCCGACAGAATAAAGAAACTAAATAAAATGTTTTTGGAAGACTGAAAAAAGTGGCTGTAAAAAGTCCCTGTTTTTCAGGATATTATAAACACAATTTTTAAAATTAGTGTTCAAAAAGTTCTTGATATTTTTGAACACTAATTATTTTATTGTATAGGAAATTGCATCAGCAATTGCTTGTAACAACAAAATTTCCCTTGTTTTGGCTTGGAAAGTCGGTGAAATAACACTCATTGCAGAATCAAATAACACAGCTAAAACCTCATGCATGGATTGTATTGAAACTGTTTTAAAAGGCAAATCCTTTTCATATAACGACTATCCTTTAGTTAGAGTTTCTCAATAAAGTTCAACCTCCATCAAACAGACAAAATCTTTTATCACAAATTCTTCCGCTAAGTGACGAGCGTGCGGATAAAAAGAAAAGAGGCTATATCAAAATGAAAAATAACGGTTCGTCGAGGACGCCGAACCCTACAAATTGCTGTGTATATATACTATGTACACAATATATGTAGGGGACGGCCTCCCGGACGTCCCGGAAAAATCATTTTGCTACAGCCTTATCTTCTTACCTCGCAATGCCCGTTTTTCTACTTTCCCGGAATATGAGAGTAGAAGTTCGTAACAACAAAATCATCAACAGGTGTCTTATTTCGGAGTCTGTTAAATATACTTC
>JAZSOL010000140.1:0-21616 GCA_045536915.1 Clostridia bacterium
TATACTTCATCTGTTGAAACCTGATGATATCGTTCCACAGAGAATTTAAGGCTTGCATCCATCAGAACCTGAGTTCCGAGAATATTTGTTTTCAAAAAGACCTCCGGATTTTCAATGCTCCTGTCAACATGGCTTTCTGCCGCAAAGTTCACAACCTTGTCAAACCTTTCTTTTTCAAAAAGTTCAAACACAAATTCTCTGTCGGTTATATCACCCTTAACAAAAGCAAATTGAGGATTTTTCATTGCTTCATCGAGCGTTTCAAGATTCCCCGCATATGTGAGCGCGTCAAGACACACTATTTCATAGTCGGGATGATTTTTAAGCATATAGTAAACAAAATTACTTCCAATAAATCCGGCACCACCGGTAACAAGAATTTTCATAGTAATACCTCTTTATTCAGAATCAGCAAGCGATAAAATATATTTACCGTAATCTGTCATTTTAAGTTCTTCTCCTATTTTGCGAATCTGATTTGTGTCTATCAAGCCACGCCGCCACGCAATTTCCTCGATACACGCTATGTATAAACCCTGCATACACTGAATCGTTTCAACAAATTCGCTGGCTTTAAGCATACCCGACGGAGAACCCGTGTCGAGCCATGCCATTCCGCGGTTAAAAAGCTTAACCTTAAGCTTTCCGCGTTTTAAATATTCGTTATTTACCGCAGTTATTTCAAGCTCTCCGCGTGCCGAAGGCGTCACATTTTTTGCAATTTCAATAACTGAGTTGTCGTAGAAGTAAAGCCCTGGCACAGCATATTTGGATTTTGGTTTTTCCGGCTTTTCTTCCAATGATACAACTTTCATTTCTTCATCGAATTCCACAACCCCAAAATCTTTTGGATTCGCAACGGGATATCCGAAAACAGTTGCACCTTCATTATTTTTAATTGCGTCTTCTAAAGTTCTTGTGAGATTCTGCCCATAGAACACATTGTCTCCCAAAACAAGGCACACACTGTCATTTCCAATAAACTCCTCACCAAGAATAAATGCCTCTGCAAGACCTTTTGGCTCAGGCTGAATTTTGTATTCAATATTAACTCCTATTCTGCCTCCGTCACCCAAAAGTTCCTCATAATGCCCAATATCTGCCGGAGTTGAAATAAGAAGAATATCTCTTATTCCGGCAAGAAGCAAAATTGAAAGCGGATAATATATAAGCGGCTTGTCGTATATCGGCAGAAGCTGCTTTGATACAACCTTCGTCATAGGATAAAGTCTTGTTCCTCTTCCGCCTGCCAAAATTATTCCTTTCATAAGTCCACCTCTCAACCTTATTTTAAAATAATATCACAAATCAAATCAACATCATCATCTGTTAAATCTGCATACAAAGGTAGTGTCAGAATCTGTTCCGACACTTTCTTTGCAACAGGAGTTTTTGAAGAATCAAACTCGTCTTTGTAGCAATCAAAATCGCTTATTAAAGGATAAAAATACTTCCTTGCAAATATATTATTATTGCTGAGCTTTTCGCTCACTTCATCCCGGGATTTCCCAAACACATTTTCATTAAAAACAACAGGGAAATATGCATAATTGCATTTAATATTCTCCTGAGGCTTCCATATTTTTAAGCCATCTATCCCGCCTAAACGTTGGGTATATCTTTCAACAGCTTTTTTTCTTTTTTCTATTTCTGCATCAACATATCTGAGGTTGCAAATCCCCATTGCCGCCTGAAATTCATTCATTTTGGCATTACCGCCAACAGAGGCATAGCAATCTGCACTAAGGGTTCCAAAATTTTTTTCAAACTGCAATTTCTGAGTAAGGCTTTCATCTTTATATACAACGCATCCGCCCTCTATGGTATTAAATACCTTCGTTGCATGAAAGCTGAACATTGATGCATCGCCCCACTGTGCAATCCCTTTCCCGTCTTTTTCCACACCAAAAGCATGAGCCGCATCATATATTACTTTTAATCCATATTTTTTTGCAACTTTATCAATTCCCTCAACATCACACACGCTTCCATACACATGAACAGGAATAATAGCAGATGTATTTTCCGTTATAAGCGCTTCAATTTCAGATGCATCAAGCGTATATGTGTCCGGTTCAACATCGCAAAACACAGGTGTTAATCCTGCTCTTACAATTGCATGTGTTGTTGAAGCAAAAGTAAACGGGGTTGTGATAACCTCTCCCTTTAACCCCATTGCTTTTATCACAGCCTCAAGCGCAAGATGACCATTGGTAAAAAGTGATATATTTTCGCACTTCAGATAACCGCAAAGCTCTTTTTCAAGTTCATTATGCAAAGGCCCCATATTGGTAAGATGCCTTGATTCAAATATCGGTTTTATCGCCTCGCAATACTCTTCATATGATGGCATTGACGAGCGGGTTACGTTTATTCTTTTCATAATGTTTTCTCTCTTCGTTTATTTTTTTCCTGATGCTTTCAAAGCGGTTTCTCCGCAAAGATACATTTTAATTATCCCTATAAGCACAAGAATTGAAGTGGCATACACAATGTACGGATAAAAAATCTTATACACAAAATGGCATATTTGCTCAGCCATATCACCACCGATTATAAGTGCCGCCGCATAAGCAACAAATGATATTCCGCCGGCAAAGAGACATATCATAATTCCGTAGCCGAAAATCACAGCCAAAATATCCGATATTTTTTTAAGAATAATCTTCAATTCAAATTCCTCCCTATGCACCCAAAACCGGCAAAAGTCCAAGCAGTATTGCCGCCTGCACGAGATACTGCGCGGCAACCCACCATAAATTATTTTTAACGGTTTTTGAAAAATCTGATTCAGCAAGCGTCATTCCGGCATACATACCAAGTGCCAGAGGCGGCGTAATGCCACACATAACACCGCAAATCGACGGTAGCATTGCCGCTGAAATAAGCGGATTTATTCCAACAGTTTCAAACAAACTTATAAACACTGCACCAAACATCGCCACAAGCGACGACCCGGGAATAACCATTCCCATAAAACACGCCAGAAGTGTAATAATCAAAACAGTGCCAACCTTACCCATACTGAGTGATGATATCACAGTCTGTATTTCAGCAGAAACGTTTAGATCAGCAAACAAAGCTCCAATCATATAGCCAAACATACACGTTGCAACTGTTGGAGAAATACTCTTTATACTTCCCGCAAACATTTTTGCTATTTTTGATGGTGTTACTTCACTTTTTTTCTTATGAACAATAACTGCATAAAAAGCTCCAATCCCCGCTATAAAATAGAGAATTGAACTCGAGAAATACTTTGCCCCCTGCTCACCAAGACGTTCAGTGAAAAATGTTTCCTTATACATAAAATCAAGCAAAAACGGCAGAAGAATTATAACCGGAAGCAATAATCCCTGCCATCCCTGTTTTATGGTTTCAGAAAGACCGGGGATTTTGTCATCATCCATAGGCTTTACTTTATAATACTTGCAAAATGCATAAACCGTAATAAGTCTTTGCACTATAAACCATATTGCACATCCCCAGCACACAATCCAGAACTGCCCGGTTGTTATACCGGAATCAGGATAGAGTGCCATAAAAGCTCCAAGCGCTGCAACAATATTGGTTGACGGCGGAATTGCGTTTCCAAGATAACTTGATGAACTTTCGATATTGGCAGCAAGCTCACGTGGAAATCCTGATTTAATCATCGCAGGAATGGTTATGGTGCCTGTTGCCATAACATTTCCCGGACCGCTTCCTGAAAGAGCACCCATAAAACTGCTTGCAACAACCGACACATATCCTGCGCCACCGGTAACTTTACTGAGAAGCGCAAGTATTATCGCAACAGAACTGTCTATAATCTTTGTTTTGGTAAGCAACACAGACATCGCAACAAACACAACCATTGAATATATAAGTGATGTTTCAAGTCCATTTTGTATGTATGAACCAATTCGTGCCCACGAATTCGTAAGAGCAACAAGGCTGATGAAACTCACAAGCACTGCTTCATATATAGGTCTTTTAAAAAGCATAAACCAAATGCATATAACAATAAGCATTACTGCCAGATACATTAATACTCCGGGCATTTTTATTTCTCCTTACTCAAATTTATCACATTAAGAAGATCATGTCTCATCATATCTTCTCCTGTATTGCTGATTACTCTTATGTTTTCAACTATTTTATTATGTTTCCGGATAAGCTCATCATATGAATCTGCACACACCGTAAAACCTCCAACACGGTCACCGCTGTTTTCTACTGAATCAAACTCTGCGCCTTTCCACGTAAATAAATAATAATCATATATTTCACCGGCATTTTTTAATTCTTCAAAACCATCAAGATGATCAAAAATTCCGGGTTTGCAATATATAAACTCATTCATCAGATATTCCGCTTCGGTTTTAACACCTTCAAAATGCGGTTTTTTCCCAAGAGTGAGATCAACAACCGCCTTTATAACATCAAATCCGCTTGCTTTTTTCACAAGGATATATTTAACTCCTCCACCGGTGCGTGCACTAAATTCCAGAATACTTATCTTCTTTCCGTCAGTTATAAGCTGAATAAGCATAGGGGTGTTTTTAAGACCGAATGAGTCTGCAATTTTCTGAACGGTTTCCTCAATCTCAGCCCTAACACTTTCCGCTTCTTTTACCGGATATCCGCCTCTGAAAATCACAAACTTATCGTCATTAGCTATCTTTTCAGATTTTGAAACCGCAAGAATATTCACCTTGCCGTTTTCTACATAAGCATCAACACTTATCTCAACACCTTCTGCAAATTCTTCAACAACAGCTGTGTTGGTACGGCTATAGCCTATAGCATCATCAAATGCTTTCTTGCAATCTTTAAAATTATATACCTTCTTCACACCTTTTGAGCTATTGCAATCAACCGGCTTCACAATCAAAGGATATTCAAGATGAGAAATCATGTTTTCTTCAAGGCTTCCTGATATGATATGTCTTGAAGTCGGAATACCGTTTTTCTCAAAAACGCTTTTCATATATGCCTTATTGGTTACATTAAGTGCTGTTTTGTAATCAATATAGCACGGCAATCCCAAATCTTCCGACACACGCGCAACGGTGTGAAGCGCCTGATCTGTGCAAACGGTAATAAGAAAATCAACCTTATCTTTTTTTGCCACATCGGTTATTGCTTCAACATCAAGAGTGGAAACCTGATAAAATTTATCGGCATATTTTCTTGCAACCGGATTTTCATACCAATCTGCAAGCAAAACTTCTATTCCTCTGCTCTTTAATTCTTCTATAAGAGCAATCTGTGCATACTGTCCGGCTAATACCAATGCTTTCATATAACGTAATCTCCATTCATAAGTTATTCTTCAATTATCTCTAGTGTTATATTCTTATATGCTTTTACTCCCGATTTAGCAGTAAGCATTTCACCAACGTCAACGTCTTCTTTCTTAACCCATTTCACAATTGCAAGAGGTAAATCAACACCGGCTATATGGCTAAACGGATATCCTCCGCCAAAACGCGCATTCATTTCAAGAATGTATGGCGTATTATTAACAAGAAAAACATCACAGTCGAGATTTGCTGTGTGTCTGAGAATTCTGCCAAGACGCGCCGCCTCACTTAGAAGAATGCTATTGTTTTCAATATGAGCGATATCCGTTTCACCGGCACGCATTGCAATTTTTCTTCTTACAACTGCCGAAACAAAATTGCCTTCAAGGTCATTTATAACATCCATACCATATTCCTGACCCGTGAGCATTTCCTGCAACACAATTGAATGCTCCATGTCTTCCTTTGATTCATATTTGAGATATGAATTCATCATTGCCTTTTTGGCTTTGCGGTAGAGAACTATAAGTTCTTCTTCATTATCGGCAGTAAAAACGCCTATAGATCCCATGCCCCACCTTGGTTTTATAACTATAGGATAAGAAATCTCGCCTTTTTGTATATCATCCTGAAGCATGCTAATATCTATGTAGGTTTTAGGCGTATAGAAATTGTTTTCACTCAAAAACTTATATGTCAGCCATTTATCATTGCATATTCTTATCACATCATAGTCGGAAACAATAACCCTTATCCCATCTTTTTCAAACTCTTCTTTATTTTTAGATAAAATCGGCAAATCAACATCAAAAAGGGATATGATAATATCAATATTATTTTCTCTGCAATAGTCCTTAATAAAAGGTATGTATTCCTTATCAAAGCAAAGCGGAGTAATAACTGATTTATCGGCATATTCAAAAACATAGGTATACTGCGAATTTGAAACATGAACCTCTCCGTCACCGCCAAGTGCATTTTTAAGATATTCTATCATATAACCTCTTCTGCCCACAGAAGTTATCAATATATTCATTGCTTTCACCTTAAATCAAAAGTCATTTTAATATCGCCGTATCTGTCTGACGGAATTTTAATAAATCCTATTTTTTCATAAAGCTTTACAGCGCCTTGATTTGTGTTGTGAGTATATAATACAACTGATTCCATATTCAGCTTTTTGGCTTCATCAAGAAAAACTCTGATGCATTTTTCAGCAAGACCCATTCCTCTGAAATCTTTAAGAGTTGCCACTACAGAAATATATGCCACTTTGCTTTCAACATCATTTGCATAACCGAAACATCCGGATGCAATATCCGAGCCGTTTATGATTACCATAGCAAGTCCGTTTTTCAAAAGTTTGTGAGCCAGATTCCCAAGATCTGTTTTACGGCTTAGAGGTATGGGGAAGTCGCTGTCTGCTGTGCTGAGAAACTTTTTAAGCTCAAAAACACACGCAGAATTCAGCACACACACATCTGTTCTATCCATTTCTTTTCCTCAGAATATTTATCAAAATACTAAAAGCTTTAAATTTTAAAATATACGACAAAGCAAAATACACAGCCACACCGCACACAATCTGTAAAAGCAGCGACACTATTGCCGGCAGAGCAACAAATCCGACACACCATGTGCATATTGCCATAACCGCTGCAAGCAAAAATGATGGTAATGCATCTTTCAGAAATTCAGAATATTTGTAGCCCAAGAGCTTATTATTCTGAAAAGCATTCATCATATTTGAAATAACCGCCATCATAAGTAGCACCAATATAACCGCATATATACTAATAAATGAAGTCACAACTAGCAGTATAATAGAAATGCCTCTTTTTATGAGCTCAAACTTCATAAAAATATCACTTCTCCCCATAGAATTGAAAACCTGCATATTTGAATTATTGAGCGAATTGAGTGAATATGTTATGCAGATAATCTGCATCATAGGTACGCACGGAAGCCATTTTTCTGTGATAAGAAGCGTCACCATATTTTCTGCAGTTGCCGCAAGACCGAAAAATAGCGGAAAAATCAAATAGGAATTCATTGTTATAAGATTACGCGCCGCACTTTTGAGTTTCACCTGGTCATCCTGAATTCTAGACATAGCAGGAAACATAACCCCATCTACTACCTCGGTTATTGTTTTGACAATAATCTGCGGAAAGCTTCCGGCACGATTGTAGTAACCAAGAGTTACTTTTGAAAATCTTTTGCCCACAACGAGTGTGTACAAATCCTGATGCAAAGTACCAACAAGCCACCCCACCGTAAGCTTCCAGCTATAGCTGAAAAGTGTTTTGAGTCTCGAAAATGAAAATGTAACCATCGGCTTCCATCTGACCATAATCACAGCAGCCAGAGTTTGGAACAGACTGTTTGCCAAACCGGCATACACAAGACTCCAACATCCAAATCCAAGGTATGCCATAGAAATCCCTACCAAACCATATGCTACAGTTGCAGAGCCGTATATGGCAAAACTCTTATGAAATTCCATATTTTTTTTCATTACGGTTATCTGCATTGCTCCAAAAGAACCTATAACTACTGAAAGTGACATAACTCTAAGCATAGCAGAAAGCTCAGGATTATCATACATTCCAGCAATCAAAGGTGCATAGCCAAACAGTATTGCATAACAAATAAGGGCAATTGCAAACTGAGTATAAAAAACTGTGCTGCAATCGGTGTTATCACTTTCTTTTTTCTGGATTATGGAATTGCAAAGACCGTTATTGACAAAAGTGTTGGCAATCGAAATGAATACAGAAAGAATAGCAACAGTACCAAAATCCTCCGGCATAAGTATTCTTGCCAAAACCATCGGAGTCACGGCATTTATAACTTGTAGAAATAATCTTTCAATGGATTTCCACTTCATGCCGTTTACAACTTTTTTTGATAATTCTTTACTATCCATGATATAACCTCAGTTTTTTCAATACGCCTAAAAACAATCTTCTTACAAGCTTTGCATAAACCATAACCTTCATTTTTAACGAAATAGAGTTCATTATTTTTTTCATTTCTGCTCTGTCATAAATTGTTGAACCTAAAATTTTTAAAAGCTTAACGTATGAAATTCTGTTGCAAATAATTTGATCTAAATCATATTTATAATCCAAATATTCTTCAATATTATGAACAATTCTAATCATCATATGAGTATATTCAATCGCCTTTTTCTTCTGATTGAAGCTAAAGCTAGATGTATCCACAGGAGCCGGTGCACGATGTGCCGCCATAACATCCTTAAGAACATAAATTGCACCGGCATCATATAGAAGGGTAAAGGTTATTGTATCACCCATAGTTGGCTCTGCCGTTCTGAGCTTTATGTACTTTTCGTCATATAATGGAAAAAAATTTCTTCTGAAAATAGAGCATGTGTGTACAGTATAACCCTCACGAAGCCAGTTTTTCATTGTTTTGACCTTGTCTTTTCTTAGTCTCAGCGAAGATGGTGTTATAACCTTTCCATCTGAAGTAATGCTCATTATATCGTGGCAACAAGCACTATATTCATGGGATTTTTCCAAAATATCATATTGTTTTTGCAATTTACAATCGTCAATCCAATAATCATCACCTTCAAGAGAGGCTATGTATTTCCCCTGTGCTTTACGCTGAACACTTTGAGAGTTTTTACTTACTCCAACATTTTCATCATGAAGCACCAACACTAATTTGTCACCGTATTTTTTTTTATATTCAAGAAGTATTTCACGCGTATTATCCGGCGAAGCATCTTCTCCGACAATTACCTCAAAGTCAAAATTCGTTTTTTGCGCAAAAACGCTGTCAAGAGCCTGTCTAATATATTTTTCGTGTCTGTAGGTTATAATACAAACACTCACTTCTACATTACTCATTGTGTTCTCCTCTAAAAAAAGTCGCTACTTACCTACAAATTTATTTTTTTCCCAAATTCGTAATCCCATTCTTCGGGTTCAAACGGAACAAATCCACTCCAGTGAAAAAAAGTAATTTCTCCAAAATACACCCTGCCATTTATGTCATAAAAATCAATTCTTGCATGCTTTAGTCCCTTTGAAAGCTTTCTGGCACATTCTACCATAGTGTCAAATCCTATCGGCCGCTTCAATTCACGATTAGCATTTTCATGACCGTTCGTAAACGGAAGATGTTCAAAGTCCATATTATAAAAATCAAACTTGGTATCAGTATGGCGGTCTGTTGCAATAAAAAGGTACTCAGGCTCTCCATCAAAGCAAAAGAATTTATAATCCTTGAGTTCTGTTCCGGATTCATCAACCATAAATTTTTCGGCAATTATTTTTCTGTCAACATTTTTATATGGCCATTCTCTATTACGCAAAAAATAATTTTCTCTCAATCCTTTTTTTAATTCACCTTTGACTTTAGCAATATCAAGTTCTGATTTATCCTTGCATATATACATACCTACTCCACTATTATGATTACACTTCAACACAAATTGTTCCGGTAGCTTTTCAAAGTCTATATCATCAGGATTGTCCCAAACTCCCAAAAGAGGAATAAGATACTCCTCTCCCAAAACATCAGATATATATTCTCTGACCTTATATTTATCAACCATCATAGTATGTTCAGGATTACGATCATACAATTTAAGCCATTGTAATTTCTCGTTAAATGTCTGAGGATTTTTCAAATTTAATTTTTTATTCAAAGTAAGCCTGAATTTCACTTTCAGAAAAAGCTTGTCAGGAATACACTTCGAAACACATTTTAATGATAATATATATTGTATAATCAGTGATGGTCTTTTAACAGCTTTTTTAATTTTTGTTATTATTTTAACCATAAGTATTCCCCTCAAC
This sequence comes from Clostridia bacterium, assembly GCA_045536915.1. Taxonomy (GTDB): domain Bacteria; phylum Bacillota; class Clostridia; order UMGS1810; family UMGS1810; genus RGIG1828. The sequence continues at coordinate 10,124 of JAZSOL010000140.1, forward strand.
AGTATAATTATATCTTTCCGTCAGCTTTGATTTTCAAGCTGTTTCCTTTTTAGCTCTACCTGTGATATCCACAGTATAAAAAACATATACGTAGTCAAATCACTATAATAAGAAACCATCGCAAAATTCATAATAAGAAGCAATATTATAAATACTAATGAAATAATAAGACTTGGGTCTTTATCTATCTTCATCAAATGAATATGATCTTTGATTAACTTAAATATAACTGAATAATACAGCAAAAAACCAACAATTCCGCCATTCACTAAATGCTCTATATAATCATTATGTGCATATGTTTCAAAATTCAGTTTTACTTTGTACAATATTCGTGTATTGCCCATCCCTATTCCAAAGAAAGGCTTATATAAAAACTGCTTCCATCCATTTTCAATCATTTTCCACCTTGTCAGCGTTGATGTATCTACTTTTGCATTTATATCATCACCAAAGAAATTGAGGAATTCACTCATTCGCTTGGAAGTTGTATACATTATATCAAGTGACATGACAAAACTTAATATAACAAGTACAAATAAAACACCAAATATATATTTCAGATATTTCTGAATATTTTTTTCATCTTTCATCTTAAAATAGACAACAAGAAATATACCAATAGCAAGAATTAAAATCGCCTTTCTGCTTGCGCTTGCCATCAAAACCATAATCGGTACTATCATAAGTGCGTAACAATATATTTTTTTATAGCAAAAGGCATAAAAAAACATTACAATAGCTGAGTAACCACTTGTTAATCCAATTGTATTCGCATTCAATAGTTTAGAGCCAACTCTTGTTATCCCACGTCCCAATTCAGCAGACTTGGTTGCATTTTGATAAAAAGCAGCGAATCCACCTTCATTAGTAACAATAACAATCGCCATAACAATTCCCATAATTGCAATGGTAAAATGAATCAGCCTTATATCACCAAGTCTTACGAAATAGTTTGTCATTACGACTGTCAATAATACGAATACCAAAAGTGGAAATATATATATTCTTGCATTATTAAAATCAGTTGCCCACGTAAGACTTGCAAGATAATAGAGTGCAACAAATATCAGTCCCCTGCATCCGGGATATATCGAAAGCGTAGTATTCCCGGTTCCCATAAACAGGCTTACAAATGCACATGCAAATAAAATACTGCAACCGATATAATGAACCTCAAGAGCCGCAGCACCATTATAGCAATTCCACAAAATAACAAATGTCATAAACAGCAAGCCCACAAAGGTTATTTTCATTTTATTGTTATTTGTTGTCATATTATTTACTAAATTCATAATACACCTTTTCCTTAAAAATCAATAATATGATTTCATTCGTTTTCAAAAACCGCACCAACAAATTTCTGTGCTGAGCTTTTTATGTCATAACCTTTCTGAGCATAAATATCCGAATAATCTTTTCTTTCATATCCATTGCTATATTCCATAAGCTTTTCAGCCCAGATGCGTGCATTTTCTTTCAGATTAAGATAATCAACAAGACCTGTTATGTTGGCTTCTTTTGTTACAGTGTCGGATGTAATGCAATGTAGCCCGGTTGCCTGAGCTTCAATCAAAACATTAGGCATACCCTCAAAAAAGGATGGAAAAAGCAACGCATCCATAGCCATCATAATCTCAGGCACATCCTTGCGCACGCCAAGAAATCTGATGTTTTTTGATATTCCAAGCATTTTCGCCTGATTTTCAACCTGAGTTTTCAATTCACCTTCGCCAATAAGCAGCAAAACTGCTTCGGGAATTCTTTTTACAACTTCAGAAAATATCTCAATCAGAAATTTATGATTCTTCTGATTCATAAATCTACCAACATGACCCACAACAAACTCGTCTTTCAGATTAAGTTCTTCTCGTTTTGCTTTTCGTATATTCTGATTAAAAATATACTTTTCGGTTGGAATTGCATTATTAAGATACAAAACCTCGCCTTTTTCAACGCTTTTTTTGCCAAAAACAAACTCAGCCGCCTCTGTGCTTGGCGCAATCTTAACATTTGGAACTATTTTAGGCAAAAATAAAAACAATTTGTGAATCAATGAGCTCAGCTTTCCTCCGCATGTGTCGGAATTGCTCGAACGTAGCACCAGGCGTTTGGCACCGCCAAGCTTTGCGGCAATCAAATCCATAGTACTGAGAGAATTCATACCCACTCTCATAACATAATCATAGTTATTTTTCTTTACAACATTTCTGATATCCCAAAAAGATTTTACAGGATTTGCAGACTTCGGAGTAACATGAAAAATTTTACCGCCATATGATATGATTTCATCATCATAAAACCCTTTTTCTTTTTTTACAACGCAAAAATCCATCTGATATTTTTCTCTGTCAAGTGAGCGATATAGCTTCATAAGAAAAGTCTCAGCCCCGCCGGTATCCATACTACCAACCGAGCACAGTATTCTTTTTATCATATAACTTATCCTTTCAGATTCATTTCATTGAGTAGCTGTTCCGTAATCTTTTCCGGTGAATATTTTTCTGCAGACTTAGCAGCGCCTGCAACTAATTTTCCATATAATTCTTCACTATTCATTATTCTTTCAATTGATGCCTGAAGTGAAATTGCATTTCTTTCGTCGCACAAAAGTCCGTTTTCTTCATGAACAACAATATCGTTATTGTTATCCCAATCATAGGCAATAACAGGTGTTGCCGAAGCAAAAGCATCCAGCATTGTTCCGGGGAACCCTTCCTGAGCAGTATAGAGCGTCGGAAACAAAAGTGCATTATAGCCTTTTAAAAATTCTGCAGACTTGTCCGCTTCAACACAACCGCCATAGCTTATGTATTCGGGGAACTCTCGTTTCAATGCATCAAATCTTTCAATATATGTATCATCAACCAGACCATATATATCAAGTTTGCAGGTGTTTTCTCCATATTTTCTGTTAATATGATTTATTGCCTCGACGGCATCTTCAATTCCCTTTTCAAAAAGAATTCTTGAAAATGTGCATACAGTCATCGGTTTTTTGAGCGGGATTTTTTCTTCTGCAGTAATTTTTTTCAAATTTTTAAAATTAGGCAACACAACTGTATTTTTAAAACCCATAGCTTTAAGCTTCTTATTCAAAAGCTCTGATTCAACAAATATTTTTTCATATTTTTCAAGCATTTTCCATATCATCTTGTGTTTGGGAAGATACTCTGCCAGCCACCCGCCTATTACTATGTAATATAATTTTCTTTTAAATATTTTGTTAAAAAAACTTAAAACCGGTGTAAAAACAAGAAGTGCATTATGAGCCGGAAGCATAATTATGTTTTCGCATTTCACAAGAATGTTTAATAATTCAAAAAAAATACGTAAAATTCTGAATTTACCGCCCGAACTATCCAGACTACAAATATTTTCAGAACCTATATGATTTTTCAATCCTGCGGTAATCGAATGCGTTTTCACAGTTTGTCCGTCAAAAACGTTTTTCCCACCGCCAAAATTACCACAAACTCCTATCTTATACATACACTACTTCCTCTTTATATATTTTAGTGTCTTTTCATTGCACCCAATACATGGATGATTCCGCATTAAAAACTTATAACAAATATTTTTTTAGTGCATTAAACCCAAAGCACATAATGTGAAAAACTGCAGATACCTTGTTGATTTTTTCATCATTGGTCTGTATTTCCCAAACCTGTTTGATACTCTTAAATTTATTTGACGACAGTGAGCCGTTTGAAACACGGTATTTAACCAACGCTTCATTTATTCCACAGGCAACAGTCCCGCTTCTGAGAAGCATCAGCCATGTTGCATAATCCTGCCCGCCGCGTCTGAGCGGCATCCGAAAGTCACCGGCAATACTTCTGTCTATCACAACAGACGATGTTGCTATAATTGTATTGTGAAGAAGATATTTGTAGTCGCAACATTCTTTGATACTACGTTTGGATTTGATTATCTTACTGTTTCCATCTATCATTTCTATTGCAGTATACGAAAATGATGTGTTATTTTTCTTCATATGATTGATCTGCCGCTCTATTTTATCAGGCATCCATATATCATCACTGTCGAGAAAAGCAACATACCTTCCTTTGGACAGTTCCAAAGCCTTGTTTCTGGCAGCACCGGCACCCATATTTTCCGGTTGACAGAAATATACAATTGATGAATGTTTTTTTTGAGCTTCTTTAATCATCTGAGCCGATTTATCGGTTGAACAGTCATCAACCAAAACAATCTCAATGTTTTCGTAGCTCTGATTATATATCGATTCCAATGTTTCATAAAGATATTTTTCCGAATTATAAATAGGCATAATCACAGAAACTAAATCATCTATATATTTCATTTTCATCACACGTTCCTCACTGAATTTAATTAATAAACGGGTGTCAGCCACTCTTTAAATTTCGCATTTTTCCCGGTTGCAGCATCTATGTATTCCCTATGAATTCGAGATGTTATCTCGCCTGCTTCACCATTTCCAACAGTATATCTGTCGATAGACAACACTGGTGTTATTTCCATTGCAGAACCGCATAAAAAAGCCTCATCACAGGTATAAAGTTCTGTCCGGTCAATAGCTCTTTCAATCACTTTAATTCCAAGATTTTCTGCAAGCTTTATGACAGTGTCTCTGGTAATACTCTCAAGAACACTTTCAGTAAGCAGAGGAGTTACCAAAAATTCGTTTGAAACCATGAAAAAGCATGAGCCCGGTCCCTCACTGACCTTGGTTGATTCATTCAGAAAAATGCATGTATCATATCCATTTCGAAGAGCCTCTCTCTGCCCTGCACGACTATTGATATAGTTTGCACCGCATTTAATTCTCGGCGAAAGAACATTGTCTGATATTCTTCCCCACGACGATACGCAACAGTTCAAACCCTTTTTATTGTATTCAGAACTCGTTCTTCTCTTAGGAATAGGGGCAACAAACATCTCCACAGTTTCCTCAGATGCCCACGAGCCAAAGCCATCAACAAACAAAGTCTGACGCACAGAAAGATTTTCATCATATTCATTAGCTTTAACAGTATCTATAAAGGCCTTTTTTAAATCGTTTTCCGAATAAGGACAATTAATCTGAATCAATTTTGCAGAACGAAGCAATCGTTTATAATGATCGTCCAACCTGAAAGCATACAGTTGCTTCTCTTCTTCATTCCAATAACACGGAATCCCCTCAAAAACATTCAACCCAAACTGTGCAGTAGGTGCAAGAATATTCACTTTTGCATCATTAACATTCAGAATTTCTCCCTTAAACCATATGAAACGGTTTGCTACATCAGTTTTCATAATAATTCACCTCAACCCACAGTTTCTTCATCCGGAAGATGAGCTATCCTTATTATTTCAAGCTCCGCTTCCCTTGCAGCCTCAACATCATCAAGACTTTCATCTATCTTTTCTTCATAAATATCTGCTGTTTTAAGGACCTTAAAAACAGTTTCAAACAAAATTTTAATATCCAACCAGACTCCTTGCTTTTTGAATTCGTCTATGTACATATTATCGTAGTACACTTTCTCATCCCAGGAATTTTCATTTCTCCCTTTGCACTGTGCAAGTCCGGTAATTCCACCACGAACTTCAAATCTTTTCTTATATCTTTTATTCAAAGTTTCAAAATCGCCAAGTTCATATGAAACACACGGACGCGGTCCAACAATTGATAAATCACCCTTTAAAACATTAAAAAGCTGTGGCAATTCGTCTATGCTGGTTTTGCGCATAAAATTACCAATTCTTGTAACCCTCGGATCATCTTTATAATTAAACAAACCGGCATCCATTTTCTCAGCATTCGCTACCATTGTTCTGAACTTATACATTTTAAAAATGCGACCGTCTTTAGTACGTCTTTGTTGTACAAACAACACTCCGCCTCTGCTATCACAAGCTATCAGGACAGGCACAACAATCCATACAGGAATCAAAACTATTATAGCAAGAAAGCTCGCCGCCAAATCAAAAGTTCTCTTCAAAAATCTATTAAACCAATACCACATATTTTCCTCTCAAAAAACAAATGTATGAAACAAATCATCAAAATTTTCACCGGATTTTATCAGCTTGCAACCTTCTCCCGAACTGATATCTACCATCGGAAAATTTGGTAATATAAACGGCGGTTTTAGAACAATAGAATAAGAACCGACATTACCAAACACAACAAAATCACCCTTAGCAAGCATTCCGCTGTAATGACGATAAAGATAATCAGACTCAATACATGTAAATCCGCCGAAATCCAGATCATCATACATCTTCTGTTCTTCGCCGAGTGCAACCACTTCTATCGGAGGATTTTTTGTGTTTAATGTCGGATTAATATTATAAATACTTCCAAGAAGAGTTGCAATTGCTTTACCGCGTACTGTTTTTATATTTATAACCTTCGTTGCAAAACTCATACAATCGCCCACCAAAGCACTTCCTGGTTCTATCAGCAACTGTGGTTTAAATTTCTTATCGCAAAAATATCTTTTAAATACGCCGGCAACCGTCTGTGCATATTGCTCATATGTCGGAATTTCAAAATCAAACTGTGCTTTAAGCGATTCTGCCATCTTACCAAACAACCCGCCACCAAGATCTATGCGTTCAGGCACAACACCAAGGCTTTCTATCAATTCAAGCATTTTTACAGCTCTCGGTTGCCAGGTTTCCAATCTTCTTGTTGCAAAATGACATTGCAACCCCTTCATTTTAAGATTATCACACTCATCAAACAATCTTAAGGCATCATAAAACTCCTCGGAATTCACATCAAATCCGAATCTGGATACCACACCGTCATTTATATCAAAATTACACCTTACACCAACATTCAGTTGCTTATCAATATTGTTTCGTGCAATGCTACGGATAATATCTGTTTCATAAGCTGAATCTATATTTACGGTTCCACCCATCAAAAGAAATTTTTCCAATGCTTCTTCGTTCTTGTATGGTCCATTCCATATAATATTTTGCGGACTCACGCCTATACGGAGTGCAATTTCCAATTCCATATCAGAAACAACTTCCGCTAATCCTCCAAGCTCATCCACTATCTTACATAACTCAGGAGTATAGTTAGTCTTGTATGAATAGGCTATATTAAAATTAGAATAATGTTTGGAAAATTCTGATTTCAATTCAATAAAATTTTCTCTGAACTGTTCCGAATCCAACAAATAAAAAGCATCACCATATTGACCTGACAATAATTTGATTTTGTCACTTGTCATTTTATTTCCCCCTTGATTCCACAAACAATATTATCAACACACTCTTTCACATACTCTGTATTCTTCATATAAAAATCATCAGATTTATTTTTTAAACTGTTTTCATATGCTCTGAGCTTTTTAATACCATCATTAAAAATTGAATCAACAGAATTTATATCAAGCTCAGCAGAATTACAAAATCCTCTTGAAAGTATAACTTTAGAAGAACCAAGCCTATAGTGTTCAGCAACTATCGCCTCTGCCGGCAATGTTCCTTCCCCTATCCGCGCAATACCGCCAAATCCAAACTCAATTCCTCTTTCTTTGAATTTATTACACAAACACTCAACCACACCATTTGCAAGCAATTCAAACATAAACGTAAGCCTGTAACTCAAGTGCAGATCATTCAGACCTATGTGAATAGTGTCTATATTCTTCAACTTCAAAACATCATCTATAACATCCACCGCTTCACGAGTTTCCAACAACAACGTGGTACGAACTCTACCTCCAACATAATCAAGAAAACTCTTTACATCTTCTACGTTTTTCCACATAGGAAGCATAATTCTGTCTGCCCCGGAAGATATTACTTCATCTATTTCAGCACGCGAGGATTCGTTCCACGGATTTATTCTTACAAGAGTTTCAGATTTCGTAAGAACTTCCGAAACTGCTCTGACATCTGCTATCTTATGATAAGACTTGACAGTGTTCATATTTTTTTGGCGTTCTTCCTTACCCATAATCTCAAGGTCAATCATAACACTTTCAACATCATTTTTTTCGGCAATCACAGCAATTGCCGGATTATTCGTTATATAAATTAATCCGAGACTCACAAAAACACCTTCTCTTATTTAATACTTTGAATTTTTATATATTATATTTGTTTTATGCAAAAATACAAAAATCACATTATACATTCATAATATTATAGCACTCTTATCCAACATTGTCAATGGAAAAACTCGTATTTTTGAGTTTTCCTGTTTTTTCAAACATATTTTGATTTAACAGTGAGATAAAACCGGGGTATGTGCTTTGTAGAGGACGGCGTCTCGACGTCCCGTTTCTGCGCCATTACGGGACATCGAGGACGCCGTCCCCTACCACGTTGTAACATTTTAAACTTTAAATTTTATTCGTAGGACAGGGGCTTTTATCTGCCAACAGATAGTGCAGAAATAAACAACAAGAGCAACCCCTTGACCCACAGTATATGTATATCAAAACTGGAAATATATAAACGGCTTGGCATTAGTGTATGCCAAGCCTAAAATAAGCCCAACAAAAACAAAAATGCTGTAAGCCCCCTTATCTCCCGTAATTATCTATAACCTTCGCATCATTATGATGCATCGCAAGTCCGCGAAGCATCAGAAAGCTTTTAACCTCATTTTTCTTCTGGGTTGTAACATTCGGACTTTCATTAATTGCAAACCACACTGCTCTCAGTTGATTCCACGACTGAGGATCGTTAACGCAACCGTGTTTATTTATATAGGTGATAAGGTCGTCTACTCTATCGTCCGACGGCATTGCGGCAACCTCGTTATAGAGCTTACCTCTTTCCTTACCAAGCTTAATCGACACGGAAATATACGCAATCGGCCCCACAAACAAAATCGGGAAAGTAGCAAGTGTAATTATCAGTCCCAAAACCTTAAGGTCTCTTTTTACGCAAAACCACAATACTGACCTCACAATAAAAAAGAACCCCACAACTATGCCAATAAGTATGATACTTGCTAATAAATTTTCAAAACCTGATGTTGCAGTAGCTTCCACTATTAAAACACTCCTTTTATTTAATATATACTAATATATCAAATTATCCATTTGTTGTCAATAATTTAATTGGTTTTGGATTAATAAATTTAGAAAAAACAAAAAACACCATGCATCTGTAAACTTTTTCAGTTCAAAACACATGATGTTTTTGATTTCCTCACACTCAGAAAATGATACAATTACGCAAAACCTATCACCAATATCTTACAAAATCAGGCTCAAGATATCGCATGAGAGCTTCCATATAGAAATAATCTGCATATACTGCACTCTCATCTATACCTTGTCCCTGTAGCAAGGCATGAGTTACATGTAAAACCATACTGTCACCATCGCCTCGTTTTTTTATATATGAGTATGCAATGGGGAACCCATATAAAAGCCAGGAATGTCCTCTTGTCCAGCAGGAATCATCGGAATAACCCTGCCATGTTACTCCTTTAACAGGATTACCGCTTTTGGAATCGAATTGATAATGATGATAGGAAGAACCGTCATCACGGATGAGATATCGTATTCTTAAAATCAAAAATTTTCAATACATTGTGCCGGAATAACAAACTCAAAGAATCCCAATTAATAATCACATATCATATCCGGTCCTGCTCCACAGCGTATATAACTGATTTTACGCTCTGTGCGGTTTATGGTGACGATAGAAAAGGCGCTCTCCTCAGCAGAGCCCAACACTTTGGCATGAAATTTACCGTCGTCACTTAATCCACCACACATATTATCGCCGGCTGCTCCCAGTGTGCTTATGGCACGGATACCGTCTATCATAATTTTGCGGTCGGCGTGGTTGTGACCTACAAAATACGCAATTACATCGCCCTTGCCTCTTTGAGTAAAATCACAAGATACTTCATATGATAAATCACCTTTTGTTTCACTTGCACTGTAGGCAGTACCATTTTTGAATGCACAAAGCACTTCCCAAAGTGCCTCGCCGCCGAATACACGATGCTCCGCAAGAACTGACGACACCGGAAGTGCGTGAGAAAACACCACCACACCCCACTCTTTGTCCGGAATATCCAGAGCCGTATTTGAAAACCAGTTAATCTGCTTGTTTCCAACGGCAAAAAAGTTACCGCCATACTCGGAAGTATCGAGAAATATAACGCGGATTTTTGAATCGGGAATATCAAAATAACCGTACAATGAATTCTCGTCATCTTTATTCATTACAAAACTGTTTGAATTGTGTTTTGTGATGATATCATATATTTCTTTATGGGTTAGTTCCTCACTAGGTGCAAACGGGTTGGTATCGTGATTACCCAAAAGCACCATGGCTGATGATTTCATTTTAAAATCATCCATAGCATCAGCCAGTTCCCTGAGCTGTTGGACAGCTTCTTCTTTTGAGGTATTTACATTATTGCACAGATAGTCTCCGCCAAGGCAAGTGAAAGATAGCGGATAGTGTTCGTTTATTCTGTCTATGGCATAAAATGACCGTTCGGCGTAGTCGATGCAGTTGTGAATATCGGTGATAAATGCGAAAGAACAGGTTGTATCATCTATGATGTATTCATTGAATTTCAGGCACTTATCTATAGCACCGCTTGCTTTGGTTGTGAGCATTTCTTCTATATAGAGTGGAATTTGTTTTTTCATTTTTCCTCCTGTTTAACCGATTCTTATTTCTCCATCACCTGTTGTGACGATATCATTTATCACAGCAGTTACACCGTGGGGCAAGTGATATTTTATCACATTATTTTCCACGCAAACTGCAATTTCGCCGTGTGGTGTGGGCACAACGCTTTTCGCGTATTTGAGCGGTCCCATATTTGGCTTAATTGACACCTTTTTGAAGCCCGGTTCAATAGGTTTAATGCCCAAAAATCCCAACGGCATGAGCACCGTGGGGCCGCCTGTCCATGCATGACAGTAGCTTGTGTTATCAGGAGGATTTCCTGTTCGCACATCAACAGGTGCTATTGCACCGTACATACCCTCATACATGCAATCCGCACCACACTCTGCCATGGGACGCCAATATTTATATATTCTGTTCAGCATTTTGTCTATTCTGCCGTGTTTTGCATCAATCTCGGCTAATTCATAATGTATGGTGCAGTGCTCGGTATTGTCATGACTCTCAAACATCTTATTTTCATAATCGGATTTTATCAAGGCATCAAGTGCCCGGGCATACATTGCCTCATACTCTCCCGCTTTTTCGTTTCTGCCGGAGATTTCAGCAAAAATCTGTGCGGTCTTAAGACAACGGACGTAGAGCTCGTTTAAAAACATGTCATAGCCTGTCTCGTTATTCAGAACCACCATCCATTTTTTGCCCAAAGGATTTGCAGGAATCTTTATAAGGCACGTATCATCTGCAAGGCTTGCCAGATAATCGGTAGCTTTAATGATTGTATCTATGTGCTTAACGGCAAAATCGGTATTGCCGGTGTACATATAGTAATCATAAAAGGCGATTATATACATAGCCACATAGTCCCAGAGCATGGAAGCACCCTGC
>JAZSOL010000300.1:0-10783 GCA_045536915.1 Clostridia bacterium
ATCAACTCCTTGGCTCACAGAACGACATGGCTACGATCCGACTTCCTTCGGGTTTAAGGAATGTTGTTACCATACCGCAGATAACAACGAGTGATATAAAGTGCGGAAGGTATGTAACCGTCTGGATAACCTTTTTATACTTAAGATTTTTGATTTCGTTGAGCATAAGTGCAAATATTACAGGTGCCGGGAAACCAAATATCAAATCAAGCAAACTGATTACTATAGTATTTTTAAATACCGATAAAAATGCCGGGTCGGAAAGGAACGTATAGAAATGCTGGAATCCTCCCATTCCTGCCCAATCACTTCCCCAGATACCTTTCATTACTTTATAGTCCTTGAATGCCATTACAAGACCGAACATCGGCAGATAGCAGAACACAAGGAAATACGCAATAACCGGAATCGCGAGGATATAGAGAATATAGTTGCGCTTAAATTCATCTGCAATACGCGCGCCCAATCCCTTCTTCGCCAATCTTACACTGTTTTCTTTCACTGCTTTTCCCTCCATAGTTTAAATGTAGTAATGAATATCTAAAGTGATTTTCAACACAGATGTAAATATCACTATTAAATACTATTTTATTATATATGAATTTGTAACAAAAATCTATAGTCAAAACGATATTTATGTGGTATAATACGATACAAAGATGCAATCAGGAGTTGAAATTGTATATGTCAGACCAACAAAAAGCAAATTCAGAGCTTATATGCTCAGGTGAATACTTTATTGATGCGCTCTCGGCGGCGCACCGTTTCATAACACCGCCAAACACATATATAAGATATGCCACAGAGCATAAACACGACAGACTTTTATATATTGCCAGCGGCAATGTGCGTTTTGATATGTTCAACAAGCAACTTATTAATGCAAAAAAAGGAAGCGTGATTTACGTACCATACAACATAGCATACAAAACCGAATGGCTCGGCGATACACAGGGAGAAATATACTCTCTGAACTACGTAATGACCGACCGCGACAACTATCAGATTACAATTGCTCAGGAAATATGCGATTTCTGCAATTATGACTCATACATTCTGGAAAATCTCTTCAAAGAATGTTACACTGCATTCGAAAAACAGGAATACGGATATATTCTTAAATGCAAATATATATTTTTCAAAATACTATACACACTCTCAGCCTGCATGGCAGATGCAGGAAAAAGCAAAATAGGCAGAGCTTTAAAATACATAAACAACAATTATCTTGAAGAAACTCCGGTCAAAGAGCTTGCGGAAATGTGTAATCTCGGCGAATGTATGTTCAGAAGATGCTTCAAAGCCGAAATGGGAATATCCCCCGTTAAATACCGTAACAAACTGCGCATTGAAAAAGCATATGAGCTTTTGACCGTTGAAGCACGTTCTGTTGTTGAATCAATGGAAATGACCGGGTTTTATGATGCCTCATATTTCAACAAAACTTTTAAGGCATATATGGGAAAAAGCCCGTCGGAATGCAAAAAGGGTTTTAATCACCCGTAATTGCTGACGAGCTTTCCAATAATTTTCGCCGACACATAACCGCATACGGTGCCAATAATAACTGCAAAGAGCACATCCGTCGGGAAATGAACATAAAGATACAACCTCGAAAAGGCAATCAGAAATGCTATAACATACATAACAATCCCCAGTTTCTTTCGATGTATAAATACAGCAGTTGATGCGGCAAACGATGCCGACGTGTGCCCGGACGGAAACGAATAATCCGTGGGTGCAGTAATCAGCAGTTCTATTGCACAACGGATTTCAAAAGGTCTCATACGTTGAATAAGCGGTTTCAAAGTCAGATTTGTTATAACAAGATTGAGCAAAAGGGCAAGGAGCAAACTCGCTCCCACCCTCCTGCTCTCTTTTTTTATAAGCAGCAATAAACCTGCCAAAATCCACAGAACACCGCCGTCACCGAGCCGTGTCACAACTACCATTAATGAATCAAGAAAGGGAAAATGCATATTATATATAAAATCAAGTATGGCATATTCAACACTCAAAAGCCACTCATACATATTTCACACATCCTGTTTTAATATCATATATATTTTTTAATTTCATCTACCATACGGTTTCTGAGTTTTTCAATAAAATAAGAACCCGTGGGATAGTCTTCGAACGTTACTTTCATATCAGCAACTTCATCTATGATATCACACACTGCATCTCTACCTATATAGGAGGCAAGCAATTCCATCATCCTCATATCCTGAAGCCCTTCGTGGAACACAACGATTCTCAGCGACTCTATGCAGCACTCTTCTCCGGGATAAACAGAGAACGCATCGCCCGACGGAAAGACTCTTCCGCAGTCGGTTGTGAGAAATGGATTTATTTTTTCCGTGGAGCACTGAGTGTAATAGAAATTATACCCCCACTGCAAAAAGCCTTCAATTCCGTATTTAAACATCTGAGTACCGAGTATTGCATTACGCCATGACGGATACGCAAAAAATCTGTTGGAAAGCTTATCACTCTGACCGCAACAATAGTATATCCACTTAGGATTCATTCCGGCATCAATAAACTTCTCAGCCTCACCAACAATAGGCACCGGCATTTTAATTACTCCGCTTCTGAAAAATTCAAGATCGGAAAGTGCATCCATTATTTTATAGCCTTCAAGATATTTTTCGGCTCCTTTTTTAGCTTCTATGTAATCTTCAATCTGTTCGCCGTGAGGCTCATCGGAAATATGGAAGCAGGTTACATCTTTAAGATTTCTCGATTCAATATATGACGTGAGAGCCGGCAGGAAGTTTGCAAGAAACTCTCTGTATTCATTGGATGTTGAGCTTACATCCCAACCGAAAATGCGTTTGTATTCGCCATCCACGGTTGCCATTATTTTCGGACAATGCTTTGCTCCCCACTGTGTAAAGAGGTGCGCCATTTCAAAGTATCTGATGCCGTTTTTAAGACACATATCAAACCATCTGCCGAGCTTATCGAATCCAAAGGAATACTTTCCGTTATCAAGATTAACATCAACAAGCTGAACCGTGGGTCTTTCGCCACCAACGGCAGTATCAAGAGGAGGAGTGAAAACAGGCGTGAGAATCATATTAATTCCGTTTCGTGCGGCAGTCTCAATGAATTTATCGAGATAGAACCAGTGTTTGTCGCTAAAAACGTCTATGCCGTAATATGATGCAATGCAGTCCCCGTGGAACCACTGTGTAACCATAAGTTTTTGTTCAGGCAAAAGTGCATCTGCAATTTCAACGGTTATTTTTTTACTGCACTCCTCTTCACCGTTTTTAAAAACAACTTCTATATCATAAATGCCGGCTTCCGCTTCACCGTTTGTATCCACAGTAAACCACAATGAGTCATAAAATTTATGAACTGCATAAACACAGTTTTCATTCATGGGATACAAAGGATCGGGATACATCCCCGGTTTACCCTCATTGAGAATATAATCATCTCTGATTCCCTCTCTAAGCGGCAATTCCGACGGTACATATCCGACTTTTCTTACAGTGATGTGTTTTTCAAGCGGTGATTTGATTTCAAAATCAAATTTCTGTCTGCCATCCACATTCATGCCGGTATAGGCAATCTGAAAAGAAAAACGCTGATTTTTCAACACGCTGATTTTTGTCATTTCAGCAGCAGAAGGCATATTTTTCATAAAAACCTTTTCCAGTGACGATAAAACTTTAAAACATTTTTTAAACATTAGTATCTCTCCCAAATAAAGTTTGCTATAGACAGTATATCATAAGAAATACTGCAATTCAAGAGTTGTGATTTGCACAATCTTATATTTTATTTACATTATGCCCCAAAGACATATACATATCATCCAATCTTGTTTTCTCTTCCGTAGTAAAAAAGATACTGCTGAGCCAAGCCGGCATATTTCCCGAAATGCTCCTGAGCAAATTTCTCAATTTGTTTTTCTCCGGCATTTTCTCCAAGATAAAGTGTGCGGACGGTTCTTTTCACCCACACGTCAATTGGAAATGCATTTTTCATTTCTCCCGAAAAAAGAAGCACGCAATCGGCAACCTTTGGTCCGACACCGCGTATTTTCATCAGTTCTTTTTTTGCTTCGGCATAGCTCATCTTTTTCACTTCATCAAGATTAACCTCTCCGTTTGAAAGCTTATTTACCGCATCAACAATATAAGATGCTCTGTAGCCTGCCTTAAGCGGTGCAAGGTCAGATTCGGTCACACCTTTAAGACTTTCCAGAGTAGGGAAAGCATAGTGGGTTTTACCGTCTAAAAGCAAAGGTTTTCCATACATTTCGCAAAGTCCGCACACAATTTTTTTAATCCGTGGAATTGCATTCTGAGTTGAAATTATAAATGAAATCAGGCATTCAAACATCTCCTGATTGAGTATTTTTATTCCCCATCCGAAATTCATTGCTTTAATAACATTTTCATCAACTGCAACTTCTTTTTTTACACACTCGTAATCAACATCCAAATCAAGATAATGTTTCCATTGACAATCAAACTCAGAGAGTGTTATATTTTTTATTATAACCGAATTATTTTCGCATCTTATGTTTACCGGTTTTGAAAATGCAACACCCGTATAGCTACCGTCAGGTTCCGGATCCCACCTGAAACACTGACCGCATTCAAAGGTATGAACAGGATGAAAATCCGTTATGCCTTCTAAAATCACACAATTGTTTTTTTCATATGTTTTCATAGTAATCACCTTATATAATATTAACAGAAATGCACATTAAAGTCAATACATCTAAAATACCTTGAATATCAGAGTGAATTTTCGATTATTTTTTCCTAAAAAAAACATTTAATTTTTCTGTTATTTGTGATATAATTGGAATATCTATATATAAGTATGATTTTTTTATTGTCATTAAAGAAAGAAGGAAGCATATTTTTATGAAAAAAAAGATTTGCATTTTATTTGGCGGCGAGTCCACCGAATACGAAATATCCTTAAGATCGGCATACAGTGTCATAACAAATCTCGACAAGGAAAAATTTGAAATAATCACCGTTGGTATAGCCAAAAACGGAAAGTGGTATTTGTATGACGGTGATTATTCGGATATTCCAAATGATAACTGGTACTCGGATAAACTTAGTCCCGTATGCATTATGCACGGCACAAAAGAATCTTGTCTGATGGCATTAATGCCTGATGGCAGCTTCAAAAAAATTTATTTTGACGTTGCATTCCCTGTTTTGCATGGCAAAAACGGAGAAGACGGAACTATTCAGGGGTTGTTTGAACTTGCATCAATAAAATATGTTGGAGTAGGCATAATAGCATCAAGCGTCGGAATGGACAAAACCTTCACGAAAATAATTTTCAAAAATGCCGGTATAGATCAGGCAAATTGGGTTGTGCTTTCTAAACACGAGCTTGAAAATCTCGACAGTAAAATTGAAGAAATGGAATCAGTTTTAGGCTATCCGATGTTTATAAAACCTGCAAATGCCGGCTCATCAATCGGAATCGGCAAAGCGAAAAACAGAGATGAATTAATTTCTGCCATAAATGAAGCATTCAGATTCGACAGAAAAATCCTTGTTGAAGAATTCCTGACGGGTCACGAGGTTGAATGTGCGGTTTTAGGAAACAGAGGGAATATTCTCGCTTCATGCGTGGGAGAAATTGTTGCATCTCAGGAATTCTACACCTACGACGCAAAATACAGTTCGGATTCAACAAGCGAACTGCATATTCCGGCAAACATTGCGGAAAAATTCAGCGAGGAAGTGCGAAAAAATGCCATCAGGGCATTTGAAGCACTTGACGGAAAAGGGCTTTCAAGAGTTGACTTTTTCGTTGACGAACAAAGAAATAAAGTCTGCATAAACGAAATCAACACAATGCCCGGATTCACAAGCATCAGCATGTATCCGAAGCTTATTGAAAATTCAGGCATCAGCTACAGCGAACTTATCACAAAGCTTATTGAAATAGCATCAGAAGAATAAAAACCGGGAGAATCCAAAATGAAAAATAAATGTATTGTATCTATAAAAGGTATGCAAACCTACAACGACGAAACCGACGATACCGACGTTAGCCTCACAAGCGAAGCAGAATTTGAATCCGACGGAGACGGAGTTTACTTTGTTAGCTATGAAGAATCCGAACTCACGGGACTTGAAGGCACTCAAACATGCATTGAAATCGGAAAAAACTACGTTTCACTTCAGAGAAACGGCGCTGTCAACACCAATATGCTCTTTATGAAAGACAGAAAAACATCATCTTTTTATGCAACACCCTACGGTGATATGCTAATCGGAATTTTTACCGACAATCTCAAAATTGACCTTTCGGATGACGGCGGAACAATAAGTGCTGATTACTACATAGACATAAACAACGAAAGCACAGGGAAAAATAATTTTGAAATAGAAATCAAAGGAATATAAGACAAAAAGGACGGATAAAAACATGACCAAAAATATAATTGCAGAAATCAAGAATCAGATAACATCAACTATTTCGGATGCAATAAATCAGATTTCAAATCACATTAACGCAGATGCCGAAATGATTGAAGCGGCAAAAAATGTTGAAATTGAAACAGAAATCCCGAAAGAAAAAAGCCACGGTGATTTTTCCTCAAATATTGCAATGAAGCTCACCAAAATCCTCAGAAATGCTCCTGCAAACATAGCAAAAGCTCTTATTTGCGAAATGAAAACAGAAGGAACATATATCGACAAGGTTGAAATTGCAGGACCCGGTTTTATTAATTTTTATTTAAGCAAAAACTGGTTGTACGACAGCCTTAAAGATGCATATACTCTCGGAAGCGAATACGGCCGGATTGATGCCGGAAAAGGCAAAAAAGTGATGGTTGAATTCGTAAGCGCAAACCCCACAGGACCTATGCATATGGGAAATGCCCGCGGAGGTGCTTTAGGCGACAGCCTTGCAAGCGTTCTTGATATGGCAGGGTATGATGTGACAAGAGAATTCTACATCAACGACGCCGGCGCTCAGGTTGATAAATTTGCCAACTCTCTTGAAGCAAGATATATTCAGGCTCTTAAAGGCGAGGATGCTGTGGAATTTTCTCCGGACTGGTATCAGGGCAACGATATTAAGGTTCTGGCTGCAAATTTCATTGAAATACACGGTGATAAATATCTTGAAACTTCAGGTGAAGAACGCAGAGATGCACTCGTTAAATACGGTCTTGAACACAATATCGCGAAGCTCAAAACAGACCTTGCCGATTACCGCATAAACTATGACGTGTGGTTTAATGAAAGCAAGATTCACGAAAACGGAGAAGTTAAAGAAACTATTGAAATTCTCAAAAAAAGCTCACTGACCTATGAAAAGGAAGGTGCACTCTGGTTTAAATCCACTGAATTCGGATGCGAAAAAGATGATGTTCTCATAAGAGCAAACGGATTCCCCACATATTTCGTGGTTGACATTGCATATCACAGAAACAAATTCGTTAAACGTGAATTTGACAAGGTAATAAACATCTGGGGTGCCGACCATCACGGTCACGTTGCAAGAATGAAAGGCGCTATGGATGCAATCGGTGTTGACAGTTCAAAGCTTGAGATTGTATTGATGCAGCTTGTGCGTCTTGTTAAAGCCGGAGAAGCGGTGAGAATGTCGAAAAGAACAGGTGAAATGATTACTCTTTCCGACCTTGTGGAAGATATTGGAATTGATGCCGCAAGATTTTTCTTTAATCTTCGTCAGGCAGGAAGTCATCTTGAATTTGACCTCGACCTTGCAATTGCACAGAATAACGACAACCCCGTGTTTTACGTGCAATATGCTCACGCACGTATTGCAAGCATCATACGTAATCTTACAGAAGAAGGAATTGAACTCAAAAACATAAACGAAATTGATGCAACCCTTCTCACCGAGGAAGCTGAACTTGAACTCATTGAAAAAATTGCATCATTCCCCAATGAGATTTATCTCAGTTCGGAATCTCTCGAACCAAGCAAGCTCACCAGATATGTTACAGACCTTTCCGCATTGTTCCATTCATTCTACAACAGTTGCAGAGTAAAATGTGACGATGAAAACCTCTGTCAGGCGCGTTTGCTCTTATGCCACACAACAAAAACAGTTATCAAAAATGTTTTTAATATACTTAAGATAGATGCTCCAGAAAAAATGTAATTATTCCAACGAAAGGATTTGCCAAGTATGAACCGATACAGATTAATAACTGTTTTAACTATTTTGGCAACATTATTTTCCATAGTGAATCAGCAGTGTGTTTTTGCTGCTGATTCACCGTGCGAATCAGCAAAACAAACCTATGCTTTGCTTTGCACTGCAGGAATTATGAATAAAAGCGATGATTTTGATTTCTCATCAGAAATAAGCGCGGAAGTCTTTTCAGATTTGTATGAGGCATATTTTAACGAAAAGCCGGAGTTTACCGAAGAGAAAATCACAAACTCTGTTGCTGTGCAAAATCTTGCAAAACACTGTCCGGATGAAACAACCGAACAGAAAGATTCAATAACCGGATTCAAAGACTACGGATTGATTGACAAATCAGCCAGAAATGCATACAAGAAAATGTGTGCAAACGGATATCTTGAATTCTACGAAGACTTCCTGAACTTTTCAGATTCACTCACATATAACGATTATCTGTCTATGCTTTCTTATTTCAAGACGGATTTTGCTAAAACCCGGGATATGACACTCACAAGCGGAAAAGTAATCAATTCATCTTCACACAACAACATCATTACCCTCTCAGTTGACAGCGGCAGCAAGGTTATTGACTTTAAATTTAAGCGCAACGAACAGTTCATGGTATACAAAGACTCTGTATGCGCCCCCTACAGCTACAATATCAGCAGAGATGACACCGCAGACTTTTACACCAAATCAGACAAAATAATATATGTTTGCATCGGCAATGAAAATGATTTATCACTTCAAAGTGCAAACTTAAGAGAAACCACCTCGGTATACAGGTCGAAAATATATCTGTGTAACACGCAAGACAGCACTATAATTTTCAAAAATTCACCAACCGGAGCATATTCGGTGTTTAAATACGATTCGAATACTCTGATTTACAACGGAAACACAAAAAAATCCATAAGCGACATAAATAATTTGTTTCTTGATTTGAATTGCGGGTTCATTGTTGACAATAAAACAAACACAGTGAGATATATTAATATCGAATAATTTTATTAATTAGCGGTTACAAGCTAAAAAACAGGAGTTAATATGAAAAAATATATAAGTATCATTATTTTAATTGCTATTATTGTTACTTCTCTGTTTTCTTACCCGGTTATGGCAAATCAGGAGCCTGATGTTTCCGGTGAAAAAAATCCATATATGAGCGGCGAAGAAGCGCAAAGCTATTTTGAACAGGCAATGTATCTGGTTTTATCCAAATACAAATTTGACATAAGTAAAGAAGAGTTATATAAAAAAGCTTTAGACTACATTTTATCAACCCATCCTGAACTTCTCGAAGAAGCTTTCACGGGAATGTTTGATGCACTCGACGAGCATTCGGTATACTACACGCAGGAACAACTCGACGGCTTTTTGAACAATATGAGCGGAGAGCTTTGCGGAATAGGCGTGCTGGTTATGACAATAGATGAAGGGCTTCTTGTGTCGAATGTATATGAGAACACGCCGGCAAAGGAATGCGGATTAAGATCCGGAGACATCCTCATAAAAGTTGAGGATACATCTCTTGCCGGAATGGACATATCTATTGCTCAAAGTCTCATTATTGGTAATGAAAACACACCGGTCCGCCTCACCGTAAAACGAAACAGTCAGATATTTGAAATCAATCCCATACGCAGAAAAGTAACTGTTGAATCAGGATTTTATCAGATAATTGAAAATGGTACCATAGGCTATATATCATTAAACGAATTTAATGAAAATGCATCCGAATTTATTCAGGAAGCACTGAGTGAATTCGACAAATCAAACATAAGCAATGTGATTTTTGACCTGAGAAACAACCCGGGCGGAAGCCTGTATGAATATGCTGACGTATGCAATTTATTTATGCCGGAGGGGCCCGTGATTCATCTTGAATTTAAAAATCCGCTCAGAAACTTTTCGCTTTATTCCGAAAACAAAGAAGTTAAATACAATCTGATTGTTTTGGTAAACGAAAACAGCGCAAGTGCTTCTGAGGCATTTTCAGCCGCAGTTCAGGATACGGGAATCGGAATAGTTGTTGGCAACACCACCTTTGGGAAAGGCACAATGCAAAACATTACCGAGTTTGTAATCGGCGGAGGTGTGAAGCTTACAGAAGCCGAATATCTTTCACCACTTAAGCGTTCCATAAACAAAAAAGGAGTTACGCCTGATTTAGTTGTTAAAGACAAAGTAACAACATATGAAAAATCCGACTTTGAAAAAATAACATATGAGAGCAAGCCAAAGCTTGGAGACACCGGAAAGGACGTGCTTGCAATTGAGCAGAGACTTGCGTATCTCGGATTTTTAAGAAGCGTACCCGACGAGGTGTTTGACGAAAAAACTCACGATGCAGTTATAAGCTTTCAGGGAGTCACCGGACTTTATGAGTATGGTGTGATGGATACCACAACCGCATTGAAGCTTGAAGCGGAAATGCGCGGACTTGAAATCACAAATGATTCAACCCTGAAAAAAGCCATAGACATATACACAAATGAAAACTGGCAAGATTATAAAACGGAATATTCGGATATAAAATAACACAAGAGGATGTAGCAAAATGAAAAATAACGGTTCGTCGAGGACGCCGAACCCTATAAATTGCTGTGTATAT
>JAZSOL010000032.1:0-3286 GCA_045536915.1 Clostridia bacterium
CATATCACTGCGAGGTTTTTGCCATCTGAGACTCTCTGTTGAATTTTTCGTTGTCACGTATATAGGTTGGCACGGTATGCTCCAAAACGCATCTGAGCTTATTATCGTCGCCATCATCAACTGCTTTTTTTAAAAGAGAAAGCTTTTCTTCAAGCTCGCCGGGCATAAGAGATTTTGGTCTGCCGATAAATATTTTGGAATTTGCTGTTTTTTCAAGACCCTCCCAATCCATCAGAAGCTCTTCGTAGAGTTTTTCGCCCGGTCTTAGGCCAACAATTTCAATTTTTATATCATCACCGGGGGTATGACCCGAAAGCCTGATAAGATTTTCGGCAAGGTCATAAATCTTAACCGGTTTGCCCATATCGAGTATAAATATCTCTCCGCCATTTGCATAGCACGCCGCCTGAATAACAAGCTGAGCCGCCTCGGGAATCGTCATAAAAAATCTTGTAACATCCCTATGGGTAACCCTAACAGGGCCGCCATCTTTAATCTGCTTTTTAAAAAGCGGAATAACACTTCCGTTTGAGCCGAGAACATTTCCGAAACGCACTGCCACAAAATCGGTTTTACTAATAGTCTCCATACACTGGATTATCATTTCACAAACCCGCTTTGTTGCACCCATAACATTAGTGGGGTTAACTGCTTTGTCGGTTGAAATCATAACAAATTTGTCAACACCGAACTTGTCGGCAGCCACAGCCAGATTATATGTCCCGAAAATATTATTCTTAACAGCTTCTCTCGGACTTACTTCCATCAGCGGAACATGTTTGTGAGCTGCTGCGTGGAACACAACCTGCGGATGGTAGGTTTCAAATATTTCTTCAATTCTCTCTTTATCACGTATCGATGCAATCAACACATCAGGTTTATTGTCAGGATACAAGGTATTAAGTTCCATCTGAATATCATATGCATTGTTTTCATATATATCCACTATCACAAGCTTTCCGGGAGAAAAACGCATAATCTGACGGCAAAGCTCAGAACCTATTGAACCGCCTCCGCCGGTAACCATAATGATTTTACCACCAACAAGACTGCTGATTTCCTTATTGTCAAGCTTTATAGGCTCCCTTTCAAGAAGATCCTCTATTCTTACTTCTCTGACAAGGTTTTCCTTATCGGGTTCGCCAATAATTTCAGAAAGAGTGGGTATGGTTCTGATTTTACACTTTGTTTTATTACATATCTCAAGAATATTTTTTCTGTCCTCGGTATATGCCGACGGAATTGCCATTATAATTGTATCAATATCCATCTGATGGCACAGTTTAACAATGTCGTCCCTGTCGCCAAGAACCTTATGCCCATACATGACTTTGCCAATCTTAGAAGGATTATCATCTATAAGGCCAACTATTTCACTCATGCTGTTTTCAGCCGTTGTATTGGCTATAATAACTCTTGCAGCATCACCTGCACCAATAATAAGTACTCTTGAACTTCCACCGCCCACACCTTCACATGTGCTTAGCGATGATTTTCTGACAATATAAAGTTCTTTAAACAAAAGACGCACTATCGACATAAAGAGTACCGCTATGACTATAATCACAAAATCCGCTCTTCTGTTTCCTGAAAACTCAACAAAGAAATTACCCAGAATCTCGTTTGTTATAAGCGTTACAACAGCCGAAACAAAATTAACCATAAGAAACTTTGCAAGCTCGGAGGTGCCGCTGTAGTTCCAGGCAATTTTATATATTCCGAAAGTGAAATAAAACATTACGGCAATCAGAACATACAAACCTCCAACCAGAACAATATTCTTAAATTGATGATCCATATTCGGAAATATTGCAATAAGAGTTATTGTCGCAGACAGCATTATACTCAAAACATCAAGAAGCAACAGGTATCGGTTTTTAAAAACCGGAAACTTTTTTTTCGCCAAGGAACACACTCCTTTAAAATCATTTGTTTATTATCATATCACAGATTACAAATTTTGTCAAAATCAATCGTTTAATTATCTTATGATATCAACAGCACTGTGAATAACTTCTATCCTTACATTTTCGTCGGAGACATATTTTTCACCGTCAAGAGACCACGCAAGAGTTTCGGGAATGCTTATATCCAAACTGCTCGCCCTGAAAAAATCGAAGCATTCCGATGTGAAATCGGAATTCATAAGCCCTTTAACAATTTTCAGCATATCCGCAGGATTTTTTGGTTTTTTTACAAGGCAAACTTCAAACACTCCGTCATTGAGGCTCACCATTGATTCATCAAGTTTAACAATTCCTCCGATGGATGTTGAATTTATTACTGCGCCGAAAATATAATCATCTTCATATATTATACCTTCGGTTTTAACACTCACCCTCACGGATTTTATTTTGGTAAGGTCCTTGATACCCTCCAGCACATATGCCACATGCCCCAGATTGTTTTTCAAAGGCTGAGAAGCATTATAGGAAACAGCGGTAAATGCACCGAACGATGCAACGTAATTAAACAGAGTTCCGTCTATACTGCCGATATCAATTGAATATTTTTCACCGGTAACAGCAGTTTTTGCCGCTTCAACTGCATCTCCGGGAATACCGAGAGTTCTTGCATAATCATTCGTACTTCCCGACGGAATATAACCGAGAGGAATATTACTAGATGCTGTGTATATACCTGCAACCGCTTCATTAAGAGTTCCGTCACCGCCGCAACACACAATACGGTCGTATAATCCCGACTTGCACCCTTCCACAACATACTTGCAGGCATCACCTGCCTCAGATGTTATTCTGACCGTTACAAGACAGCCATTTTCACTCATGGTATTTATTATATCAAAAAAAGAAGTTTTTGATTTCATCCGTCCGGATTTTGGATTTACAACAAACAAAACCCTATTCAATGCAGACTCCCCTTTACCTATAAGCATATATGCAAATATTATAATATATTAACTTGATTTTGTCAATGATTTATTCATTTTTTTATGTTTTCTCATTTTTGCTTTTTGAGTTTCCTTTATGAAATATCATCTTCGTTGATGTGAAATAATTTACTACATAAATTGTAAAATAGAATAACTCCACACGCCGCAAGGGTATTTCACAAATCCGTAGGATTTATTTCGTTGAAAAAAGGGAATGTAAAAAAGTCCAGAACGTCAAAAGCATGATTAAAGCCTGATATTAGTGATAAAGTACCTTTTAAAATTCTGAAATTTACACTATATGTTGAAAAACATCGATTTTACGATGTTTTTCTCTTTATAAAATGCTTTTGACTATAGACAAATCTCACCACTCGCAGTACTTTTGTACAG
>JAZSOL010000016.1:0-9654 GCA_045536915.1 Clostridia bacterium
CAACACTGCGACATTAAAACTTGCGGTGTTGGTTTTGTTATATCAGGGAATGGGATCGGGTGATGTGTAAGGCTAAAATGTCATTGTGTTGAAAATTTTAAGTTTCTATGCAGAAATGTTGTATTTTTTTTGTTGAACAAGCGCTAAAATTATAGTAATAGGCAATTGATAGGATTGGGTTTTCCGTTTGATGTGTAGAAATGAAGTGATAAAACTTGATAATCAGTTTGCCGATAAAGAAAGGAATAAAGAAATGAATTATTTTTTGTTGTTGGTGACAATTGTAGTTTCGGTCTCAGCTTCGGCGTTAACGAGATTTTTTCGAGAAATAATAAAGCGGTAAGCGATTATACGTTCAATGCGTTGGGATGTGTAATGTGGATTGTTCTCTTATTGCCGGGAATGCTTATTACATCCAGAATGGGGTTCGATAAGAATTCGATAACATATGGTGTCATATACGGTGTGCTTCTGTTTTTGTATCTTTTCAGCAATTGTCGTGCAGTGGAAGAAGATCGTATACTTTGACAAGGGTTATGGCGTGTCCGGCTTTTATAGTAGCTACGCTTTTTGGTGTTTTTTATTGGGGAGAAGGGATGTGCGCGAATCAGATTGTTGGAATGATTTTGATCTGCGTTTCGCTTCTGCTGTGCATCAATCCTCGATTTGGTAGTGAAAAACTAACTGGAAAATGGTTTGCATATTCATTTCTTCACTTTGCGGCAAATGGTTTAATCGGTGTCGTTTATAAGTTGTTTGGGTCGGTTGGTGGCAAAGATGGATATGATGCGATGCTTCTTATAGCTGCATTGACTGCAATTTTGTTATATACGGTGTTTATTGCACTTGAAGCGATAAAAATAAAAAGGTAATTGTGATACCGAAGGGAAAAGTCTTTCTTCTTACGGTTTTGACAGGGGTTTTCACATGTTTATCCATAAGAATTAACATCTATCTTTCCAATGTGATACCAAGTGCTGTTTTCTTCCCGGTCAGTAATTGTGCAATAATCGTTTTGTCAACCCTTACGGGTATGAGTTTGTTTCGAGAAAAACTTAGTAAAATTCAGATTTCGGGTATATTTCTTGGTTTGATTTCTATCTTGATAAGCAGTATCTAATAATGAAAAATGAAAGGAGTAGAAAATGTTATGTCAAAGGACGTTTCGCAAATCGACAAAAATCTTGCCGTGCCGGCAGAAATAAATGCTCCGGACTGTGTTTTTTATGATGTTCGCAAAGCTCCGTTTAAGATATACGGTCTTTATAATCCACGGACAGAAGGTGCTTTTCGCCGCCTTCCGGAGCAGGTGGCAAAAGAGGTAAGCGATGATGTTTTTTCTCTTCACACGCATACTGCGGGTGGAAGAGTACGCTTTTCCACAGACTCTGAGTATGTTGTTATCAAGAGCGTTGTTCCATCTGTTACGCACTTTCCGCATATGCCGACAACGGGGGTTGCGGGATTTGATATGTATGTTTCCCGTAATGGGCGAGAGGTTTTCGAAAAAACGTTTATTCCGCCATATGATATGACAGATGGCTTTGTGTCAATTTATCACTTCGGCAATAGAAAAATGCGTGAAATCACAATCAATTTTCCGCTATATAATCCGGTTGACTCGCTGTATATCGGTCTTTCCAAAGATGCGTTACTTGCAGACGGGGAAAAATATAAATATGAAACACCGGTTGTATATTACGGTTCATCCATAACGCAGGGTGGATGCGCTTCGCACCCGGGAAATGCCTATACCGCAATAATTTCACAGATGCTTGACTGTGACCATATAAATCTTGGCTTTTCTGGAAGCGCAAAGGGCGAGGATGTGATGATGGATTATATTGCATCTCTTTCAATGAGCGCGTTTGTATATGATTACGACCATAATGCATACGATTATGAGCATGATCGTATTGTGCCGGATGATGAATATCTTGAAAAAACACACGAGCGTGGATTTCTTAAAATTCGTGAAAAACAACCGGAGCTTCCTGTTATTTTTGTCACTGCGCCTAATGATGATATGAAGAATGCACATTGTAGAAAAAATCGTGCTGTGATAATGAAAACGTATCTCAATGCACTTGCGCGCGGTGATGAGAATGTGTATTTCGTCGACGGAGCATCGGTTTTTGATGGTATGCTTGCAAATTCCTGTACTGTTGATTCTCTGCATCCGACAGACCTTGGTTTTTTACGTATGGCACAGAGTATCGGGAGAGTAGTTGCATACGCACTTGAAAAATGATGAATCAAGTGTGATACTTTTGCTTGAGGTTCTAATGATTCGGATTACCGCACTTATATATCACAATAAATTTCAAGGTCTCAACTTTCATTTAACTTTACAATAAAAATTCAAGGAGTGTTCTTATGAATATTATACCAACACCTCAATATGCATCGTTTGCGCAGGCGCAAAACGGATACACATATCAGGATGTATTAAATTTTACATACTGCGATAAAGATTTACAGGCTGATGTAGAGATAACCTCTTCGTTTGTCGGGGAATTCACCTTTGTACCTTTTTCTTCTGCAAGACTTGTTATCACAAAAGATATTTCTCTTGCCGAGTCTCTTGCGGAAATTGACCATACATGGTTTGAAAAACGAAATGCAGAGGAACAGGGATATATTATAAAAGGATTCGCGGATGGAAGAATTTTGATATATGCAAAGCATACGCAAGGTATTGTTTATGCACTTTCGACGCTTTCTCAGGTGGAAAATATTGAACCTAAGTTTGAAATAAAGGATTATCCTGACTTTCGCTATCGAGGCAATAAGTGGCTTATATGGGCAGAAACTGAAGTGTGGTCTTTTGACCTGGGAGACGGAGTTGAAGCTCTCAAACAGCGAGTGATACGTAAGTTGGATGTATGCCTTCGGTACAAAGTTAACTGTTTGTTTTTTGACGCTTTCGGCTTTGATGCTGAGCGATTTGAAGGTTATGCCGAGTTGATGTCTGAACTGAATAAAGAAGCGCGGAAACGCAAAGTTCATCTCATTACAGGCGGGTATACAATGGGATATGGCGTGAGCGGGCATCAGTTTGGAAAGCTTTTTGGCAAAGTACATAAAAATCGCACTTCTTATCCTGATGGAGAAGAATATGAGTGCCTCGGTACCTTTATCAACGACCCGAAATACGGTGATGAGCCAATTATTCTTGCGAGAGAATTTGGTACATGTCTCTCTAATGATACTCTTACAGAACAGAAAATCGAAGAGCTGCGCGAATATGTCCGAAAAGTTCAACCGGGCGGTTTGTATATGCATAATATGGATTCATACTTCGTGGATTCTATGCTTTGGAATGCACGATGCGATGAATGTCGTAAAAAGTGGCCGAATGATGACCTGTTTGCTTCGGATGGCATGGCAGGCGCTTTCGCGTATTTCTTCGATAAAATTAATGGCGGACTTAAAGATATTCGTGTTGATGATTATGATTCTTCAAAGGATTTGCTTATATATAATATTTCACCGGGATACATGTGGTATTTTATTCCTGATGCAGAAGTTGAAAAAGCAACAAATTTCTGGAAGTCCGTATCGGAATATAGTAAAGTAAAGGAGAATGTATCTCCTCTTGTCCGTGAACTTTATTACAACAGGGAAAACGAAAAAAAACGTATCCCGGATATCATTGCTCCTGCACTCAACGGAAAAGTAGGCGTGCTTAATTTCTGCGGAAGTGATGGCTTTTACACCGATAAGCTGTTTTTCATATCTGCAGTTTTCAATACATTTTTCAAAGGTGCGGAAACGGTCCTGTCGTGTAGCGGAAACTACTTTCAAGAGCCTCTTCAGGTATTTAATGCAGAGTATATGTGGAATTGTGAAAACAGTGCATTTTACAATTTGGACAATCTTCCTGACAATTATGATGATTTCCTGAAACTTTTCTTTGATTGCCAGAAGACTGTGTTCCGTCCCGATGAAATTTACGGAGACGGAAAAATGCTTGATATCATATGTGAAAAACTCTACGGTGATGAGGGGGCAAAAGCTGCTGAAGTGTTTAAACTTTGCGGTGAAAATTACGAGTGCCCGATTCCTTATACTTGCACCAAAGAAATGCAAACGGCGGGAAATGATGTTATTCTTCCTTACCGATGGGATGTGCTTCTTAAAAAGGAGGAAATAAATGATTATCTTTCTTCTTTTGGCGAAATGGAAAGATTAACACGAAGAGCGTGCTTGATTCTTAAGGATTGCAAGAATGTTGATCTGAAGGAATATTGCAGAATGTTTGAACTTACGTTGCCGATAATATCTATGTGGAAAAGCTATCTTGAGCTTTATAAAAAGCTTTCGGATATGTTTGAAACCGGAATAGCTCCGGACAGCAAATGTCTTGATGAAATTCAGCGTCTCGCGGATGATGCGGAGCGTGAACATTGTGCACATATTGAGATGAATTTTGACACAACTGATATTATGTTGGGGGCATTGTCAAAGAGAGAAGAAATGTTTGTTCTTATGAAAACAAATTTAGCGATTATGAAAAAAAGTGTCGAATTAGGAAAACGCATTCCCGACGGCTATGGAGACAAGGAAGTTGAGGAATGGTGGTAAAATATCCTAAGGGATGCCTCGTATCCATGCTGCGAGACATCCCTTTTCCCTGTGTGTGTTGTTTTATTCGGATTCAGACATTTTTTTGAATTTAGCAGGAGTTATACCTGTTATTGCCTTGAATTTTGAGATGAAATAAGTGTAGTTTGAAAAACCTGAATTGTAACAGGCTTCGGTTATGTTCATTCCTGTGTTAAGTAGGTATTTTGAATGAGATATACGTAAATTCGAAATGTATTCGTTAGGCGTGCACAAGAGATACTTTTTGAATACACGCGCAAGTGATGTTCCGGTAATATTGCATTGAGTTGCAATTTCATCGATTCCCTCGAGCGAGGTGTAATGTGTATGTATATAATCAAGTGCTTGCCTTAAACTTTGCGGAATTTTCTTTTGCGGAAGAATTCCGGTATTTTCAGATTGCTGTTCGCAAATCAGCTCGACAATACGAATTATGTAAGAATATGCAAAAAAATCGCGAAAGTCATCCTTCTCATTTGCAAGGGTATCTATTCGTTTGAGTGCATTAATGAGAGATTCAAGGGAGAGTGGATTTAAAACAACTAAATTTCGATTGAGAGATTTTTTACCATAAAAAAGCTTTGAGAAAGGGTTTGTGAGATTTATCTTGTTGAAAAATTCAATAGGGAAGTTTATTTCGTAATAGTCAACGAAAGATGATGTGTAGAAGCAAGATGTGAACTTCTCGTGATTGCGTATTATAACAACCTCTCCATATGAGGGATTACATACGGTGTTGTCGAAAATAAAACCGAATTTTCCACTCAAAAATATATACATTGTGCAGTAATCATCGGCTTCTTTTTCATCAATCAATTCTTTTGTGCTTCGATGCTCGTGTGCATAATGGTGAAATGCAATTGGAATTTCTGTATCTTTAGCATATGAATATATAAGACAATAACTGGTTGTGGAAGGGATGTGGATGTGAAATTTTTTAATAAGTTCGTCTCTTGTCATATTTATCACCTCTTGTTTGTGATGGGTAAAATAAGCTTTTGATGTTGATTATAGTGCAGAAAGTGCTGGTTTGTCAATAGAAATATGTAGAAAATGGCAGAAAAACTCATTATTGGGAATTTTTGTTTTAGTTGATGCTAAATTTTAATGAAAAATTATATGGGTGTTGAAAATTTTAAGTTTTGATGCAGAAATACTGTATTTCTTTTGATAGATAAGTGCTATCATAACTATGAAACTACTTTGAATGTAAATCAGCGAATGAGAGTTAATGTGCTTGGGAATAAATGAGGGGTAAAATGGAATTTGTCTTGAATGAAAGCGCAGTAAGCGTTGATGTGAGAATTAACTCAAACTCAAGTGTCCGCATAATTGAAAATGCCAATCTTGAGGATTACACTTCTGTCATACATGCTCTTATCAAAGATGGGTATGAACTGAAAGAAGAGAACAATAAAGTTTTTCACAAGTTTGGCGCATACACGAAAGATGGTATCGGCGTTTTTGTGAATTACTTTGTGAATGTCAGTGAGATAACTGTGTGCACTGAAGAAAAAAGCAATTACTTTTCTTATTATGATGAGATGGGAGAAAAGTTAGTTTCTTCGCAAATAACACAGGTGCATCTTCATGACTTTGGAATGTCATATGCCATCCGTCTTTCTGATGGCAGATTCATTATAATAGACGGGGGATGGGATGACGTTGGGGATGCCGAGAGACTTTATGAGGTTCTGCGTTCAGGGTCCAAAAACGGAAAGATTATCATAGCGGCATGGATTTTTACCCACATGGATCCAGATCATTACAGATGTATCAATGTGTTTACCGAGCTTCACGTTGAAGATGTATCTGTTCAGAGGTTTATGTTCAATTTCCCTGCAAAGAGCAAGGGTAATTTTGAAAAAGAAGAACCGCATATTCTGAAAGCTTTTGAGAATATGAAGTTATATGATGCTGAAGTCTATCATCCGCACACAGGTCAGATATATATAATCGGAAATGCGCTGTTTGAGTGTTTATCGTGTCCTGATGATACTTATTGGTTTACTGAGGACGACAATGCGGCTTCTCTTGTGTTCAGAATGGAGCTCGAAGGGCAAGTCGTTTTGTGGACGGGGGATGCATGTTTTTCTGATTCTGCGCTTTTAAAAAAGTATGGCACATATCTTAAGGCTGATATTCTTCAGGTACCTCACCACGGATTTTTTAGTGGAGAGCCGGAGGAACAGAAAAAGTGTTATGACCTGATTGCTCCTGAGGTTTGCTTTCTTCCGCTTTCTGATTATAACACATATGTTTTGCTTGCAACATACATCAGCGTAAGTGAATACCTTATGCGTGATATGCCGATAAAGCAGCTTATAACCGGAGACGAAACAACCGTCATCACTTTGCCATACCATGCTCCGAAGAACGCAGAAAAAGAGCTTAAAGAAAAGTTTAACGAAGGTAGGAACGCTGCCGGAAGCAGAGTGTGGATTTATTCCGGACTTCGCGCATCGAACAAAGAGGATTTCACTTTTGAAGTGTTAAATACCGCTTGGTCAGCTACAGAAGTTTCGGTTGAATTATTCTTTGATGATTCAAAAGATATAATCACTGAAAAGAGTTTTGTTATTCCGCAATTCTCCGTCAAAAAGGTTAATGTTCTTGACATCGTAAAAGAAATCCAATCTCCGCCAACCTCTCTTTGTGCAATAAGATTTATGAGCAAGACAGGTATTGTTGTTACCCATAACACATACACAGCTTCATATAATGTTTGATGTATGACTGAGAAGTTTAGTTTTATATTTTAATAGCAATAATTTTAAATAGTTTAATAATTATAGAGAGGAGTGTTGCGTGTGTTTTTTCCGCAACCGCAAAAATATAGATTCTTTGAAGAATTGTATGTTTTCAAAGATGACTTCGGTGACTATCCGTTACTTGAGTTTTATCAGGCGGTAAAGTCCGGAGTAAGTGAGATAAACGTAAAGCAAGACCTTGTGCTGAAAAAAGAGGAATACACTATTAAAATAGATGTGGACGGAATAACTATTTCCGTATCAACTGACGAAGGGCTTTACCGCGCGTTGACATCGCTTTTGCAGATGATAAAAAAAGGAAATGGAAGAGTTCCTTTCTGCGAAGTGCAGGATTTTCCAATACTTCCGCATCGTGGCTATATGTTGGATATCAGCCGATGTCGTATGCCGAAGGTTGAAACGATAAAACAGATTATTGATTATATCTCGGCTCTTAAATACAACGAATTTCAGCTTTATATGGAAGGACATGTGTTTAAGTATAAGGAGTTTCCAGAATATACAGCGGGCTTTGATTGCCTTACCCCTGGTAATATTGAGGAAATAGATCGTTACTGCAAGGAACGTTTTATTGATTTTGTGCCAAATCAAAATTCGTTAGGTCATTTGGGACAGTGGTTGGATGAATGTGAATTTTCTGACCTTGCTGTTGATGGCGAGGGGGCAGGTTCAGGAACAATAAATCCGCTTGATCCCAAAAGTCTTGATTTTATCGACAAGTTGTATTCGTCTGTGCTTCCGCATTATAGCTCGAAGTACATAAATGTCGGTTTGGATGAAGCATATGGGCTTGCCAAAGGACAGACGGAAGTTTATTGTGAAAAGCACGGAAAAGATGTCCTGTTTATGGAATGGCTCGGCAAGATTGCAGAGCTTGCAGAAAAGTATGGAAAACAAAAGGTTATGTTCTGGTCGGATATGATATATAAGTTTGAAAAGACTTATAATATGATTCCAAAAGATGCCATCCTGCTGGAATGGGGATATGAACTTATCCAGTCTCAGCGTATGACGGAACATTGCATCAAGTTTAAAAATGCAGGACTTAAATACTACGTCTGCCCATCATGTAATACGCACTATACATTCACGGGACGTATGGATGTAACAACTTTCAATATCCGAACAGCTGCAGAAATCGCCGTTGAACACGGCGGAGAAGGTCTCCTTCTTACAGATTGGGGAAATGGTGACGGACATCCTCATTTCTGGGTGTGGAGTGCAGTGCCGATTGCTCTTGCAGGACAGTATGCATGGAATGTTGGAGTTGAGCAGGACGGGGAAAAGTTCAAGTCGGAGTTTATCAGGAATTCCGAAGAGTATGCTAATGAAGTTCTCTTTGGCGGAGCAAGTGTTGCAAGACTTCTTTACAGAATGGGGAATTATTACTTGTTGGAACCTGAACGCGTTCATTGTTCGACGATGTGTGGAGGAACTTTCAAGCTTCCTGTTTCTGAAACCAACTTCAATAACCTGTTTGATTTGAAAGACAGTGGCGATGTGTTCTATTTTGACAACATCATCGGATATGTAACGAAGGTTCTTTCTGATATTGAAAAGCTTGATTTTGATGAACGCTTAAAACGCGAGATAACGGTAAATTCCGAAATGGTTATTTTGTCTGCAGAATTGTGTAAAGTTCGTTTGGGTGAATTGCCGTCAGAGAAAAAGAAAAAAGAACTTGTTGCGCTTATCGACCGGATTGCGGATGAATATTATACGTTATGGTGTTTCCGCAATTACGAAAAAGGTGTTGAGGATTTTGAAAACCAGCTTGCCGGACGCAAAGCTGATCTTCTTGCACTCTAAATATTAACTAAGAAAATAAGAATGGAGGAAAATGAAAATGAAAAGATTTATATCACTTCTATTGTGCATATGTATGCTTGTCACACTTCTTCCTACAACAATTGTCATAGGAACTGCGACAGATACAGGCGTCACAATAACCTACAGTCCGTGGGGACCGGGTGATGTGCTTTATCAGAAAGCTAATGTTGAAGTAACAAACTTTACTACATTGGATTCCACACTTGGATTCTGGAGATATGTAGGAAGTGCAAACAACAAGGATAAGTAAAAGTATGTAGCAAAGAACTGGGAGTCATTCCAGTTGCACGATTACGGCAGCAAGAACGGCTGGGTTGCATTTGCAATCAATGTTCCTGCAGCCGGTAAGTATAATGTTGATTTCAAATATACTAAGTATTCGGAAAAAGGTGTAATAAAGGGTGCAATGTATATTGCTCCCGGAAATGTAGATGTAAACACAATT
>JAZSOL010000324.1:0-21357 GCA_045536915.1 Clostridia bacterium
TTCCGCTATTCCGTAATATCCAAGCCATCCTCGCATAAACACCTTTATGTTGTAAAATACTGTATCTAAGCTTCTGCCCTGACTACGGGAAGTTAGTTTTCGCAGTTTATCTTTGGCTTTCTTCTTCGACTTTGCGTGAACTCGGATATATGCACCTTTTCTGTTCCTTCCCATCGCAAAGCCGAGAAACCGAAATTTCGAATTGAATATACGCTTACTGCACGGCTTTTCTCTGTGTTAACCTTGAGTTTCAGTTTCTTTTCAAGATACTCTGTACTTGTACCGAGCAATCTTTCTGCCGCACGGATGCTCTTTGCTAAAAGGATAATGTCATCCGCATATCGAATTACTTTTACCCCTCTACCCTCAAACTCCTTATCGAATTTATCAAGATAGATGTTAGCAAGCAATGGCGAAAGATTACCACCTTGCGGTGAACCTTCATTTGTTCTCATTACTATGCCGTTCTCCATTACTCCGCTTTTAAGATACCTTTTAATCAGCTCAATTAGCATCTTATCTTTGATATCCTTGCGAAGCATATTCATAAACAGTTCGTGATTGAGAGTGTCAAAATATTTCGATAAATCTAAGCATACTGCATATTTGCATCCCTCATCTGCATACTCTTTCACTTTCAGTATTGCATCCTTCGCACTTCTGTTTGGTCTGTAGCCGTAACTTCCGTCCGAAAACTTTGGCTCATAGATTGGAATTAATACTTGTGCTATTGCTTGTTGGATAATGCGGTCAATTACTGTTGGTATTCCAAGCTTTCTTACTCCACCATTATCTTTTGGGATTTCTACTCTGCGGACAGGAGATGGTTTGTATTTACCATTCCTTATCTTTTCGAGCAGTTCGTCCCCATTTTCTTTCAGCCAGATGAGAGCTAGGTCAATGGACATTCCATCCACGCCGCTTGCTCCCTTGTTGGCTTTTACCCGCTTGTAGGCTTTGTTCAGATTATCTCTATCAAGTACCTTTTCAAGCAAGTCTGCACCGTCCCTTTCTTTGATTTCCTGATTTTCGATACTATACGCTTCTGCATACTCTTCGTGTTCCACACTATCCCTTTGCAGGAAGCCACCATTTTCGGTGTATTCTGTTTTCATCATACCGACCTTCCTTTCATCATTTACTTAAGACTTATGATTGTTCGGTCCTTCCCGAAAAAAACTTTCGGTACTATGACCTCTGCTGACTTCTCATAGTTCGTTGTTACTACAGATTCCTCTGTCTATGAGACCTCCTCGGGTAAGCGTAATCACCTTCACCTCATATATCTGCTGTATTTACGCCTTGAAATTCGGGCAGTATTGGACTTCGTTTTGTGTAGCAAACTCGTCCGTTTCAAGTACGCCTTATATACAATTTCTGTTCGCCAGACCGAGGCTTTGCCTCCGACTTCCTTCAGACTCCGCCTCACGACGGACGCCCTTGTCTTTGGCTAACAGTTCCTACTGCCAAGCCTGTAGCGGACTTTCACCACCAAGTTATTACGCATGCCGAGCACACTAACGAAAACACGCATCGACACAAAAGTTCCGATGCGTGTTTTTCATATAATGAAGGTAGTAAAACAAACATTCCACCAATGGGTTAAATTTAAAAATCCAATTTCATTTTGCGTAGATTAAAGATTTTCAGCCTCAGCCTTAACCTTTTCCGCAAGATGAGCCGCAAGCTCTTCATAGTGATCCTGCTTGAACGTAAATGTTCCTCTGCCGCCGGTGAGCGCTCTTAGGTCTGTTGCATATTTCACCATTTCGGAGCAGGGAATGTGAGCTTCAATTTCGGTTGAGGAGTCGTCGGTGGGATTCATACCGAGGATTCTTCCTCTGCGCTTGTTGATATCGCCGGTAACGTCGCCTGTATAGTCATTTTTAACGGTTACCTTCAAAAGACCAACGGGTTCAAGAAGAACCGGACCTGCCTGAGCGATACCTGTTTTAAAGCAGATAGAAGCCGCAGTTTTGAATGCCATTTCAGATGAATCAACCGGATGATAAGAACCGTCGAGGAGTGTTGCTTTTAAGTTTACAACCGGATAGCCGGCAATAACGCCTTTTTGCATACTTTCTCTTAATCCCTTTTCAACTGCCGGGAAGTAGTTTTTCGGAACACTTCCGCCGAATACGTTTTCTTCAAAGATGAGGTCATTTGATTCGCAGGGTTCAAATTCAATCCATACGTGACCATACTGACCGTGACCGCCGGACTGTTTCTTATGCTTACCTTCAACCTTAACCTTTTTGGTAATGGCTTCTCTGTAGGCAATGCGGGGGTCTTTGAGTTCCACTTCAGCGCCGAATTTGCTCTGGAGCTTTGAGCAAATAACGTTTATGTGCTGTTCGCCAATACCGGATATAACATTTTCCTTTGTTTCGGCATTGTTTATGAGAGTGAAGGTTTTGTCTTCGCTCATAAGCTTGGTGAGACCCTGACTGATTTTATCTTCGTCGCCTTTCGCTTTCGGGCGGATGGCAAGTGAAAATACGGGTTCGGGGAATTCAATCTTATCGAGCACAACCTTTGCTTTTGCATCGCAGAGGGTGTCGGAGGTTTCCGTGTACATAAGCTTTGTTACAACACCAATGTCTCCTGCGGAGAGTTCTTTTTGTTCAAGCTGCTTTTTACCAAGCATAGAATATATTTTACCTATTTTTTCATTAATATCTTTCGTGGTATTAAAAAGGGTTGATTCAGGAGTAACCTTACCTCTTAAAACCTTGAAGAAAGTCATTTTTCCAACATAGTTGTCAACAACTGTTTTAAATACCCTAACAACTGCGGGTTCTGAATCTGTGCATTTTATTTCAATTTCTTCTCCGCCCTCGTTTTTGGCAACAACATCTGCGCCTTCATCGGGCGAGGGGAGATAGTTGGAAATAATGTTGAGAACGTGGGTAACTCCGATTCTTTTCTGAGCGCTTCCGCAGATTACCGGCACAACCGTACCGTCTTTAATACCGATTTTAAGAGCATCTTTGATTTCATCTTCCGTGAATGCTTCACCGGCAAAGAATTTTTCCATCAGCTCGTCACTGCACTCTGCAATTGACTCGTCAAGAATTTCACGGCTTCTTTTTGCAATATCCTGAAAATCTGCCGGAATTTCTTCGTATGTAGCTTCGGGACCGGTGAACATTTTTGCCCTCATTTTAATAACATCAACAAAGCCAATGAGGTTATCGCCGTCTTTAATCGGGAAAGTAAACGGAGCTATTGATTTGCCGAAAGAATCGTTGAGTTGTTCAATAACTTTTAAATAGTCTGCTTTCGGGTCGTCGAGTTTATTAACGAAAATAAGCTTTGCAAGACCGTATTTTTCAGCGAGTTTCCATGCTTTTTCAGTTCCGGAAGAAACACCGGACTTACCGCTTACCGCAATAATACAGCTTTCGCAAACGCTTGCTCCCTCAATCTGCTCGCCAACAAAATCGTAATATCCCGGAGTATCCAGAATATTTAATTTTTTGCCTGCCCAGTCGAAACTTAAAAGAGATGTATTAATCGAAATTTTTCTTTTTATTTCTTCACTGTCGTAGTCCGAAACAGTGTTGCCGTCCTGAGTATTACCCTGGCGGTCGATAAGCTTTGCATTAAAAAGCATAGCTTCCGCAAGCGATGTCTTTCCTGCATTACCGTGTGCCATCAGACACACATTTCTGATATCCTTTGTTACTGCCATAATTAATCCATCCTCCTTAAATGTTGAACAAATTTATAATAAATAAATATTATTACACAGACAAAAATTGCTGATACCTTATAAATTCGTTAAAGTTTCACATTTTCCTTTTTTATTTTACTGTTCCATATGACAAATTTACACAAAAAAATCTGTGCACTTTATACAAAAAATTAAAAAAAATTAGCTTATTTTGGCGATTTTATGTTGAATTTTAATAAAGCCTGTAATAATATAGAAGAAAAAAATTTCATAAAACACTTTACAAATCGGAAAAATTAGTGTAATTTAAAAAAGCAGGAATTTTATTTTTAATTACAATGGAGATTTTCGGTTATGGAATCATCTAAAACGAATAAGTGGTTATGGCTCAGGTTAAATGTTAATATAAATACAAAAAAAGGTATGAAGCTTCTCGATGCCCTCGGCGGTATTGACGAAATATATGCTTCGTCACGTAAAGAGCTTGAAGAGCTTGATTTTCTAAGCGATGAGGAAATTGAGCGCCTTTGCACCAAAAATGCAGATGAAACCGAAGCATATTGCCGCAAGCTTAGAAAAGAGGAAGCGTATATTCTGACGCCGGATGACGAAGAATTCCCAAGGCTTCTTCTCAACGCCGCAAATCCGCCGTATCTTTTGTTTGCAAAAGGGAAAAGGCTTAATCTCAACAAGTATCTGTGTGTTGCAGTTGTTGGAACCCGAAACCCCACAGTCTACGGTCAGAGGTGCACCGAAAAACTTGCCTTTGGCATAGCTTCAAACGGAGCAGTTATCGTAAGCGGAATGGCTCTCGGTGTTGACGCTATTGCGCACAAAGCAGCTCTCAGGGCCGGAATGCCCACCGTTGCGGTTTTAGGATGCGGAGTTGACGTTGTTATTCCCAAAAGCAACTATGGTCTTTATGAGGCTATAGTTCAAAACGGAATGGTTATAAGCGAATATCCGCTTTCCACTCCCCCCGCGGCCTACACATTTCCGCAAAGAAACCGCATAATTGCCGGAATTACGCAGGGAACCCTCGTGACGGAAGCCGATATCAAAAGCGGTTCTCTTATAACCGCCGAGTATGCGCTTAAAGCCGGAAGAGATGTTCTGGCTGTTCCGGGCAACATTGATTCGGATGCATCAAAAGGAACCAACCGTCTGATTGCAAACGGAGCTTTTCCCGTGCTTTCACCGTCGGATGTTACGGAGTGTTTTTATGCTTCGCATCTGGAACAAATCAAAAACACACTGAATGATTTTGTTGTTGATGCTAAAAATAATTCAGGCGAAGAGAAAGAAGAAGAAAAAGAGGAAATTGTTTTTCCGGATAATGCATCCGATGAAGAAAAAATCCTGCTTTCTTTGAAAAACAAACCGCTCACCATAGATCAGATAAGCTATGCCACGGGAATTTCACTCAGCGAGCTTGGTGTTTCTCTTCTGATGCTGGAAGTTGGCGGTAAAATCAAAAAAATACAGGGAAGTTTCTATACCACGGTGTGAAATAATCTTTAATTATGCAACACTTTTAGCTTAAAAAAATTTCACTGCAATACCATCAGCATTTAGCCTGACAGTATTGCAAAAACTATGGAGGATATATAATGGCAGAAAAATTAGTTATAGTGGAGTCGCCGTCTAAAGCGACAACAATTAAAAAGTACCTTGGAAAAGGCTACAACGTTATGGCGAGTATGGGGCACGTTATTGACCTTCCGAAAAGTCAGCTTGCGATTGACGTTGAAAACGATTTCGAACCCAAATACATCACAATCCGCGGCAAGGGAGACCTTGTGAAGACACTGAAAAAAGAAGCGAAAAACGCAAAAACCGTTTATCTCGCAACTGACCCCGACCGCGAAGGCGAAGCTATAAGCTGGCATCTTGCCAACACACTCGGAATTGATGTTAATTCCAAATGCCGTATAACTTTTAACGAGATAACCAAAAAAGCAGTTACGGCTGCCATAAAATCACCCCGTACAATTGATGAAAAGCTTGTTGATGCTCAGCAGGCAAGAAGAGTTCTCGACAGAATCGTGGGCTATAAAATCAGTCCGCTTCTCTGGAAAAAGGTGAAAAAAGGACTTAGCGCCGGAAGAGTTCAGTCGGTTGCCACAAAGCTCATTTGCGACCGCGAAAACGAAATAAACGAATTTGTGGAACAGGAATACTGGACAATAGATGCATCTCTTTTGAAGCTCAGAAAAAAAGTTAATGCAAAATTCTACGGAATCGGCGGCAAAAAAACCGAGCTTTCATCAAAGGATGAAGCCGACAGGATATTAAAAGCAATTGAGGGCGCATGCTTTAAGGTTCAGTCGGTTAAAGAATCAAAAAAGAAAAGAAACACTCCGCCCCCGTTCATAACAAGCTCACTTCAGCAGGAAGCAGGAAGAAAGCTTGGCTTTACCACTGCACGCACAATGCAGGCAGCTCAGCAGCTTTATGAAGGTATCAACATAAAAGGCAAAGGGCAGACCGGTCTTATAACCTATATGAGAACCGATTCTCTGCGCCTTTCCGACGACAGTGTGAGCGAGGTAAGAGACTACATCCTTTCAACCTACGGCGAAAGCTATTTGCCTAAATCTGCGAAAATATACAAAACCAAAAAAAGCGCTCAGGATGCTCACGAAGCCATAAGACCATCTGATGTTACCATCACACCGGATTCGGTTAAGGCATCACTTAGTCCCGACCAGTATAAGATATATAAGCTCATTTGGGAAAGATTCGTTGCCTGCCAGATGGCAGATGCAAATTTAAGCATCGTAACCGCAACAATCGACGCCAACGGCCACACCTTCAAGGCAAGCGGCACAACCGTTGAATTTGCAGGCTTCACTCTTCTCTACACAGAAAGCAAGGATACAGAGGAAGAAAAAGAAACAAAGCTTCCCGAACTTTGCGAGGGCGACGAGCTTGCTGTTTCATCCGTTGATGCAAATCAGCACTTTACCCAGCCTCCCATGAGATACACGGAAGCATCTCTCGTTAAAATGCTTGAAGAATTGGGAATAGGCCGTCCGAGCACCTATTCTCCCACCATAACAACAATAATCAACAGAGGCTATGTGGTGAGAAACAAGAAAAACCTTGTGCCCACAGAACTCGGAATGATTGTAAATTCCCTCATGACGGAGCATTTTAAAGATATTATAGACGTTGCATTTACAGCCGATATGGAAGAGGACCTCGACAAGATTGAGGAGGGATCAGTGGAATGGAAAAAGCTTATTGGCGATTTCTATTATCCGTTTATGGAAACACTTTCGGAGGCAGAAGAAAAAATTGGCGATATTGAGCTTAAAGACGAAGAATCCGACGTTGTGTGCGACAAGTGCGGAAGATATATGGTCTATAAGCACGGCAAATTCGGAAAATTCCTTGCCTGCCCCGGATTCCCCGAATGCCGCAACACCAAGGCAATCATCAAAGAAATCGGAGTGTGTTGTCCTGAGTGCGGAGCAAGTGTTATTGAAAAGAAAACCAAGAGAGGAAAAATCTTCTTCGGATGCACCAACTATCCCGGGTGCGAATTCACTTCGTGGGACAGACCGACGGCAGAAAAATGTCCGGATTGCGGCGGCGTGATGTTTGAAAAGCTTACCCGCGGCAACAGAAAATACTGCCCGGCATGCGAAGAAAAGAAAAAGGGTGAAAAAAAGAAATGACACCAACAGTAAACGTTATCGGCGCAGGTCTTGCCGGATGCGAAGCGGCATGGCAGATTGCAAAACGCGGACTTAATGTGCGCCTTTATGAAATGAAACCCAAAAAGTTCAGCCCCGCACACAAAAACGAAAACTTTGCAGAGCTTGTGTGCAGTAATTCTCTGCGCGCGGCGGCAATTGAAAATGCAGTGGGGCTTTTAAAAGAGGAAATGCGCCTGGCAGGTTCTCTTATTATGGAATGTGCAGATGCAACAAAGGTTCCCGCCGGCGGTGCGCTTGCGGTTGACAGAGAGGGATTTTCTGCTCTCGTTACCGAAAAAATAAAAGAAAATCCGCTAATTGAGATTGTGTGTGAGGAATACACCGAAATCAATCCCGATGAATACACAATCATTGCCTCGGGACCGCTCACATC
This sequence comes from Clostridia bacterium, assembly GCA_045536915.1. GTDB lineage: Bacteria > Bacillota > Clostridia > UMGS1810 > UMGS1810 > RGIG1828. Next base: position 7,775 of record JAZSOL010000324.1, read on the forward strand.
AGACAGGCTCTATGAGAGCATCCGTGATTTCTGCGGCGAGGGCTATCTCCATTTTTTTGATGCGGCAGCACCCATTGTGACCTACGAGAGCATTGATATGTCTAAGGCATACCGAAAGGCGCGCTACGACAAAGGAACTGCAGACTACATCAACTGCCCCATGGACAAACAAACCTACGAAAAATTCTATGAGGCTTTAATCACAGCTGAGCTTGCGCCCGTTCACGGAGCCGACAAAGAGGTTGTGTTTGAGGGGTGTATGCCCGTTGAAACAATGGCAAAAAGAGGAAAGGAAACTCTTCTTTTCGGCCCCTTAAAACCCGTGGGTCTTGAACTTCCGGGAACAAACGAAATTCCTTATGCCGCAGTTCAGCTCAGAATCGACAACAAAGACGAAACACTTTTTAATATGGTTGGATTCCAGACTCATCTTAAATTTGGTGAGCAAAAAAGAGTGTTTTCAATGATTCCCGGTCTTGAAAATGCAGAGTTTGTGCGCTACGGAGTTATGCACCGCAACACCTTTATAAATTCTCCCAGACTCCTTAACCCCACCTACCAGACAAGAAAGAATCCGAAGCTGTTTTTTGCCGGGCAGATAACAGGTGTTGAGGGATATATAGAATCCGCATCATCCGGAATGGTTGCCGGAATAAACATAGCAAGAATGCTTCTCGGAAAAGAAATGATAAGCTTTCCGAAAACCACTGCAACGGGTGGTCTCTGCCAGTATATCAGCGATGAGAGCGTAACTAATTTCCAGCCAATGAACGTAACTTTCGGAATAATTGAACCTCTCGGCAAAAAAGTGAGAAAGAAAAGAGAAAAAAATGAAATGCTCGCAAAAAGAGCGCTTGAAGATTTTATGGCTATAGATAAGGATTGATATTATGAAATTCATTTGTTTTGACGTAGCCTCCGGATTTTCTCCGGCTATGGCACTCGGTGCCTTGCTTGATATGTTTAAAGAAGAAGGGTATGCAAACGGACTTTTGCGTCCGTTTGCATCATCCGTTTATACGGAAAAAGTGCAAAGGGGCGGATTTGAAGCGCTTCTTGCCCATATTGACATTTCAGACATCACCGAATCCGCCTTTGAAAACTGCGCAGACGATGCATTTTTAAATTTTGCATCGGAGCTCAAAAAGCTCTCTCCAAAATCGGATATAAGGGAAATCTTAGAGGCATTATGCGTTTTAGAATTAATAAAGAGCTTTGGAATTGACTCGGTTTGCTATGACTGCAAATTTACGCAAACCACTTTTGAAGATGCAACCGAATCTGTTAATCCCAATTGCGTTTCAGCCCCGGGATATGCTCTCTTAAAGCTTCTTAAGGCGAGTGCGGGATTTCCCAAATCCGGTGATATAACCCTTGTTGGCTACGGTGCCGAGAGCATTGCAAAAAATCCGGACGGGATTTTAAGAGCAATGCTTTATGAAGAAAACCGGGACGGCATTTTCTTTGCGGAAAATATTTTCGAAACGCTTTTCACCGAGGAAATATCAATACTTTAGAGGAATACCTATGAGAAAACTAACAGTAAACAAAAATGATGCCGGTCAGCGGCTCGACAAATTTCTTTTTAAATATTTTAACTCCATACCATCATCAATGATATACAAGGGCATCAGAAAAAAACGCATTAAGGTAAATGGCAAAAAAAGCGAAATCGGATATATGCTTAAAGATGGCGATGTTCTGGAGCTGTATATCAACGACGAGTTTTTTGAAGATATAAAATCCGATAATGATTTTATGGAACTGAAAAAGCCAACGGTCAAAGTGGTGTATGAAGACGAAAACATTCTCCTTGCCGACAAGCGCCCCGGTGTTTTGGTGCACGAGGATGAAAACGAAAGCAAAAACACTCTCATAAACAACATCAAAGCCTATCTCTACTCAAAGGGTGAATATGACCCGGAAGGTGAAAATTCATTTGTTCCGGCTCTTTGCAACCGCATCGACCGCAACACAGGCGGAATAGTGATTGCTGCAAAAAATGCCGAGGCCTTAAGAATCCTCAACGAAAAAATCCGCGACAGGGAAATAAAGAAATTTTATCTTTGTCTGGTTCAGGGTAAGTTAAAAGAAAAAGAGAAAACGATGAAAGACTATCTGGTTAAAAACGAAAAGCAAAACAGGGTCTACATCCACTCCGGGCCCGTGAGGGATTCAAAAACCATCATCACTCGCTATAGGGTTCTTAAAGAAGGGCAACTCACATCGCTTCTGGAAGTGGAGCTTCTCACAGGAAGAACACATCAGATAAGAGCCCATATGGCCCACATCGGACACCCCCTTGCCGGAGACGGGAAGTATGGAACAAACGAATTCAACAAAAAAATCAATATGAAATATCAGGCATTATATTCCTACAAGCTTAGGTTTGAGTTTTCAGATGAAAATCTGCTTTCCTATTTAAACGGCAGAGAATTTGAAACAGACGATGTGCCATTCGCTTCTGATATCAGATAGAATCAATCTATTCAGAAGCATGCAAAAAGATAAATTAAATTATAATTTTAATGGCAACAGGAATTAACGGGACTGTAAAAAATCTACGGATTTTTTACAGTCCCTTTTCCTTTTCTGTATGCCGACGGGGACTGACCCGTTCTGGATTTGAAAACATTTGAAAAATAATATTCATCGGTAAAGCTCAGATTATATGCTATCTCCTTTATTGAAAGAGAAGTGTTTATCAGCATATCCTTTGCAAGTTTAATCTTTTTATCGATAACATAGGCATACGGAGTTACTCCGTATGCATTTTTAAAAATCTTTATTGTTTGCGATTCACTTCGGGACACAAAACGGCACAAATCTTCTACCTTGAATTTATTCATAAGATTCTGATTAAGATACTCTTTCATTTTTTCAGCTATTTCGGGAAGATTATTTTTTGGGTAGACAGCATTTCTCATTTTCATAAAGATCCGGTTTATTATGCATATTATTTCTTCTGTTCCCCCACTGTTTTTGCGTGCAATATCAATTATGGAATACAGCTCATTTTTTATATTGAGATTTTTAAAATGGTAACACTTATTGAGCTGATATCCCTCAACAAGACTTTCGGCAAGATTACCGCTTAAATTTATAAAAATCTTTTTCCACGGATTGATTTCATCGGAATAATAGTGATGGTCAAAATCTAAATGAAGCATATAAGCATCACCCTCAACCGGATAAAAGGTTTCATCGCAAATATGCACCGTGCCGCATCCTTTTTCTATGTATTCAATGCACATAACGTTTGAATGACGTCTTTCAATCTCATAGTTTTTATCGGGATATGTTATTCCGCACATCTGAATATTAAATATGTTTTTTTCTTCCGATTTTTGATTAATATAGAAAATATCTTCTTTTTTCGCTCTTCTCACAACAGTATTCCTCATCTTTTTGACTATATTACCTATTCAACTATATTAATTATAACAGTATAATACAAATAAATCAATATATTTTTTTGGAGGTTATAAAAATGATAAAAAGACCTGTGGCAGTACCACTCGTAACGGTTGACCCGTTTTTCTCAATCTGGTCGTGTGCCGACAATCTCTACAACGGCTATACCAAACACTGGACAGAAAAACCCTGGCCCATATTTGCCGGAATCTACACCAACAAAGGGTTTGCAGGAATTGCCGGAGTTGACAGCAACTTCAACGGCATAAGAAGCAGACTTATTCAAACAAATCTTGAAGTAACACCTCTGAGCAGTAAATACACATTTGCAAACAAAAATATAAAAGTGACTCTCACCTTCACAACTCCGCTTCTTCTTAACAGACCCGAAATTTCTTCGCGTCCCGTAAGCTATATTGCATATGACATTGAGGTTATGAATCCTGAAATAACCGATGTTAAATTTGCATTTGGAATTGCGGCAAACGGTTGCGTTAACGGTCTTGGAAAAAGAGTGGAATTCAAGAGAACCGATTATTCAATGAGTGTGGGTAACGTTTGTCAGAATCCGCTTTCTGAAACAGGCGACAGAGTAACAATAGACTGGGGATATCTCCACCTTTGCGATAAAGATGCTCACATTACAGAGCCTCCCGGAATTTACTATGGAATAAAAAATATTAACCGCAACACCGATACACGTCATCTCGGAAATCACTATTCTTTAAACAGAACCTATAGCGTAAATGATGATATGCCGTATCTCTACGTTGTGAAAAATGGCCTTTCAGGAGTTATTACTCTTGCCTACGACGAAATAAAACCTATTGAATATTTCGGTACTCAGGTTGATGAATACTATACCAAATATTTTGATAGCTTTGGCGATATGGTTAAAGCTGCAATTAAGGAATATCCCGAAATCAAAAAGCTCTGCGATGAATTTGATGAAAAGCTTATGAAAGAAGCAGGCGAAAAAGGAGAAGAATATCAGTATATCACATCACTTACCTACCGTCAGGCAGTGGGGGCCCACAAGCTCATTGAAGACGAAAACGGCAAGATGATTTTCCTTTCAAAAGAAGACGATTCCAACGGCTGCATAGGCACCCTCGACGTTACATATCCTTCAATTCCGCTCTTTTTGAAATATAACCCCGAGCTTGTTAAGGGAATGCTCAGGCCTATTATAAAATATGCCCTTTGCGACGAATGGACATTTGATTTTACTCCCCACGACGTTGGAAGATACCCAATCGCAAACGGTCAGGTTTATCACGACAACAAGAGAGAATTCCAGATGCCTGTTGAAGAAGCGGGAAATATGTTCCTCTGCCTTGCGGCTGTTAAGAAATATAATGGCGGCGACACCGAGCTTTTCGATGCCAACAGAGAGCTTATGGAAAAATGGGTAAGATATCTCATTGAATATGGCTACGACCCTGCCGACCAGCTTTGCACCGACGACTTTGCCGGAAGACTTGCAAGAAACTGCAACTTAAGCCTTAAAGCAATTCTCGGTATTGCGGCATATGCCGACCTTTCAGGAGATTCTTCATATATGGATATTGCAAAAGAATGGGCGAAAAACTGGGAAAGGGATGCAAAAGCAGACCACGTTGGAACACGCCTCACATTCGACACTCCCGACACATGGAGTCTTAAATACAACATCGTTTGGGATAATCTTCTCGGTTATAAAATATTCTCCGATGAAGTGAAGAAAAACGAAATCAAAGTTTATACCGAAAAAATGAACAAATACGGTGTTCCCCTTGATTCGAGAGATGAGTACACAAAAATTGACTGGCTTATGTGGTCAACATGTATCTGGGATGATAAGGAATACTTTGAAAAGGTGTGCAAATGCATAACCGATATGATAAACGAAACCTCCGACAGAGTACCCGTTACCGACTGGTACTACACAACAAATGCCGATTGCAGAGCATTTATCAACAGAACTGTTGTGGGCGGATTGTTTATTAATCTCTTATAATATAATACGTTTTTTTACGGGGAACGGTTAAACTGTTCCCCGTATTTGTTACTCACAACAAAAACGGAACGATGTTTCAGGCATCGTTCCGTTTTAAGTTATTATTCGTAGTCAACAACGTCTACCCACGAGAGCAGGAATTCACGTTCTTCTTTATTTCCTTTAACCGACTGTGAAGCCGCAACAATCGGCATCCATTTCTGAACATACTGTTTTGCAGTTTCGCTTTTTTTGCAGAATATATCAAGATATTTTTTCGCACCTTCAATATCGCCGTGGAGCCAGAAAAGAAGATATGTTCTTGCGGCATCTGCCGATGCGTTGCCCTGAGTTGCGTGAGCCCAGTCTATGATATACGGAGTGCCGTTTTCGTCAATGATAACGTTTGAGGGGTTAAAATCGCCATGGCATACTTTTGTGTGCCTGGGCATTCCTTCAAGACGTGTGTGGAGATCGTAGCGGGTTGTTGCATCAAGGTCTGCTTCACTGATTTTACGATTCATTTTGTCTTTGAGCTTATTGAGAAGAGGAGATTTTTTTGAATGAATTTCGAGCTGAATATCAACAAGAAATTCAAGATATTCGTCTTTTTTCTCTTCGTTTTCTTCAATGAGCTGAGCAAGGGTTTTACCTTTGATGTATTCAGAAACAATTGCCCATTTTCCTTCAACCTTAGTGATTTCAAGAATTTTAGGGATGCTAAGTCCTGTTTCTTCAATTCTTGCCTGATTGAGGGCTTCGTTTAAAACATCTGCCTTTGAATATTCTTCGTTAAATACCTTAACGCATTTGTCGCCGTCGCGGTATATTGTTTTGTTGTTTCTAACTGCAATAACTCTGTCAAGTTTCATAATATATATCCTCCTTTAATCCGACTCAGGCCTTTTTGCCTTTTTTATATGCGCCTTTAACTGCATCAGTTTCTTTCCCGGGTGCAATGTTATCTGATGTGGGCATAGCTTTTTCTTCAAAGTGCTTGCCGTAGTATGCATTGAGATACATCTGTTTTATTTCCGACATAAGAGGATATCTCGGGTTCGCACCTGTGCACTGATCGTCAAATGCCTGCTCTACCATTTCATCAAGTCTTTCGAGGAATACCTTTTCGTCAATGCCGTAATCTTTGATGGTTGCTTTTATGCCAACCTTTTCTTTGAGGTCGTTTATGAGTTTGATAAGTCCTTCGAGCTTTTCTATGTTGCTATTACCCTTAACACCAAGATAATCTGCAATTTCGCCGTAGCGTGCAAGAGTGTGGGGGTGGTCATACTGAGAGAATGTTCCCATTTTAGCAGGTGCTTCGGATGCATTGAAGCGAAGAACTTCTTCAATCATAAGTGCGTTTGCAACACCGTGGGGCAGATGATGGAATGCGCCGAGCTTATGGGCCATGGAGTGGCATATTCCGAGAAATGCATTTGCAAATGCCATACCTGCCATTGTTGCCGCATTAGCCATTTTTTCTCTTGCCACAACATCTGTTGCGCCGTTTTCATAGGCTCTGGGGAGATATTCAAAAATTGTTTTGAGTGCTTTTAGAGCAAGACCGTCGGTATAGTCGGTTGCAAGCATTGCCGCATAAGCTTCCACAGCGTGTGTTACAGCGTCAATACCGGATGCCGCTGTGAGTCCTTTGGGAGCCGACATATGGAAGTCGGTGTCTATTATCGCCATATTGGGCATAAGCTCGTAGTCTGCAAGAGGATATTTAACGCCTGTTGCTTCATCTGTAATAACGGCAAAGGGTGTTACTTCAGAACCTGTGCCTGCAGATGTGGGGATTGCAATGAAGTATGCTTTTTCGCCCATTTTCGGGAATGTGTATACTCTTTTTCTGATATCGATAAAGCGCATTGCCATATCCATAAAATCAGCTTCGGGATGTTCATAAAGAACCCACATAATTTTTGCTGCATCCATTGCTGAACCGCCGCCGAGTGCGATGATTGTGTCGGGTTTGAATGCCGCCATCTGAGATGCACCGTTTTTAGCATTTAAAAGTGTGGGGTCAGGCTGAACATCAAAGAAGGTTGCGTGGGCAATACCCATTTCGTCGAGCTTGTCGGTGATCGGTTTTGTGTAGCCGTTTTCATAGAGGAAGTTATCGGTAACAATAAATGCTCTCTTTTTGCCCATAACGTTTTTGAGTTCATCGAGTGCTATTGGCAAGCATCCTTTTTTGATATATACCTTTTCAGGTGCGCGGAACCAAAGCATATTTTCCCTTCTTTCTGCAACAGTTTTAATATTGATAAGATGTTTCACACCAACGTTGTCCGACACAGAGTTTCCGCCCCATGAACCGCATCCGAGGGTGAGCGAGGGAGCAAGCTTGAAGTTGTAGAGATCGCCGATACCGCCATGAGATGAGGGGGTGTTAACAAGGATTCTGCAGGTTTTCATTCTTGCGGCAAATTCATTGAGCTTTTCGGTTTCGGTCACTTCATTAAGATATACGGATGATGTGTGACCGAAGCCACCGTCTTCAACAAGCTTTTCAGCTTTGTCGAGAGCTTCGCCGAAATCTTTTGCCTTATACATAGCAAGTACGGGAGAGAGCTTTTCGTGGGCAAATTCTTCCGAAAGTTCAACGGACTCAACTTCACCGATGAGAATTTTGGTGCCTTCAGGAACTGCAATGCCCGAGAGCTCAGCAATTTTAGCCGCACTCTGACCAACGATTTTCGCATTTAACGCTCCGTTGATGATGATTGTTTTTCTAACGAGTTCTGTTTCTTTATCATTTAAGAAATAGCATCCTCTTGATGCAAATTCTTCTTTAACCGAGTCGTAGATGTTTTCCAAAACAATAACCGACTGCTCGGAAGCACATATCATACCGTTGTCGAAAGTTTTTGAGTGGATAATTGAGTTTACTGCAAGAAGGATATCGGCGCTGGTGTCGATGATTGCAGGAGTGTTACCCGCGCCAACACCGAGAGCCGGCTTTCCGCTTGAATATGCCGCCTTAACCATTCCCGGGCCGCCTGTTGCAAGAATAATGTCTGCTTCTTTCATAACCGTGTTGGTCATATCAAGGCTCGGCACGTCAATCCAGTCGATAATTCCTTCGGGAGCGCCTGCGCTTACTGCAGCTTCCAAAACAAGCCTTGCCGCCGCAATTGTGCAGTTCTTTGCTCTTGGATGAGGAGAAATTATGATGGCATTTCTCGTTTTGAGAGCAAGAAGACATTTGAAAATAGCAGTTGATGTGGGGTTGGTTGTGGGAATAACTGCCGCAACCACGCCTATGGGTTCTGCAACTTTCTTTATGCCAAACGCCTTGTCTTCTTCAATGATTCCGCAGGTTTTGGTGTCTTTGTAGGCATTATAGATATATTCGGAAGCGTAGTTATTTTTGATAACCTTGTCTTCCACAACTCCCATACCTGTTTCTTCAACAGCCATTTTTGCAAGAGGAATTCTTGCTTTGTTGGCAGCTGATGCGGCAGCTAAAAAGATTTTATCTACCTGCTCCTGAGAATAGGTTGCAAAAACTTTCTGCGCATCTTTGGTGCGAAGAATTGCTTTTTCAAGCTTTTCAACGCTGTCTATGATTTCATAATTCTTTTTGACCATAATTTATTCCTCCCGAATCTTTTTGAGCGCCCGTTATCATTCAATTGAAAATTTTATTTAATTACGGGGCTGTGCATATGTTGAAACCGGCTCTGATTACCATTGTGACGCCGTTTTCTTAACTTTGTTAATATTTTAACATACTTTTTTGATGTTGGGAATTCTTAAAATGTTAAATGTGTGTTATCAATATGTATAACCCCCCGTAAAAAAATTGACTTCGTCTTTTAACGTTTGCTTCGCTCACATTTTTGCAAGGAAAATTTTGTTGCTACAAGCAATTGCTGACGCAATTTTCCATGTAATAAAAAAACCGCAGTGAAAATCACTACGGCTCCGGCGATGCAAAAAAGCAGTCCGTTTCCTGTTTTGAACATTTGTATATGTGAATTCCCGTCCCGCGAATTAACGCACAAATATCCTCATACAGGCTAAAAATTAATCACAAAAGCTTCATTGAAAAATTTTTTTCTTTGAATTGCAAAGCTCCGCTATGAATTTGCGGTCGAGCTCTGAAAGCTTATAGCCTTTTTTATACACAAGAATATCTTTGTAGACCTTTTTATTCTGTGAGCACTTTTTCTGAACAAGTCCGTATCTTTCAAGAAGATTTTCCGGCGTAGGCGATACCCACATAAACGTTTCGGGATTCTGACTCAAAAGGTCAAACTGACTTGCTCTTTCATATATATATATTCTGCGTTCGATGTTGTCGGGAAGCTCCTCTTTTACCACCTTTGAAAGCGGCATCGACGGAACATACGGGTCTGCATGGGCAATTTCAATGTATCCGGTGAGGTCATCGAATGTTATTTCTTCTTTTTGGGCAAGCGGATTTTTCCTGCTCATAATAAGCGAATATGAAAACTCCGTCACAATCTCATACACAAATCCCTTTTCCTCGAGCATTGTTTTGAAATATATATCATAGTTTTCGGCATACCGTATAATCCCCAGCTTGTAGTCGTGATTAATCATATTATGAATGGTACGCTGAGAATTTGTTTCCTTATAAAATATTTCGGCGGGCGCATCGCTGAGTAATTTCGAAAACTGCGCAAATGCTTCCGATATATAGCAGGCGCGCGGAACGGAAATTGAAAATTTCTGCTTATTTGGCGCACCTTCTTTATAGAATTTTTCAACCTGGTCAATCTGGCTGAGAATTCCTTTTGCAAATCCAATGAATTCCTCGCCCTCCGGAGTCAGGCACATCCCCTTTGCAGTTCTGTCGAAAATGGTTATGCCAAGATCAGATTCAAGTTCCTTTATGGAACGGCTTATATTCGGCACTGCAATCAGAAGGGTCTCAGATGCCTTGTTGAGAGAACCTGCCTTTGCAACCTCTAATGCGTATTTCATATGGAGTATGTTCATGATATCTCACCTTTTTTAAAATTGTGTAATCTAACCTGACAGGAGTTATCAGGTTCGGATGACTTCTGTCTGGCTAAGCAGTTAATATGAAGCTTTATAATATTATATACCAAATAAATATTAATTTCAATATTATATTTTGAGTTTCCCCATTTTTTCAAATTCTGATTTATCGCTCTGTTTGACATCCATCAAATCGCCCCTACGGCACACAAATGCTATTGTTTATGCGTAGGGGACGATGCCCACATCGTCCCGGGTGTACTATGTTTTACGATAACGGGACGATGTAGGCATCGTCCCCTACAACGCACTAACCTTATTTCATCAAATCGCTAAATCCGGATTTATAAATCATACAATTTCATTTTTTGAATAACTTGTATCTCAACAATATCTTGCTTTATCAGACAATTTGCTTTATAAAAAATGGGGAAACTCAAATCGGCATCTGAAACGTTTGGCTCTTCCGGAAATAATCATCGACATTTGTCGGTGCTTTTTTCAATAAGATATATAATCAGTTTATATTTTATCATTTTATTACACATACTATAATAGTCGGTGAAGTGCTATTGCATTTCGTTTTTGCACTTCGGCAAAAGCTTTTATTAAAACAAAGTTTTCGTAGCCTGACATCATTGCAATTATGCGTGGCTTTCAAGCTTATATTTGAAAGCTGTGAAACAAATTTATCAAGAAAACAACAATGATTATAATTGAGGTGATTATATTTATGGATGACAACAAAAAAACGGATTCTCAAAAAACAGCAACAGATAATAAATGGATTTCTACCGGCATAGTTCGTCCTTGCAACAAATCCGAACGCAGAGACGGCCCCGGCGGAGAGAATGCCAATGAATCAGAAAACAGATAATCATAAAGCACAGACAGGTAAAAATTAAGCGCCGTCTGTGCTTTGGGTTACATATATTCTAAATATAATAAAGTTTGCCGTGGAGGAAATAATGAAAAACAAGTTAGCAACTGAAACAAGTCCATATCTCTTACAGCATGCAGAAAATCCTGTAAATTGGTACCCGTGGTGTGAAGAAGCATTTCAAAGGGCAAAGATGGAAAATAAGCCTGTTTTTTTGAGTATCGGATATAGTACATGTCATTGGTGCCATGTTATGGCACACGAAAGCTTTGAGGACAATAAAACTGCTGAAATTTTGAACAAACATTTTATCTCAATAAAGGTAGACCGCGAGGAACGGCCCGACATCGATAGTGTGTATATGTCTGTGTGTCAGGCGTTTACGGGAAGCGGCGGCTGGCCTATGAGTATATTTATGACATGGGATAAAAAGCCCTTTTATGCAGGAACATACTTTCCTCCCCATTCACGATACGGTATGCCAGGCTTTTCAGGTTTGCTAAACGCAATCATAAAAAAGTGGAATTCAAATCAGGCAGAGCTTTTGGAGTCTGCAGAAGAAATTGTAAGCCATCTGAAAAACACACAGACTAATGAGGCTGTTCAAACAGGCAGCGACTTGATACATCGGGCAATACAGTTTTTTGAGCACACCTTCGACCGGGCTTATGGCGGTTTTGGTGATGCACCAAAATTTCCCACACCGCATAACCTGTTATTTTTGATGCTCTATGCAAAACAAAACAATTATTCCAACGCTATGAAAATGGCTGAAAAAACACTTATGCAAATGAGGAAAGGCGGAATTTATGATCATATTGGTTATGGGTTTTCAAGATATTCCACCGATAAGTATTACCTTGCTCCTCACTTTGAGAAAATGCTATACGATAATGCTTTACTGATAATAGCATATTCATCTGCGTACAGTATTACCAACAACAAAATCTATCTTCATACCGCCGAACAGACTGCTCAGTATATTATAAATGAAATGACATCGAAAGATGGTGGGTTTTATAGTGCTCAAGATGCGGACAGCGAGGGTGTTGAGGGGAAATACTACACTTTTTCTCTGAAAGAAATAATCAATATTTTAGGTGAAGATAGAGGCAGAGCGTTTGCTGAGGTTTTTGATATTACGGAAAGCGGTAATTTTGAGGGAATGAATATTCCCAATTTGCTTAAAAGTAACGATTTGTCGGCTGAATTACAAGATGAAATTAAAGAACTGTATAATTATCGAAAAAAACGTTTTAAGCTTCACCTTGATGATAAAATTCTGTTATCGTGGAATTCCATAATGATAGTTGCAATGGCAATGCTTTATAGGGTTACAGGGAAAAATAAATATCTTAGTTCAGCACAAAAATCACAGAAATTTATTGAAGAGAATTTGTCTGATGCGGAAAAGCTTTTCACAAGCTTTCGCGAAGGAAAGTGTTCAAAGCATGCCTTTTTGGATGATTATGCATTTTATACAACAGCCCTGATAGAACTTTATAGCTCAACGCTGAACAAAACTTATTTAGAAAAGGCAGAAAGACTCTGCAACGAAACAATCAGATTGTTTATGGACAATAAAAACGGTGGTTTTTATCTATCTGATCCGGGCAATCCTGAATTATTCATAAATCCAAAGGAAACCTATGACGGAGCAATCCCCAGCGGGAATTCAGTTATGACGTATAATTTGGTTAGGTTGTATGGAGTCACGGAAAAAGAAGAGTATAAGGTGCTTTTGGAAAAGCAGATAACATTTATGTGTGGTAAGACATATGAGTATCCAACGGGAAACAGTATGTTTTTGATTGCAAAGTTATTATATGAAGATTATATACCTCATATTACGATTGCACTGAAAGAAAGTGCAGATTTGAATTGGATAAAAGGAAAACTTCCGTTTATAGCAAATGTAGCGGTAGTGGTTGAAGATATAAAATATCCCATTTTAAACAACCAGACAACATTTTATGTGTGTAAAAATCGCAGTTGTCTGCCGCCGACTAATGAAATCGAATTTATTTTTTAGTTTGGAAAACAGCTTCTTAAATATATAGTGGCTTTATTTTCCGGGAAGAAATAAGGCGCACCTGTTATGAACGTGAAAGTCAGAAAAAATATATGGCAGCTAAACCATTCGGTTCGTCAAAAAAATATAGGGACTGAAAAAAATCTACGAATTTTTTTCAGTCCATTTTTGGGGAATAGGAAAAAATGATTCAGAATTGATAAATCGAACCCCAAGCAAGGATTTATCCTGCTTGGGGTGATAACCCGAAGCTGTACAAAAGTACTGCGAGTGGTGAGATTTGTCTATAGTCAAAAGCA
>JAZSOL010000102.1:0-2270 GCA_045536915.1 Clostridia bacterium
CTCACAGAACGACATGGCTACGATCCGACTTCTGCATTTATGCTCGCTCAACCGGCACAAAAAGCAAAAAGGTATACGTTCTTTCAACTCAGAACGAAAGAAACTTTGATGAATCAACCCTTACCTGGGATAAGCACTATCCTCAGGCATTCTGCTTTAAGGAAACAGGCTTTATCTGGGAAAGTGTGACCACCTGTGATCAGAAGTGGAAAACAGAGTACGAATGGATAAACTATTCCACAAGACTCTATCAGCCCTCATGGCTTATGTCACGCTACCTTGCAACCGACAATGAAGACTACGCTCTCTGCGCACTTGAGGTTGCAATGAGTCAGTATACCCAGATGCCTGATGCTCTTTACCCAAGAGCTTTAGAGGGTGGCTGGAGAACCGAAAACCTCATCAAAACAATATACACAGGTCTTTCGAGCGAATACATGAGCGCAAAAGTGTTCAAATCCCTTTTAAAATGGGTATACGACCACGGTGCGGCTCTTAAAGATACAACCATACCTACCACAAATCAGGACAGCGCCGTAAAGGTAAACTTTGCAAGAATCTGTGCCTATTTCCCCGAAATTTCACCGGAAAACTGGTGGCAGACCGCAAAGGATAACCTGAATAACTTCTACACCAATAAGCTCTTAAATTCCGACGGAAGCTACACCGAAGCCTGCACCAACTATATAAGCGGTGTTATAGACGAATTTATTGAAGCCTTAAAGCTCGTAGGCATCCGCGACGGTAAGGATAATGAGTATTATCTTTTATTTAAAGACAAGCTCGGTCAGCTTGTAACCTACTATGCAAACCTGCCATATCCGGGAGCAGGTATGGTACCATACGGTGACGGCGGCAGAGGTGGGGGATTCGGAGCTGTAAAAAGAGCAAATGAATATCTTGATGATTCTGAGCTTAAATACATTGCAAGCTCGGGAACAGAAGGCACACCTCCTTCCTACACCACACGCCTTTATCCGGCAAAGTCCGTGGTAATGTTTAAAAGCGGATGGGGACAAAGAGACCTCGGCGCATTTTTAAATAACGACGGCGGCGGAAGCCACGGTCACTTCGATGACCTTGCTCTTGACGTGAGTGCCTACGGCAAATATCTCCTGGTAGATGCCGGAGTATCGAGCTACAGCGAAGGCTCGGAGTTTGCCGCAAACAGAAATAAAACTATCTATCACAATACCATAGAGATAGACAACAAAAATCAGGTGTCCTCCGGTGCCAACACTCCCGGCGGCATGAATCTTAAAACAAACAAAACCTTTGATTATCTGCGTTCGGACTCTGACAACAAAATGTATCCGGGCTTTGACGTGAACAGAAACGTAATGATGATTAAAAACAGATTCATCATTGTGTCGGATTCAATTGTTCCATCTGATTCAGAGCCCCACACCTACCGCCAGACCTGGCATCCTGACTATAACACCGGTCTTACTCTTGATTCTGAAACACATGAGGCACGCACAAACCTTGCCTCTCAGCCAAACATCAGAATGATTCCGGCATCAAACGGTGAATCTGCAAAGCTCTTTGACCGTATGATGGCAAGCCCGACTCACGGTGAAGTGATTTCAAAATCTGTTCAGTATTACCGTGAAAACGTGACCGGCACTCAGACCTTTGATACTGTGCTCTATCCCGAGGGTGAAAACCAGAATACCGATATCACGGTTACGCGCATTAACCTTGATGTTGCAAATTCGGAGGCTACATCATTCAAAATAGATATCGACGGTAACACCGGATATTATTATGCGTTAAACGAAGGAGCTTTGAAGGCACAAACCTTTGAAGCTTTTGAGGCAGACGGTGAAATGGCATATGTTGAAACAGCATCCGACGGCACACCGGCATATATTGCTCTTGCCAATACCGGAACCGTTAAAAAAGACGGTGAAATCCTTGTAAGCTTTGATTCTGCGCCCGAAAGCTTTTCGGCAGAATTTGGCGAAAGAGAGCTCTGGCTCTACGCCGATGGCGGACTTCCCGAAGGCGGATTGCGCATTGCAACCGATGTGAAATACAAAAACGTGTATCTCAACGGTGAAGCCGTTGCAAGTGAATATTCAGGCGGAATCCTCACTACAGACGGTTCACCTTACGTTGAAGAGGAAAAAGAAATCCTTATACATCAGTATTATTATTGGGATTTTGAGGGTGAAAACGGACTTCAGGACACACTTTGTCAAAAAACCTTTGTAACCCGTGACATAGCTCACGCAGTTCCCGTGCTTCACACCGAAGATTCTGACTCC
>JAZSOL010000226.1:0-17253 GCA_045536915.1 Clostridia bacterium
TAAAATTGTATTCAAGTGTCAAGTTACAATTATGCATTCCTGAATATATAATTTAATTATGTAGAATAATCATTGTGAGGGTTGTGAAATTATGAGTTTTGATAAATTAGAAAAAGAGCAAATAACAAAAAGTGTTGGAAAAAGAATTCAGGAATGCAGACAAAAGGCAGGACTTACCCAAGAACAGTTGTCTGAAAAGTCCGGAATTTCTCAAAAACACATATCAAGAATAGAACAAGGTTATCATGACACTCACTTTACCATGATATATAAAATAGCTAAAGCATTAAATGTTCCCATTGATACCTTTGCAATAGATTTCGAAGAAGATAATTCAAACATCTTTTTAAGTACAATCAGAGCAGATGTTGAAAACATGAGCAAGAAACAACTTGATATGCTTCGAGATTCAATTGAAACAATCAAAAAATATGAATTTTAATTTTAAGGGGTGTAACCGAAACGGCTACACCCCATTATAGTTATTTGCTTTCTAAAATCAGTTTTCTTGCAAGTATAAACAAGCTATTATCAACTGATAGAATGTTTTTTGACAAATGATCTTTCATATACTCAACATCAGGATTGAAGTTAAGATTTACCGATTGATAGATTTTTATACGGACATCGAACTCCGCTTCCGCATAAGTGATTTTGCCGGATTTATAATCTTCAATTACGGAAGCGATGATAATTAAATTCAAATGTTAGATTTATATTATATATGGATTAATAAAATGCAAAACTGCTCTACCATTTCCGATAGAGCAGTTGAAAACAAAAATATTCAATTAAATCACTGCAGTCATTTTGCAGTCAGAACGCATTTTCAAATTGAGAAAAAATAGCGAAAATGTTGTCAAATCGTATCTGGTAAAAATAATATATTTTAAACGAAAGAGTCAACGATAGTACAAATTTTCGCAATTTCTTGCTTGGGGTTTTTCCACCATTTTGTACTCCAAATGCGGTGGATTCTCCATCCTCTTGATTCCAGATACTTTTGTCTGTGGTAATCACGCTCTCTTGCCGACTTGGAACTGTGATAAAGGCGTCCATCACATTCGATACCAAGAATGTAATTACCATTCTTCTTGATAGCAAGGTCAATACTATATCCACCAATGCCAACTTGTGTATCAACTTGATATCCTTTCTCAACAAGAGCATCATATACTTGATTTTCAAAGTCGCTATCAAAAGATACAGTTTGTCCTGTCGTGCTTTCATCACCAAACGATAACAAAATCTGCTTGGCAATATCTTCGTCTTTTTCGCTTACAGCAAAAGCGTACTCCAGATATTTTTTCAAAATTCGAGGACCTTCGTTTTTTGTGTCCTCGACTTGAAGTTCAGAAGGATTGATAGATGTTACTATATGTACTTTTTGCTTTGCTCGGCTAATGGCAACATTCAGTCTGTTTTCTCCACCTTGTTGATTCAGCCAACCAAAGTTTCTAACAATTCTTCCTTTCTCGTTTTTAGCATAACCAATAGAAAAGATAATTACATCTCGTTCATCACCTTGAACGCTTTCGATGTTCTTGACAAACAATCCGATATCTTCTCCGTCACACTTTCTTACAAGTTCAGCCCTAATTCTCGAGGCAAACTCTGGGCTTTTCGCACACTCTTCATCAATCAAGTCGTCAATAAGGTCTCTTTGAGTGATGTTAAAAGTAATAACACCTATAGTTTCATCATTTTTTCTTTCCATAAAGAAAGTCTTTAACAACTCAACTATATAACGTGCTTCTTCTATGTTTGCTCGATTGACCCACATACCATTTTCAATTTTATGAACTTCAATAGGCGAGCGTTCTGGTTCTTCTGTTTTAGGAGAAACATACAGCCTGCCATTATAAAAAGCATAATTTGAAAATGCTATCAATTCTTCATATTTAGAGCGATAGTGGAAGTTCAACAGTACATCTTTATACTTGAATCTAGCCAAATCCAAAAGGCTTTCTTCTTCAAGTGCTGCCGAAACCTCTTCATCCTCACCCAGATTTTCTTCATCATACTCAATTCGACCAGCACCAAGATTTGACGGCCGCAACTGTTTGTGGTCTCCCGCAATTACAACCTTTTTTGCTCTTAAAATTGACGGGATTCCTTTTTCAACAAACATTTGCGATGCCTCATCAAATATTACAAGGTCAAAAATCCCTGTTTGAAGAGGTATGATTTCCGAAACGACTTCGGGAGTTAGTAACCAGATTTTTACACTCTTGAACAACTCGAAATCAAACTTCTTAATGAACTTATTGACACTCCACTTGCGTTTGCTTTCTATTGCTCGGAGAATTTCACCGTGTCGTTTAGAGGTGGATATATTATACATTTCTCCAGAAAGCAACAATTCAAGCTTTTGCTTGGTCAATTTCTGCTTTTGAGACATTGAATTACTCATCGCACGAATAATAGTGTCGAAATTGTCAATGTCTTGGAGCACCTCTCTATTTTGAGCCTCGAATTGCCCGATGTGATAATACAGAATTTGATTGTACAACGCATTATTTGAATCTTGAAGTGAGTAATTACACGAACTCTTGATATTCAGCATAGAGTGTAGATAAACTCGTTCTTCTTCAGTCAATCTGTCAAACAATGCTTTTGTCTCTTGATATTCGGTATAGTGGTATGTGCTTTCAATCACATCATCGATTCGTTGTAAAAGAATTTGTCGCAGTTGTTCCGTTGTTGTTGAGAAAAACTCTGTTAATATTGCTGTGGCTGTTTGATTGAGTTTCCCTTTTGTAAAAATCTTGGAAATAAAGTTCTTGCTGTTCCACACCTCAATCTCGCTTTTAAGGTCTGTTAGTTTTTGTGCGAGGACAACAATATCATATTCAGTAAGATTGCCTTTCGTATGGAAAAGCCAATGGTACGCCGACATCAACTGAACACACTTGTCTAACTTCCCTACTGTATTATCATCTGTGAATGCTCGATGTATTTTATCTACTATTTCGTATTTGAGAGAGGTCAACGACATATCCATTTTCGAATTTATTACGGTCATTTTCTCTCTTTTGGCAGGAACAGACAAATCAAACTTCTTGTTTTTTTGATAGAGTTTGTAGGGTTCAATACCGAACGAACTGGGAGTGTATAACTTTTTGGCAATCACTTCAAGTCTTTTAACTAGAACATCAATTTCACTTGATAGACCGTCAAGGGAGATTTTCTCCTTTCCCACGAATCTGCCTAACGAAACCATATGATGTAACTGCTTATAGAACAAGTCCTTGTTTCCAACATCGTCAATCAACAAAGCATATTGAGACAGATTTCCCAATCGGGAATATACAACATCAAGTGCTGTCTTTTTTTCCGAAACCATCAATACGGTTTTGTTTTGGCTAACAAAGTTGGAAATTAAACTTGTTATTACCTGTGATTTACCCGTTCCTGGAGGGCCTTGTACAACAAGTTCATCCAAGGAATCTATTGCCGAAATTACAGATTCCTGTGAACTATTCAAGTCATTGATATAAAGTAAATCGTGTTCGGATACAGTAAGTGGCTTGTCGTTAATTCTTATTTCTTGTTCACCAGAATAAGAATCATCCTGCCAACTTTCCCCGGCGTCAACCAACAAATCGTTGAGCAAGGTGTTGATTTCATTATTTTGAATTATATTGTCAAAGTCCTTTTGTATCGAGTTATCGCAAACCGGAAATTTACCAAGAACAATACAAGGCTCAATCATCAATTCGCCTGTTCTAAACTTGGGGAACGTATCTGCCTTATACTCTGTAAATTTTTTCAACTCTATATTCTTCAAGTCAATAGATATATCATTTTCCTTATAAAAGGAAAGCAATGACTGTAAGAATGTAGAGTTTGAATGGTCTTCAATAGAATCACTAGGCAAAGGCTTATTTATACCATTAAATTTATAGTGTGCAAGAATCAGGGTGTTGTTATATAAAATGTCTCTTGATTCATCTAACGCCAATGTAATAGTAGTAGATGTTTTCTCTGCAATCACAGGGAATAATGCGAGGGGGGCTCTTACATCAAAGTTTTCTCCCTGCATTCGTCCAATCACAAATGGGTAACCAATATAAAGGTCATTTTGTCCCTTGTCTCTTAAATCCTTATTAACTTCTCTTAATAATTGAACAAATTTGCGATATTTGGAAATTTGTTCATGAGTATTGTTGCGTAAATCCGACTCCGTGTCACAAGCTACACTTGATTTATTTCCCCAAATAATGTCTAATGGATTAGCAGATGTACCATATAAATCAACAGCATATTTGTTTGTTGCTTTAGGCATATATAATAAGCGATTTCTTCTATTTATACTTACAAGTTTCTTTTCTAATTCTTTTAATACATCGCTTGTTTTTGAATCCATAACAACTGTTTTTTCTGTTTCTACAACCTCATATTTTCTGATTATCTCCAAAAAATCTTCGGCATAATTATCAATAAATGTTTTCCCTATACCTGATACACTTTCAAAATCTGATGGCTTTTTGGGGCATAGTTCTACAATCTGATATAAAGCCTCGTCGCTACAAACAGTAGGAGCTCTACCGGTGGTTTTCCTGCCTTCGTTTTTAATTCGTTGCCTTAAATATTCAAGATCATAATATAATTTCTGATTAAAACTCATTTTTATAACCATCCCATCAGTATATTTTATTATATATTTCTGTAAAAAGTGTTGTCAGACTCACTTTTATTTTCCATCTCAATATGCCACAAATGGCTTGAACACTAAGTTTCAAGCCATTTGTTATTTTTCATGAAATTATTCCCACTCAATCGTGCCAACCGGCTTGGGAGTAAGGTCTAAAAGAACTCTGTTGATTCCTTCAACTTCAGCGGTGATACGATTTGTGATTTTATGAAGAACTTCGTAAGGGATTTCTTCGATTGTTGCTGTCATTGCATCTGTTGTGTTGACTGCACGAATGATTGCAGGCCAGCCTTCATATCTTTTTGAATCTCTTACGCCAACGCTTTTGAAATCAGGAACTGCGATGAAATACTGCCATACTTTTTTGGAAAGACCGCAGTTGTCAAATTCCTCACGAAGAATTGCATCTGCTTCACGAAGAGCTTCGAGTCTGTCGCGAGTGATAGCACCAAGGCATCTTACACCAAGACCGGGACCCGGGAACGGCTGACGGTCTACCATTTCTTCGGGAAGTCCGAGAGCCTTACCAACAACACGAACTTCATCTTTATAAAGAAGTTTGATAGGTTCTACGAGTTCGAATTTCATGTCTTCGGGAAGTCCGCCAACGTTATGGTGAGCTTTTACGCCGTCACTTTCAAGAATATCAGGATAAATAGTACCCTGAGCGAGGAAGTCGATATCATCAAACTTACGGGCTTCTTCGTCAAATACAACAATAAATTCATTACCAATTATTTTACGTTTTGTTTCGGGATCGGCAACATCTACGAGAAGATTGAGGAATCTGTCGGTTGCATCAACATATACGAGATTTGCATCAAGTTTGTTCTGGAAAATTTCGATAACCTGTTCGCTTTCGCCCTTACGCATAAGTCCGTGATTTACATGAACACACACGAGCTGTTTTCCAATAGCTTTAATTAAAAGTGCAGCAACAACAGAACTGTCTACACCGCCGGAAAGAGCGAGAAGAACCTTTCTGTCCCCTACCTGCGCACGAACCTGAGCAACCTGTTCGTCAATAAACGCATCTGCAAGCTCTTTTGTTGTGATACGAGCCATTGAATCAGGTCTTACATTTGAATCCATAATATTTTCCTCCCATAAGTAATATTTTAGTTTGTTTTAATAATATAAATATTTTATCACAACAAAAAAAGTTTTTCAAGTGCTTGATTTAATATTCGGGATACTTATAAATAAAAATTTTTGTTGTTAAATATTAATATTCTATGATATTTTTACAAAAACAGCTTTTAATATTACAAAATCCAAAATATATTGCAATTTATACTATGATATGATAAAATATTTTGTAGAAAGGAGATGTTGAAGTGGCAAATGAAATTTTATGGTTGGTTTTGGTTGTGATTTTCTGTATTGTTGAAGCTTCTACCGCAGGATTGGTAAGCATCTGGTTTGCAGGAGGCGCTTTGATTGCACTTATAAGCGCAATAGCGGGGGTCAATATATATGTGCAAACTCTGTTATTCCTTTTATCGTCTGCACTATTACTTTTCCTGCTCAGAAAAATTGCCATAAACAGCTTTAAGTTCAAAAACGAAAAAACAAACACTGACAGACTAATCGGTCAGGAAGTTGTTATAACAGAAACCGTGGATAACCGCGGTCAGATTGGAAAAGCTAAAATTAATGATGTTGAATGGAAAGTAAAAAGCGAAAGCGGTGATGTTATTCAAAAAGGTGAAACAGCAACGGTGTGTAAAATCGAGGGTGTAAAGCTTATTGTATCAAAATAAATTTTGGAGGTTGAAAAATGACAGTATTATTAATATTAATTGCAATTGTACTTCTTATTATTGTATCAAACATAAAAATTGTACCGCAGGCATATGCATATATCATTGAGCGTTTTGGCGGCTACAGCACCACATGGAATGTTGGACTTCATGTAAAAATCCCTTTTATTGAAAGAATAGCCAAGAAAGTTAATCTGAAAGAGCAGGTTGTTGATTTTCCGCCTCAACCTGTTATCACAAAAGATAATGTTACTATGCAAATTGACACCGTTGTGTATTTCCAGATTACAGATCCCAAACTTTTCACTTACGGTGTTGAACGTCCTATGATGGCTATAGAAAATCTTACAGCCACAACACTGCGTAATATAATTGGTGATCTTGAACTCGACGGAACGCTGACATCAAGAGATACAATCAACACGAAAATGAGAGCGATTCTTGACGAGGCAACTGACCCCTGGGGAATTAAAGTAAACCGTGTTGAACTCAAAAACATTATTCCGCCGCGTGAAATTCAAAGCGCAATGGAAAAACAGATGAAAGCAGAACGCGAAAGAAGAGAATCTATTCTCAAAGCAGAGGGCGAAAAGAAATCTGCAATTCTTCTTGCTGAAGGTGAAAAGGAATCGGCAATTTTAAGAGCTGAAGCTGTTAAGGAAACTGCAATCAAAGAAGCTGAAGGTCAGGCGGAAGCAATTCTCAAAGTTCAGACTGCAATTGCAGAGGGTATCAAAAAAATCAACGAATCTAATCCATCTGATGCATATGTTGCAATTAAAGCTCTTGAAAGCTTTGAAAAAGCTGCCGACGGCAAAGCAACAAAGATTATTATTCCCTCGCAGATTCAGGGGCTTGCAGGTCTTGCAACATCCGTAAAAGAACTCGTTATCGAAGATAAACAATAATATTATTTTGCAAAAAAATGACTGTCTTATCATGAAAGGCAGTCATTTTTTGCGATAAAATTAATATGTCATATAATCCAAAACTAATTTAAATTTGACATTATTCAAAAAGCGGGGTTGAAAAATATCTTTCAGCCGTATCGGGAAGAACGGTTACAACGGTTTTTCCTTTGCCGAGTTTTTTTGCAAGTTTAATTGCAGCGGCAACATTTGTACCGCCCGAAATGCCACACATAATCCCTTCTTTGGAAGCAAGTTCTTTAGCTATGGTGATGGCTTCTTCATCGTTTATAATGCAAATATCATCATAGATATTCTGATTTAAAATTGCCGGTATGATTCCGTCGCCTATACCCATCTGAATATGCGTACCTATTGAACCTCCTGAGAGAACCGCAGCATTTTCAGGTTCAACTGCCCAGATTTCCATATCGGGATTTTGAGATTTCAGCGTCTCTCCTATTCCGGTAATTGTGCCTCCCGTTCCGATTCCCGAACAAAAGCCATGAATGGGACCTGAAACCTGATTTAAGATTTCAACACCTGTCTGGCGACGCTGAATATCGGAATTGGCAAGATTTTCAAATTGCTGAGGAACATATACGTTTGGATTGTCTTTTTGCATTTTAAGAGCAGTTTCAAGACATTCTTCAATGCACGCACCGATATTTCCGGCATCGTGAACAAGGATAACTTCTGCGCCGTAGTGTTCAACGAGCTTGCGGCGTTCTTCACTCACCGAGTCGGGCATTATTATAATTGTGTGGTAGCCTTTAACAGCGCCCACGAGTGCAAGACCGATTCCCTGATTACCGCTTGTTGGTTCAACAATTATCGTGTTTTTATTTATAAGTCCGTTTTTTTCAGCTTCGCAAATCATATTATAGGCGGTTCGGGTTTTTATTGAACCGCCCACATTAAGACCTTCAAATTTCACAAGGATTCTTGCGCCGTCTTTTGGAGCAAGCTTTGAAAGCTTTATCATAGGTGTGTTGCCTATGGCTTCTAAAATGTTTTCATATATCATACACAAACCTCATTATTACATTTGAAATGCATATTTTAATTCAATATTCTGTTTCTTGAGTTCATCCAGAACAGAAGTTACAACCTCAAGAACTTCTTCTTTTGTGAGTGTTCTTTCGGGATGCATAAATACAATTCTCACGGTAATGGATTTGCCGGATTCATCGGCATAGGTGTCTACAACTTTCACATCTCTTATAAGAGCACATTTTGCATTTTCTATTGCCTTTGCAATCGGAGCATAGGTTTCTGTGATAAACGAAAGGTCAATTTCAATTTCAGGGAAACGAGAAGGTTCCTGATATGAAATACCGGCGTTTTTAATTGAGGCAAAATCTTCAATGTCGATTTCTGCATACACAATATTTGCTTTTTTGTCTATGTTCTTTGAAACAAGTGAATTTACAATACCGATTTCACCGATTACTTTTCCGCCGCAGATGATGGAGTTGAGGTTCTTCGGATGCTGATATGAATGGGTTGCTTCTTTCTTTTCGAATTTGAGTTGTTCGTGTTTGAGGTCATCTGAAATAACCGCCAGAATATCTCGAAGTTCAAAATAAAGAGCTTCCATTTCTTTTGTTTTGCTGTAGAGTGTGATTGCAAGCTTTTTACGTTCGTTGCAAAGATTATCAGCGTTTAATCCTTCAACAACCCTGCCTATTTCAAACACACCGAAATCCGACGAATAACCCGTGTTGTAGTTAACCTGACAAAGCTGAGTTGGCACAATTGACTTACGGATTGTTTTGATGTTGGGGTTTGTTGCATTAACAAGCTCAATATTATCCTCAATTTCAATGCCGAGATTCTTATATTCATCATAATATGCCCAAACGTATGAATGAAGCTCATGCATAGAATAACGTTTAACAAGAATATCTTTCATGCGTTCTTCATCACTTTTTGCAACTGCCGCTCTCACAGGATAAAGCGGAACTGCGGCTGTGTTGATTGCAAAATTGTCGTAACCGTAGATACGTGTGATTTCTTCGATTATATCAGCCTTTATTGTAACGTCTTTTGTTGCTCTCCAACTCGGAACATTCACTTTGAAATTACCTTCGTTATAATCAACACCGAATCCAAGTGATGTAAGGGTTTTCACAATTGTATCATCACTGATTTCAATGCCTGTGTATTTATTAACGAAGTCTTTGTTGAATTCAAGGTTGACTTCATCATACTTATAAGCATATTCATCAGTAAGCGCAGATGTGATTTTAGCATTCTTATCAATATCGGTAAGAAGTTTTACAAATCTTGCAACTGCAACAACTGTCATTTCGGGGTCAAGGCATTTTTCGTAACGCATTGAAGCATCGGTTCTGTGTGCAAGACGAACGGTTGACTTTCTGATTGAAGATGCATCAAATGTTGCTGATTCAAGAGTAAGACTTGTTGTATCGTCAACAATTTCGGAATCAAGACCGCCCATAATACCGGCAATTGCAACAGGTGTGTCGCCATTGCAAATCATAAGGGTGTTTTCATCTATCTCACGTTCAACTCCGTCGAGCGTTGTGAAAGTAAACGGTTTATCAAAACGTTTAATTCTGATGTTTTCAAGCTTTCTTGAATCGAATGCATGCATAGGCTGACCCATTTCAAGCATAAGGTAATTTGTTAAGTCAGCAAGGAAATTAAGCGCTCTCATTCCGCAATAGAAAAGACGGATTCTCATATTCACAGGGCTCTGATGAGTTGTGATATTTTCAAATTTAATTGAGGAATATCTCTGGCAGAGAGTGTCTTCTATTTTGAGATCGATTTTTTCGAGGTTATCATATTCAGAAAGGTCGGTTACATCAAGAGGCTTAAGTTCTCTTCCGGAAATTGCGGCAAACTCTCTTGCGATACCGTAGTGACCCCAAAGGTCGGGACGGTTGGTGAGGGATTTGTTGTCTACCTCAAAAACAATATCGTCAATTTCGTAAATTGATTTTAAATCAGTTCCGTTCGCAACATCTTCGGTTATATCCATAATACCGTCGTTATTGTCGCTAATTCCGATTTCTTTTTCAGAACAGCACATACCGTTTGATGTGTATCCGGCAAGTTTACGGGGTGTAATTTCGATTTCTCCGATTTTTGCGCCAACTTTTGCAAAGGCAGTTTTCATTCCCACTCTTACATTAGGTGCACCGCACACAACATCGATAAGTTCATCTTCGCCGGCATCAACTTTAAGAAGATGCAGTTTTTTGGATTCGGGATGTTCTTCAACCGACTTGATTTGGGCAACAACAATGCCGCTAAGGTCGCTTCCTTTGAAGAATATTTCGTTTTCCACCTCTGCTGTTGCAAGAGAAAATTTATTGATTAATTCCAGTTTATCAAGACCCGAAAGGTCAACATAATCTGAAATCCAGTTCATTGATAATAACACTTATAACTCTCCCCTTTCTTATTTGTCGTCGGTAAACTGCGAAAGTGTTTTGAGGCTTCCGCTGTTAAGGTCACGGATATCTTTTACACCGTATTTCATCATTGCAAGTCTTGTAAGACCGAGACCGAATGCAAAGCCTGTGTATTCATCGGGGTCAATTCCGCCCTGCATCAACACTTCAGGATGTATCATACCGCAAGGACAAAGCTCAAGCCATCCGCTATGCTTACACGACGGGCATCCGTCGCCGCCGCAGATAAGACAGCTTATATCAAGTTCAAATCCCGGCTCCACAAATGGGAAGAATCCGGGGCGCAGACGAACCTTTATATCTTTTTGGAACACCTCTGAAAGCATTGTTTTCATAAAGAAAATAAGGTTTGAAATTGAAATGTTTTTGTCAACCATAACACCTTCCATCTGGAAAAACGTGTTTTCGTGGCAGGCATCTGTTGCTTCATTACGGAAACATCTTCCGGGGAAGATTGCCTTAATCGGTTTGCCTTCGTTGAAAAGCTGGTCTTTATATTTTTTGTAAATTGCATTCTGAGCCGCTGATGTGTGTGATTTCAAAAGCTGGCCGTTTCCGAGATAATAAGTATCCTGCATATCTCTTGCAGGGTGATTTTTAGGTATATTGAGTGCTTCGAAGCATTCATAGTCTGTTACGATTTCGCTATAGTCCTCAACAGCGAATCCCATTGATTTGAAAATTTCTTCACACTGACGCTGCACCAGTGTTATGGGGTGATATGAACCTCTTTCAAGATTTGCAGGCATAGAAATATCAAATTCAGGCATAAGACTATTTTCGAGTTCTATCTCTTTGCGTTTGAGTTCTTCTCTTTTTTCGTTGATTTTTTCATTAACTTCATTTTTGAGTTCGTTAACAAGCTGACCAAAGGTTTTCTTTTCTTCGTGACTTAAGTTTTTCATTTCTTTCATAAGTTCTGAAACCGAACCTTTTTTACCGATATAGTCAACTCTCACTTTTTCAAGCTCATCCACGGTTTCGATTTTATCAAATTCCGCCATAAAAGCTTCTTTGATTTGTGTTATCTTTTCTGACATAGCACTATTCCTTTCTTTATATTGTTAAATTCGGGTGACGGCAACAAAAAAACCCGCCCCTAATACAAAGGGACGAGTTATAACCCGCGGTACCACCCAAATTCAGAATTTTAATTCTGCACTTTCCACGCCTTTTTGAATGCGGCACACATCCGACTTAATTCTTTTAAGATTTTCGCCGGATACTCCGGTGCTGAAATTCACACGCCGGACTTAATTGC
Source organism: Clostridia bacterium (assembly GCA_045536915.1). Lineage (GTDB taxonomy): Bacteria > Bacillota > Clostridia > UMGS1810 > UMGS1810 > RGIG1828. Next base: position 12,036 of record JAZSOL010000226.1, read on the forward strand.
AGATACTTTCAGCCCTGGATATCTGCTCTCTTGAAAAAAGAAACCGGATGCTACTTACACACTTTCACAGTATTCTGCAATATTTTAACATTTTTTCGGGCAAAAGTCAAGTGTTAAATTTAATTTATTTGTATATCTCTCTGTTGAATTATTTGACAGTTATAACTCTTACTCTGCCGCCTTTGGATTCAGCCTTATCTGCATATACGGAAAAATTCGTATATTCCGAAAAATTCTCAACAATTTCAGAAAGAGGCAGATATGTATAATCATATGTGCCACGGTATTTATACACCTTAACTTCATTGGAAAGTGTCATAATTGTTCCGTCTGAAAGCGTTATATGAGTATAGTTGATATTTTTAACAGACACGTCACGCGCATAAAGTCTTGATACGCTGTCTACCCTGCCATTCATAAGAGCAATCCGGACAATATTACCCTTGCTGATGTCATTATACACACCACCGCTGTATGAGTAGGTGCTTCCTGATATATCGCACGTATACGAACCGGAAGCAGACATCCCCTTTGTATTGGAATTTGCAGAAGTTATAACGCCGTATGAAAAGGCATCTCCGGTAACATTATTTAAAATTAATTCCGTGATATATCCGTTTTCTTCATTCACATACAGAATATCGCTTTTGGAAATATTTATACCATCGAGTCTTTGCGGATAAATGCTTTTGTGAATCGAAGGTTTATCAGATGTGTTATATCCAACGTCAAGAATTTTTATATCAGGTGAAATTTTCGTATTTCCTATCTTCATTGAGTCTGAATCAACAACTCCGGCAACGTCACCTGAACGAGATGCGCCCATCAGCTTCGCTTTTCCTGAATCAAACGTGATTTTAACAACATTATTAATCCAACCATCATAATCGGAATTCGTGACAAAATCAACACTTGTACCGTCCGCAAGCACAACACCTGCATACATTGACGAATACTTTTCTCCGTTTTGATTGGAAAACTCCTTGATTCCGGTTTGTGTAAGATATCCAACAAGGCTGACATCAGATGCCGAATAGCTTCTTGCTACCTTGCCGCTTCTTCCGAGACACAAAACCACAGTATCACCAAAATTTATATCAGAGAGAGAAACATCTGACGTTTCAAGCTGATAGTTTACACCGGATACAGTTATAACATCAGGAGCATCTTTTGTTGGTGATGCATTTTCAAGTGTTCCGATAACCTTTTCGCTATACACAAATGCCGTATTGAGCGACGAGCTGTAGTATAAAACATCATTAACCGCCAATTCCTGAGAGGTTATCTGTTTTCCGTTTTTCGTTATAGTGCAGGATGCATCAGCTCCGGATATCTGAGAATACCAGCTGCCGGGAGATGACACAACATACGGACCTACAAGATTTGAAGTACGGATATACATATATTTAAGTCGTTTGGCTTCGTCGTAGCATAAATATGCACTGTCTCCGGTTTCTATTTTTTCACCGGCAAGAGAAAAATTTGTTTTTTCCGCTTCAATATATACGGCGGTACTGTCTGAAACAGACAAGCTACTCATACCAACACCATCGGCAATTGCAATACCGCCGGGAACAACAGAATAAACAATATTTTCGCTGTAATAATACGGCTTACGGTTAAACATCTGAACTTTTCCGGAATACACAAGTAATTCACCGCTTTTACCAACATTGTCGCTTCCGTCAAAGCTGCTCTCTACAGAAAATGTGCCCTCGGAAGTCAGTATTTTGCCGTGAGATACCGACGAATTCTCTTTATTTGTTGCAATTATTACTGCGTCCTCAAAATACTCATATCCGATATTTTCTATTCCTCTGGAGGCGCCGGACTTAGTTGTTGAACAAAGAGTATTATAGAGTATTCTGACAGCTTCATCAGCAGTCAGAGTATCATACGCATCGTTTGAAATGCCCCGGGTGAGCCCTTTTGATTCCGAAAGCGAAACCTGACTTGATGGCCAGTCGGCAAAATCGGCAGTTTGATAGCCGAGGATTTTCAATGCAGCATCAAGTGCCTCAGCAAGATTCACATAATCTTCAGGATGAAATTTCGAATCGCTGTATGCCGACATAATGCCTTTTTCAACAGCAACCTTTATATACAGAATTGCCCAGTATATATACGGACAATCGGGAAATATCGACAGCTGAGTTCCTGATGAAACTGTGTTTCTGTATGATGATATCATAACTGCCATTTTGGCGAATTCACCTCTTGTGAGCATCCTTTCGCCATCTTGAACGGCTCCGTCATACAAGTTTATTGCACCAAGGTGCGACAAGAGTGCATATTCGGGTGATATGGCATTTGATTCCTTGCTGAGAGCATCCGAATGAGTATTCATAGCATCTTCGGTATCATCCAATATATCGGCTATGCCGCCGTTTCTTCCCAGAAGCAAAACTACGGTATCTCCAATATTATAGATTCCGCCGGAAGAAAGTTTCAAAAAAGCCTGAGATGACTCAATATCATACTGTGTGCCACCAACAACAACAGATTTGGGAGAATTTATATTCGGAACTGCCGTTGAGTAGATACCGCTTACCTTTTTACTGTATGCAAACACCATGGAAAGAGACTTGCTGACATATACTATATCATATTTTTTTATGTCAGAAAGCACAGCTTTGTTGCCGTTTCTCACAAATGAAAATTCTTCATGATTCACATCAAACGGAAGAGTTGCATTTTCGCGGACGGTATACGGTCCGTTAAAATCCTGACCGGTCAGGATGATATAATCAATATTTCCTTCTCTGTCCTTTCCGATAACAAGAGCATCTCCCGTGGTAAGACGGTTTTTCAAAGTTCCGAAGTTGGTTTTTTCAATACCGTCATAGCAAAGAGTGGAATCGTCACAATCAAGTGTCATGCTACCGGATGAACCATATACGGAAACAAGCTCCGAACCGGCTGTGTATACTGCGTATTTATCTGCAATTATATCGCTTTCGATAACCGTTAGAAGCTCACTGTTGGAATCAAGAAGAACACTCCCCTTTTTCCCGATGAGGGTTTTATCGAAATCATCCGCAATGGTGTATTCTCCGGAAGAAGTATGTATCTTGCCGGGCAATACCGATGCATCCTCGTCGTTTGTTGCAATCAATACAACATCGTCTATGATGCTGTAGCCCAGTGTGTTGATATAGTCAGATGTTGAATCTTTTTTACTTGCCGAAAGCATATTCGACAAAACAATTGCAACATCACCTCTGGTCAGGTATTCATCATCAGACTTATCAATTCCGGAATTAAGCTTGAGTGAAAGCGCCATACCAAGCTGACCGTGAGGATATGAAAATCCAAAATCTTCATTGGTGTATCCAAGAAGCCTCAATGCGATTGTCACAGCATGAGTGTATGTTATATAATCATCCGGACCAAATCTTCCATCGGGATAACCCTCGATAATTCCATTTTCCGCCGCAACCTTAACATACGGAGCAGCCCAATGAGAAGCCTGACAGTCGATAAACACTGATGTTTTGGAATTTATTGACACTTTATCTTTATGTTCAGACAAAAGCACAGCCATCTTTGCAAATTCCGATCTTTTCACGAGATCCTCTGTTCTCAGATTACCGTCAGGATCACCCTGGATAACGTCCATGGCTGTGAGAATATTGAGCGCGTCATCACCGACATATGCCTGAGAAGTGAGAGCTGAGCACGTTATAATGCAAAGCAACAACATAAGAATTATAAGTCTTTTTATAACCAACATCTTCATCCCTTTCATTTATTTTTGAAATTTTCGTTTGTTATCAATCATGACGAAGTGCATCAATCGGATTAAGGCGTGCTGCTTTTTTTGCGGGGAAATATCCGAAAGCAATTCCTATAAGCGCCGAAACTGTAAAAGAAATAAGTATTGACCCAACGGAGATAACAGATTTCATATCCATCAATGCCGCCGTGGCATAAGAGCCTCCTATTCCAAACAAAATACCAATCACACCGCCAAGACAGCTCACCGTGATTGCCTCAACAACAAACTGACTCATTATGTCCCACGGAGCTGCCCCGAGAGATTTACGAATACCGATTTCTCTTGTGCGTTCAGTTACGGAAACAAGCATTATATTCATGATACCTATTCCGCCAACAAGAAGTGAAACAGCCGCAATTCCGGCGAGCATAAGCGACATCGAAGATGTCATTTCGTTGACACTCTCTATCATTTCACTCATATTTGATACACGGTATGCATTTTCACTCGAAAACACAGAAAATAAATACGATTCAATCAAACTCTGTGCATTATTGGAGACTTCTTTTGATGTTGCATTAAAAATATAGGTACCCATACTGAATCCGGACGAAATTTTCTGGGACAAAGTGTATGGGACGAGTATTATATCATCAGCACCGGCTTCTTCGCTGTCGCCGGTTTCTTCAAGAACACCGATAACATAGAAATTTATTCCGTTTATCTTGATTTGTTCACCAAGCACATTCACACTGCCAAACAGCTCATTGGCAATATATGTTCCGATAACGCAGTTCCGGAGTCTGTATTCACTGTCGGTATACTGTATGCCTCTGCCATACATAAGATTCAAACCTTTTATATCAGTATAGTTTTCATTTACTCCGGCAAGGGTTGTGGGCTGAACATTCATTGCCCCGTTTTTAGCGGTAACTCCTGAAATTGTGATACTCGGAGTCATAGAATTCAAATATTGAGGATTATCATAGACGAGATCTTGCATATCTTCAACCGATACACTGCGGTTACCACCCCTTCCCATAACAGAAACGTTTATTGTTGTGGCACCCATTTGTTCAAACCGTTCAACGATATCGCTCGTCATACCATTTACCATACTCACTATAATGATTACTGCCGCAACACCAATTATTATACCAAGCATAGTCAGCAATGCTCTTAATTTTGAACCTGAAAGACTTTTAAGAGCAAGAATAAACGCTTGTTTTAAGCTCACTTTTCATCGCCTTCCTTTGTTTCATCTGAAATAATTTTGCCGTCATGAATACGGACTACTCTTTTTATCTGAGAGGCTATATCGTTATCGTGGGTTATCAGGATAATTGTTGTTCCGTCCTGATTAAGCTCCTTAAGAAATTCGAGCACCTCTTTACCGGTCTTGGAATCAAGAGCTCCGGTAGGTTCATCGGCAAGTATAACAGGCGGATTTCCGGCAAGAGCACGCGCAATAGACACTCTTTGCTGCTGACCGCCTGACAA
>JAZSOL010000119.1:0-1581 GCA_045536915.1 Clostridia bacterium
TGATTTCCCAATCCATTTCCTCCGGGATACCTTCGTCATAGAAGCCGGTTATTGGCTCGTGATGAGGCTGAATATAGCTCCAGCCGTAATGTGAGCCGTTTCTCCAAAGATTACATATACTCATTCCCACATAGTAGTCATTTTCCACTACTACAGGTTCCGGACAATAGTCTTCGTATTCAAAGGTTTCATATGCTTCGATGTCGTCAAACCACATAACACAGTCAGCTTCGGGTGTAATACCTATTTCAAAGCCGTCAAAGTGCTTTGCCTTTGCAAGAAAAGGAAATTCAGCAGGAGTTCCGTCCTGGCCGACAACATACTTTCCTCTTATCTTGATTTTTGCCGTCTGCTTTTCGGTATCCGCTTCAATTCTGACAAGCTGCCAGATGTTATCGGAAAATCCGAGAAGTGCCGTGTCGCCGCACATGAATTTATTATCTTTTGTTTCAATCTTTATTACGGGAACACCGCCGCTTGTCACGGAAAAATATGCGCCGTCATCGCCTGTCGGGAGAAGCATATACGCCTCCATGACAGTCTGACCGGAGATTGCCTTGAAGCTCTTCTTGGCATAGGATTTTTTGCCTGCTCCTGCCGTAATCTTTGCACTCCAGGGGTCGCCCTGATTATCCGCCTGAGAACGAATCTTTTCAACCTTTACGTTTCCGGATGTGGAGTAACCGATGGGTGTTTTGCCGGGCATTGATGCACGCATGAGGTCATTCATATGCCAGTTTTTATAAAGGTGAACCTGATTGATTTTTGCTTCAAGTCTCTCGGCAATACCCGTGGTGATTCTGAATTCTGCCACGTCCTTAATGCTTCCGAGCTTATATGTACCACCGACCTTATAGCCTGCAACGTATGCCGTTGCCGTACCTTCATCAAGGTCAAGGGTTATTCTCACGGGAGTTCTTCCGTTGAAGGTCCAGTAGTCAGGATCGCCCTGCTCAATCTTAATGGCACGGTTTGCCTGGGAAATATAGGTTGAGCTGCCGTTTTTGCCGTTATAGAAGTAATAGTTACTTCTTGTGCCCAGCTCATAAACCACGTTTCCGTCAGAATCAAGGAACTGGAAGTAAAGTCCATTAAATCCATAGTTAAGAGTATAGTTGGCATCAAGCTGAAGCACACCGTCAGACTGGGGCTCAATGGTTCTGGAAATTGTTATATTATCATCGGTGGAAAGGTCTGTAAGGCAAGCGCCATAGATACCGGAAAGGCCCTTTTGCACCGAACCTGTATAGTCATATCTCCAGCCGGAAGCTATATCATTTATTCCTACAACAGGTGTTTCCATGATAAAGTCATCAATGAGGTAAAAAGGCTGGTCGCCTGCATACTTTAAGTATTTTTTGCTGATTCTTTCCTCAATGCCAACAATTCTGTAAATCATATCGGACAACTCATAATGCTTTACATTGTTGCCGGGTTTGAACGCACCGTAATCGTCCTTTGCGTCCATAATACCCGCCTCAATAAGTGCAACTGCCGCAGCATAATAATCCGCCGATACGTCTGCATCGGGAATATAATCATCGGCAAGGGAGCTTGTTTCAGAAAGGTCAACAGTGCCGT
>JAZSOL010000317.1:0-20924 GCA_045536915.1 Clostridia bacterium
GCTATAGTATTTTTTTGAAAGAAGAGCAATATAGTTTTCTCTCGGATACTGCGTATGAATAACATCTATATTATTATTTCTGCAGTAGTCTGCAATAATTTTTGCTGCCTTTTTATCGAACGGATGGCGCATATTAACCTGAAAATATGGAATTGAGAGTTCTTTTATCTGTTCGGAGAGCTTTCCTTCAATATTAAATGCAAAATGACACTGAGTATCTTTTCCCTCGAACGCATTAATCAGATTATACACATACTTTTCTGTTCCGGCATTGCCGGCATAGTTAATCAAATACAAAACCTTCATTCGTGGTACATCCTCCTTCTGAGTACGTATTTTTATGATTTTCGCAGGATTTCCGCCAACCACGGCAAAATCCGGTACGTCTTTGGTTACTACCGCACCTGCGGCAACAATAGCTCCGTTTCCGACTCTGACCCCCGGAAGAATAATCGCATTTGCTCCTATCCACACATCATTTCCGATTGTCACTTTCTTTTTAGGAGCAGTCTGCAGTCGCATAGGCCGGTAAATGTTTTCGGTTTCGTGATTCTGCGTAAAGATGCTCACATTCGGAGCAATCATAACATCATTGCCAATTTCAAGCGGTCCTGCAACCCTTGCGTCAATACCTATTCCGGAATTATTTCCTATGCTGATGTCTCTGCCTGATGCAAAAAACACACCATGCTCAATATTAACATTTTCGCCCATATCGGCAAAAAGTCTTCTGCAAAAGAAACGGCGGATTTTTTTTGAACCCATACTGTAGGGCACATCCGAACCAGGCAGATGTCTGGCAAAAAAGTAATACATAATATAGCTTAGCGCAAAAGATATTTTACCCATAACTACCTCCCTGTAAATATTTTTCCTGTTATTTTGGATGCATATTCTCTAACAGCGCCTATTTTAAATGCATATCCGAAAATTGCATACACAACCACTCCCGCAAAAGCCGGAATTCCAAGCTTCAGGACCCTTAGTGCAAACGCATCGGAAACAAAAAGTGTTCCTAAAAGAATATTCACAAAATACACAGCTGTTGCCATCAGCACTCCGGCTGCAAGGCTTTTTAAAATTTCAGTGCCAAGTCCTGAGGCATATGCGCCCACTTTCTTTTTTAATCTGAAAAGCAGATTCATAACGCCTGAAATTGAAGCAAGCGAATAAGCAAGCGGTATTCCGAATGCCCCTGTAAACTGCACAAAAATCAAACTCAATCCAACGTTTACCGCCATTATAACAAATCCGTTAATAGCAGAGGTTTTTGTATCCTCCACAGAGTAAAGTGCTCTGTCGAGAATTTCTTTAAGCCCTATTCCGATTATTCCAACAGCATAAAGCGAAAGAAAAATTTCGGCCTTGTCAACCGATTCGCTACTCACCTTTCCCCAGGCAACAAGCAGATTCAAAAGCGGCTCACGCACGCTTATATACCCAAAGCTAAGCGGTATCAGCACCACCGACACGGTTTTGAGAACAGATGAAAGATTTTCCTTATAGTCCTGCATATTTCCCTGAGCCGCACTTTCGGTAAGCTTCGGATATATTACTGCAGTTATTGAATACACAAATGCAAGCACCAGCTGAATAGTTATATTCTGAACAAAATTAAGAATTGTTACCATACTGCGGTCATAGCTTGCAATCATATTGGTGTTAAAAAGCATATTGAGCTGATATGCCCCCACCCCTATCAGAACGGGAACAGCCATTTTACCGGCTTTTACTATATCGGGGTCTTTGAGCTTCAGATACGGGCGATAGCGATAACCCTCTTTTATCATAGGCGGAATCAGAATAAGCGCCTGCATTGAAAGTCCAATAACTGTTGCTATAAGAAGCCCTGTAACACCGAATCTGTCGCTCAAAAAAATAACATAACCAATAACAATAAGCGAACTCGGAACACTCACAAACGCCGGAAGCCAATATTTTCCGCAAGCCTGAAGCATTCCCTGAAAAATATAGTTGAGTGCATAAAAAAACATCACCGGCATCACAATCATAAGAGCCTTAACCGCATATGACCTTGAAGCCTCATCCTTTGAAAATCCCGTGAGACGCACCAAAAGCGGCGATATAGCCATACCAAACAAAACGAGAATAAACGTCAGAATCAGCGACACGGTTATGATATTATCGGCAAACTTCTTTGCCGCATCATTTTCCCCAACTGCCCTGTGCCCCACATAAAGCGGAATAACCACCGTGGAAAGAGCTGTGCCGATACACGTGAAAATAATATTCGGGATATTTATTGCATAAGAATAAATGTTTATATACACACTGTCTGTCCCGAATGCAGACATATATACCTGAGAGGAAAAAAGCGAAAGCAATCTCGATGCTATCATAATGACCATAACAGAACCGATTGCTCCGGCTATATTTTTCTTTTTCAATCAAAGCACCACCTTAACATCACGGACGCCAACTCACATTTTCTTTGATAAGCTTTGCCGGATTTCCGCCAACTAAAGTATGGGGCAAAACATCCTTTGTTACAACGCTCCCTGCCGCAACAACAGCCCCTTCGCCTATTGTTACACCCTTAAGGATTGTGCATCCGCATCCAATCCACACATTATCGCATATTTTCACAGGTTTTATGCATTCCTTATCAGAATCAAGCTTATGATAATCACGGTCAAGAATATTGCAGTCCCACGATATATCACATCCGTTTCCGATTTCCACTCTTTTGCCTGCGTGAATTTCCGTGCGGTCTCCGATATAGGTATTGGAACCGATTATAATTTCCGCCTTATCTTCTGCTCCATATGCACTAAGCTTGCAGAAACGGTGCAACAAAACCCGGTCGCCAACGCTTATCTGACCATTATTTGACCACAAGCGTACACCTCTTTCAATTCTGAGGAGTGAACCGCTTTTTCTGAACTTGCACTTACTCGTTATTCCCCTTAGAACTGCAAAACCATTTATCATAAAATCTCTGATATTCATAAATATCCACCTTATCATTCAAATATAGTTTATATTATACCATTAAGTGTAAATTATGTCAAATAAAATTTTGATTTATCGCTCTGTCTGACATAGAACAAATCACGACTAAATGTAGGGGCTGGCGTCCTCAACAGAGCGAAAAATGCTATTTCGCAATTGTCTATTTTTGAATTAATATATAATTGCAAAATTGTTCGAGCGAGACGTCCGGGAGGCCGTCCCCTACGACACATCCACGTTGATTTCATTATCAAGCACCCCGACAAATTTAAATTTAAACATTCACCGCATTCTGATATTTACAGTTAAAATGTAAACTTTAATATACCTCATCCATTGATTTTTCACCCAAAGAATGTTATAATATAATTGCATCAGCCATTTTTGCAACCCAGAGTTGCAAAAATATTCAATGAAAAGTTGGTTGAATATATGAATGCAATCTGATAATATAAATATACTATAATATAAGGAACGGTGATAATTTTGAAAATAGGTGAAAAAATAACGAATCTGCGCACACGTTCGGAAATGTCGCAGGAAATTCTTGCTGAAAAGCTTCAGGTGTCCAGGCAATCCGTTTCGAAATGGGAAATGGATCAGGCTCTGCCTCAGATAGATAAGATTCTTCAGATTTGCGAACTTTTCGGCATTACCACCGATGAACTTCTTTTGGATAAAATTGAAATATCAACAAATGAAATAAAAGGAAATAAATATTTCGGAACAGACGGTTTCAGAGGAGAAGCAAATGTTAATCTTACCTCCATGCAGGCATACAAGGTAGGAAGATTTTTAGGCTGGTACTACTCGTCCGAGCTTTCGGGATGCCGGAAAGCAGGCCACCGTCCGCGCATTGTTATTGGAAAAGATACCCGCCGTTCAAGCTATATGCTTGAATACTCAATTGTTGCCGGAATAACTGCATCGGGTGCTGATGCATATATGCTTCACGTTACCACAACACCGAGTGTTTCATATGTTACACGTCAGGAAGAATTTGATTGCGGTATCATGATAACCGCATCGCATAATCCGTACTACGACAACGGAATAAAAGTAATCAACAAATTCGGCGAAAAGCTTGATGACAAAACAGCGGCTCTGGTTGAAGCATATATCGACGGAAATGTTAAGGCTCTCGGAATATGCACAGATGATATCCCGCTTGCTACAAAAGAAAGAATTGGTTGCATAATAGATTATTCTTCCGGAAGAAACAGATATCTTGGTTACCTTATCTCACTTGCTTCTCATTCCTACAAGCCGCTCAAAATAGGTCTTGACTGTGCAAACGGCGCTTCATGGATGATTGCCAAATCGGTTTTTGCAGCTCTTGGCGCGCAGACCTACGTTATTGGAGCTGAACCCGACGGACTCAACATTAATGAGGATTGCGGTTCAACCCACATTGAAAAGCTATGCGCACTCGTGAAAGAGCAACACCTTGATGTGGGATTTGCATTTGACGGAGATGCCGACAGATGCATTGCCGTTGACGGAAACGGCGAAATTGTTGACGGAGACAAAATTCTCTACATTCTTTCAAACCGTCTGAATGCACGCGGAATGCTTAAGGATTCAACTTTCGTTGCAACGGTTATGTCAAATTCAGGGCTTTTATCGAGTCTTGATAAGGCAGGAATAAAATGCGTGCAAACAAACGTTGGCGACAGATTCGTGTATGAATGTATGCAAGAAAACGGCTACGACCTCGGCGGAGAGCAGTCGGGTCATATTATCATAAGAAAATATGCCACAACCGGCGACGGAATTCTCACCGCAATTATGATTGCCGAAGAAATATGCGATTCAAAGCTCTCTCTTGCAGAGCTTTCATCACCTGTTTTTCTGTATCCTCAGCTCACCACAAACATCAGAGTTAAGAGTAAAGCGGCGGTTTTCGAAGATGAAAAAGTTTGCGAAAGCCTCGATAAAGTAACAAAACTCATAGGCGGAGACGGAAGAGTTCTTTTGCGCCAGAGCGGCACAGAACCCGTTGTGAGAATTATGATTGAAGCTGTGAGCGAAGAAAAATGCAATGAATATACAAAAATCATTGCCGACTCTATAATACAAGGTGGTCACAGCATTGAATAAAAAAGTTAAAATACAAGAGCTTTTCAAGTGCGAAACTCCATATCTCAAAAAGCTATTTGAATCATATGTTTATCCCTGGGAAATCATCCCATGCATCGCCCCCTATATTGCCGAGCTCATCAAAAACGGTCTTGAAGGATTTGAAGAAATTGAAAAAGATATCTGGATAGGCAAAAACGTTAAAATCTTTTCTACCTCAACAATAGAAGCTCCGGCAATAATAGGCGAAGGCACCGAAATTCGTCCCGGTGCCTTCATACGGGGTAATGTTATCACGGGTTCAGACTGCGTAATCGGAAATTCAACGGAACTGAAAAACTGCATTCTCTTAAATAAAGTTCAGGTTCCTCACTACAACTACGTTGGCGATTCAATTTTAGGAAATCATGCTCATATGGGTGCAGGCGCTGTTTGCTCCAATTTAAAATCCGACGGAAAAAGCGTTGTTGTGAGAGCAGATGCACAATATCAGACGAACCTCAGAAAACTCGGCGGTATTCTTGCCGATGGGGCAGACGTTGGCTGCGGATGCGTTGTTAATCCCGGAACGGTTATTGGCAAAAACACTTCGGTTTATCCCCTCACGTCACTGCGCGGTGTGTATCCCGGAGACAGCATAGTAAAAAATCAAACAACCGTGGTAAAAAGAGAAATCAGATAAACATCCGATTTCTGATTCCATCAGAAGAAAACCTCTCAACAAGGCTTTGTTATAACCTTATTGAGAGGTTTTTATTTTCATATCCGGCGCTACAGCCGTATGCTATTATTTTTGAGGTATCTCTGATATGCATCATTGCGAATTTTGAGAATTTCATCATACATATCTTTTTTAGCCTGTGCACCATACTGACCGCCCTCTTCTTTGCCTTTTTCACCTTTGAGCCAGCTATAGTAGTCAGGTGCCCAGTCTTCAGGGTAAATAAATTCAACCTTAACGCCGGTTGCCTTTTCGATTTCCTGATATATAAGAAGTTCTGAGTAGTTTGAAAGTGTTTGAGCAAAAGCACAGTCCATAGCTACCCATAGAACAAATAGCCTTTGACTGTAGCTACACTACTCAAAGTATTGTTTCCATGCCGATTTTCTGAATCTTCATACCGCAGGATTCATAAAATTTTATTGCGGTATCATTTAGTGCCCATACATTGAGTGTTACATTATAGCATCCGTTTTCACGTGCAAACCGGACTGCATATTCATAGAGCGATTTGCCGATGTGTTTTCCGCGAATCTTTTCATCAACACACAAATCATCTATGTAAAGTGTTTTAATATCGGTAAGAATGTTATTTGATATGTGTTGCTGAAAAACGCAGAATGCATATCCACAAACCAAGCCGCTTTCATCTTTTGCCACGAATATCGGTTTTGAATCATCGGCTATGATATCTAAAAGTTCTTCGTCCGTATATTTTTTGGTATTTCCTTTGAAAATATCCGGCCTGCCTTTGTGATGCACATTTAAAACCTGCATCAGAAGTCTGTTTATTGCTTCAAGCTCACATTTTCCGGCTCTCATTATTTTCATTTTATTACTCCCCTGATTTTATAAAATTTTCCTTTTCAGTGTTTTCAGATATTGCTTCTGCTGTTTTGAAATTCTGAAGCTTTCGACCGCCTTGTGAATTGTTTTATTGTGTGTCCATATATCAAGCTTATTATTTTCCATATATGGCAAAGTTGCTTCGTAGCGCTTTGCAAGCGCAGTTGCAAAATACCACGCTCTCATCATATTGACGTAATACTCATCCGATTTGACCTCTGCAACCGTTTCAAGATAACTTTCATTAAAATTCTCATCAAGATAAAAACTCATCAGCAAATTTATTGCATATCTTACGGCATACACATCTTCTGAGCAAATCCACTTTTTAATATGCTTTAAAAGTTTGTCCGGCTCGCTTTTGAGCACTTTGGGCTTCATACTGTCGCAAGTTGCCCAGTTATCCACATAAGGCAGAAAGGCATCAAGTTTTTCTATGCATATGTCAAAATCCTTTTCTCTTTCAATCAAAAATGCATGAAGATTGTTTTCCTCAAAATATTTATGCGGAAGTTCATTTAAGAAATCCTCATAATTTTCAAGTACCTTGGCATATTTTCTGAGAATCGGAATTCTAATCCCTATCACTCTGCTTTTATCAACCGTCGGCATAAGACTTGAGCTGAATTCTCTGTAGGCCTCTTCACCCATTGAAATGAGCGTTTTTTGTATGTCTGATTTAATAGTAATCACCTCTTTTAAGCAGTTTACTGTTGTAGAATTAATGAATAATTCAGCTTCCAATCAAATTTAATAAATTGGATTTCAATTTATTCCGTAAGGCCATATAATGAGTGTACATTTTAGATGACACTGTTTTCAGCTAAATTTTGCAACAAGTTGAAAAGCTAAATTATTCCACTTCGTTCCATAGCTAAATTGTTTTTTCAAAACAGCTAAATTAAATTCGCATTTAGCGTGCAAAGCACATTTAGCTGACGAAGTCAATTTAGCTGAGCTTGCTCAATTTAGCTCGCGGAACGCAAATTTAGCTGAATAGATTTAACTTTGTTAAATCTATTCTAACACATTATCTGCAACTTTTCAATGTTACATTGACAATCGCCATCTGCATATTGTATAATAAACAAAATAAAATAGCGAAAGGTGCTTAGCAAATGTGGTACAATGATTCATTTATATATCAGATATATCCGCTCGGAATGTGCGGTGCTCCGCTTAATAACGATGGAGTTTTAAAAAGCAGAATAGCAAATATCAAAAGCTGGATTTCCCATATCAAAGAGCTTGGTGCGGGATGCATACTTTTCAATCCGCTTTTTGAAAGTGATGCCCACGGATATGACACAAGAGATTTTAACAAAATTGATGTTCGCCTCGGAACGGAAGAAGATTTCAGAGAGCTTTGCACTCTTATTCACGAAAACGGTATGAAAATTATGCTCGACGGTGTATTTAACCACGTTGGCAGAGGTTTTTGGGCATTTGAAGACGTACGCCAAAGAAAATGGGACAGCCCATATAAAGATTGGTTTCATATCAATTTTGACTCAAACTCATGCTACAACGACGGCTTCTGGTATGAGGGCTGGGAAGGCCATTTTGAACTTGTTAAACTTAACTTATGGAATTGGGACGTCAAAAATCATATTTTTGATTCTATTCGTTCATGGGTTGAAAAATATGATATCGATGGTCTGAGACTTGATGTTGCCTACTCTTTGAATAAAGAATTTCTCTCAGAGCTCCGCAATTTCACAAACGGTCTCAAAAATGATTTCGTTCTCGTTGGCGAAACACTCCACGGGGACTATAATATGTGGATGAACAACAACGCCTGCCACAGCGTAACAAACTATGAATGCTACAAGGGTCTGTATTCAAGCTTCAACTCTGCAAATATGCACGAAATTTCCTACAGCCTCCACCGTCGGTTCGGCTCCGACAACTGGTGTCTCTACACGGGCAAAAGTCTTTTAAACTTTGTTGACAACCACGACGTTTCAAGAGTTGCCTCAATTCTCACCAACAAAAATCATCTACCATTGATTTATGCTCTTCTCTTTTCTATGCCGGGTGTACCGTCTGTGTATTACGGAAGTGAATGGGGGCTTGAAGGTAATAAATCAGATGGCGACCCGTCTCTCAGACCTCATATAGAAGCTCCCGTTTTAAATGAACTCTCAAAGCACATAAAAGCTCTTGCCGGTGTGCGAAAAGAAAGCGATGCTCTCAAATACGGAAGCTATCGCAATATTCTTGTTCAACCAAAGCAGCTTATTTTTGAAAGAAGAGTTGAAAACGAAAGAGTAATCGTTGCAATCAACAGCGATTCAAATGAATTTCAGGCTCATTTCAATGCTGAAGCCGGAAGAGCAACAGACCTTATAACCGGAAAGCAACACGACTTTGGCGCCGGAAGCACACTCCCCCCTTATTCGTGCTTTTTCTGGAAAACAGAATGCTGATTTTTACATCTGAATATGAAAAACAAAGATTTTCAAAAGCAATATACGGCGGTTCTTCCATAGGTTGAACCGCTTTTTTGTAATATTTTGTTAATTTTTCTCCCATATTGGTAATTGAATGAAACGCAAAAATATGATATAATACGGAAGGTGTTTTAATTTTTATAAGTAGAGGTGTATGAATTGAGTAAATTCTATTTAAAACCAAAGCTGTTCTCCGTAATGAAAACCTACAACACACAGCAGTTCACAAAAGATTTAATTGCAGGTATCATAGTTGCAATTATTGCTCTTCCTTTGTCTATTGCTTTAGCTCTTGCATCGGGCGTTTCTCCCGAGTGCGGAGTCTACACCGCAATTGCGGCCGGATTCGTTGTGTCATTTTTCGGCGGAAGCAGAGTCCAGATAGCAGGGCCCACGGCGGCTTTTGCCTCCATTGTTGCCGGAATCGTGGCAACGCAGGGAATGGACGGACTTTTTATCGCAACTATTATGGCAGGTATAATGTTGATTTTGATGGGAATATTCAAATTCGGAAGTCTGATTAAATTCATTCCCTACACCATCACCACAGGTTTTACAGCCGGTATTGCAGTGACGATATTCATAGGTCAGATAAAAGACTTTCTCGGTCTTACATACGCAAACGAAATAAAACCCGTTGAAACCTTTGAAAAGATAATGGCTAATGTTGAAGCTATATCAACTTTCCACTGGGAAGCACTTGTTATCGGGCTTATATGCCTTGCAATCCTGATTATATATCCCCGGTTTGAAAAGAAAATCCCACCATCGCTTATAGCGGTTGTGGTGGGAGCTGTTCTGGTTAAATTTGTTCCGGATTTTTCCAATGGTGTTTATACCATCGGTGAACTCTACACAATTCCGAAAGGTCTTCCATCTTTTGATTTTGGCGGAATAAATTTCAGCTTCAATAAGGTTATGGAGCTTTTCCCCGATGCATTCACCATTGCTATTCTTGCGGCAATTGAATCACTTTTGTCGTGCGTTGTTGCCGACAGTATGGTAAACTCAAAACACAACTCAAATGCCGAACTCGTAGCTCAGGGTGCCGGAAACATAGCTTCGGTTCTTTTCGGCGGTATTCCCGCAACGGGTGCAATAGCCCGCACAGCGGCAAATGCCAACAACGGCGGAAGAACCCCTATTGCCGGTATGGTTCATGCAGTGGTTCTTCTTATGGTTCTTCTTTTCCTTATGCCATATGCCGAGCTTATTCCAATGCCGACCATTGCGGCAATACTCTTTATGGTAGCATTCAATATGAGCGAACGCAAGCGTTTTGCTTCAATTTTAAAGCATGCGCCAAAAAGCGATATACTCGTTATGATTACAACTTTTGCTCTGACGGTTATATTTGACCTTGTTATAGCAATAGAAGTCGGTATGATTCTTGCGGCAATGCTATTTATGAAGCGTATGAGCGAAGAGACTGCAGTTGAAGGCTGGAAAAAAGCAGATGCAGATGATGATGCCGACAGTCTGGAATTGAAGGTGGTTCCGGAAAATGTGAGAGTATATGAAATCACGGGACCAATGTTTTTCGGTGCTGCCGATAAGATTCTTGATATAAAATTCAAATCATCAACAAGCTGTATGATCCTCAGAATGCGTGCTGTTCCGGCAATAGATGCAACTGCACTTAATTCACTTGATATACTCTATAAGAAATGTGAGAAAAACGGCGTGAAGCTTATTTTATCACACGTTAATTCTCAACCCCTTGAGGCTATGAAAAAATCAGGTTTATATCAGAAAATAGGACCCGGTTATTTCTGCGCTCATATCGACGATGCACTTGAACTCGCTTCTTCAATATGAAAAATCATTTTCCAAACGCGTTGTAGATATACCAACCGGGAATATTGAAAAGAACTATTGTAAACATTTTATCACTCCATTGCGAGCAGCCGCATTCAAAAGCGGCTGCTTATTTTTAATTGTATTATAATTTTAACACAATCACAGAGTGATAAAACGGACACTGAATGGTATGTAGCAAAGTTTTAAAAATAATTATTCAAACTGTGAATTATAAAGAGTGCTGTAAAATCCTTTCTTTTTCATAAGTTCATCGTGACTTCCCGATTCGGTTATTTGGCCGTTTTGAATTACTATTATGCAGTCTGCATTTTCAACTGTAGAAAGTCTGTGGGCTATTACAAAGCATGTTTTGCCTTTCATAAGTTCCGTCATGGCTTTTTGAATATTGATTTCCGTTCGTGAGTCAACGTTTGATGTTGCCTCATCAAGAATAAGCATCTCCGAATCCGCCACGAACGCTCTGGCTATTGTTATCAGCTGGCGCTGACCTTTTGAGATATTTATGCCATCATCTGTAAGAACTGTATCATAACCTTTTGGCAGGCTTTCAATATATTTATCAATATGCGCCGCCTTTGCCGCTTTTTTCACTTCTTCAAATGATACTCCTTCTCTTCCGTAGGCAATATTATCACGAATAGTTCCGCAAAAGAGCCAGGTATCCTGCAAAACCATGGTATAAGCTTTTCTGAGCGAATCGCGCCTGATGCCTCGGACATCCGTTCCGTCAACTTTTACGCATCCGTCCGTTACGTCATAAAAGCGCATAAGAAGGCTTATGATCGTGGTTTTTCCGGCGCCGGTCGGGCCAACAACCGCTATTGTTTTTCCGCTTTGAGCCGTGAGGGATATTCCGTGAAGAATTGTTTTTTCCGGAGTATATCCGAAAACAACGTTCTCAAAACTGACGTTTCCGTCGGTTTTTTCAAGATTCAAAGCGTCAGGGCTGTCTTCTGCTTCCGGTTCTTCGTCTATAATTCTGAACACTCTTTCCGCCGCAGAAAATGCCGACTGAAATTCATTTAAGATATTGGCAAATTCATTTATGGGGCCTGCAAACTTTCTTGAATACTGAACAAACTGAGCCACTCCGCCGAGAGTTATGAAAAACATTGTTCCCTCTTTAACAACTCCGCTTTGAGAATACATATACAAAATACCGCCGAGTATCATAACAAGAGAAATTGAAAGATTATTGATAAATCCCACCGACGGACCTAAAGCACCGCCATAGTAGTCCGCCTTGCAATATGCATTCATTGCATCGTTGTTGCGCTCATTGAATCTTCTTCCGATTTCTTCTTCCCGTGCATATGCCTGAATAGTACGGCAACCCGACAGCATTTCTTCTGCATAGCCGTTGAGTTCGCCAAGCTTCCTTGAACGTGCACTGAAAAGCGGACGAACGTGCTTTGAGCGGTAGCGCGTGAAAAGTATTGCCGTTGGCACCGTTATAACAAACACAGCTATCATCGGCTTTGAAATGTTCCACATAAAAATCAGCGAACCCACAACGGTGTAGATACTCGTCATAATCTGAACAAGGTCGTGTGAAAGGGTGCTGTTTACAGTATCGATATCATAGGAAATACGGCTTATGATATCCCCTGTGGGATGTGTGTCGAAATAGCCTACGGGAAGCTTTGTGAGCTTTTCAAAGAGCTGACGGCGCATTGTGTAGACTATTTTCTGACTCAGATGTATCATCATAACTGCAAGAGCATACGACATCACCGCCGATGCCACATAGCACCCCAGCATTTTTGCAACATTCACGCTCACTGCCGCAAAATCCACTCCGTCACTTCTGCCGAGAGCATCAATTGCCTCTCCCGAATACATTGGTCCTAAAAGAGATAGCTGATTCGACAAAAGTGTCATAACAATTGCCGGCACAAACAAATACCAGCATGAAAACACATATCCGAGCAATCTCACAAAAATGCCGCGGGCTGTTTTTCTGTCTGTTTTATGAGGTTTTCCTGAATTATTCAATGAAAGCACCTCCCATCTGTGAGTCGCTTATTTCCTTATACTCAGGGCAATTTTTCAAAAGCTCTTCGTGAGTTCCCTTTCCGATTATCTTTCCATCGTCTAAAACAATTATCAGACCGCAATCTTTCACAGAACTCACTCTTTGTGCCACAGTCACAAGAGTTGTGTTTTCAAGCTTTGATGCAAGCTCCCGGCGCAATGCAGCATCCGTTTTATAGTCAAGTGCAGATGAACTGTCGTCCAGAATAAGGATTGACGGGCATTTTGCAAGAGCACGGGAAATGAGTATCCTTTGCTTCTGACCGCCTGAGATATTTGTTCCATGTTGGGAAAGAACGTGGTTATATCCGTCATCAAACTGAGTTATGAATGAGTGCGCCTGAGCAACCTTGGCAGCTTCTATAATTTGAGCATGGGAAACATCACGCCCGAAGCGTATGTTTTCTTCAATGGTATCATTATAGAGAAAATCCTGCTGAAGTGCAGTGCCGAACATTGCATATAGTCTTTCCTTTTCTATGGTGCGCACATCTTCTCCGTTAATGAAAACTGAACCGGAGCAAACATCATAAAATCGCAGAAGAAGTTTTATCAGAGTTGTTTTTCCCGAGCCGGTTGCTCCTATTATTCCCAGACTTGAGCCACTTTGAATCTCAAAGCTGATATTTTCAAGGTTATTGCGTTTTCCATTATATGAAAATGACACATTATCGAAGCATATATGCGCATTGGTGCTCATATCGGGAAATTCTTCTTTTGATTTTACGGTGTTATCCTCTTCACAACACAGAACTTCCGAAATACGTTTTGAAGATGCGGCGCACTTTGTGTACATCATAAATATACGTGTAACAGCCATCATAGACATTGAAATGTGGGTAAAATACTGCATAAATGCAATAACCGTTTCAGGTTTTGACAAACCGGACGCAATTCTTCCGGAACTCAGCGCTATAACGGCAACACTTCCCGCATTCATCAGCATAGTCATTATGGGGTTAACACTTCCCATAATTATTCCCGCCTTTTTTTCGTTTCTCACAAGCTCACGGTTCACTTCATCGTATCGCCGGTGCTCATAGTCTGTTTTGGAAAGAGCTTTTATAACGCGGATTCCCTGAGAATCCTCTCTCACAACTCTGACCATAGCATCCACTGATTTTTGAACTGCGGCATAAAGCGGCACACCTTTTTTTGATATAAAGAAGACCGTCACGAAAATAAAAGGCAGAACAGCTATCATAACAAGCGACAAATACGCATCCATCATAAGCGTTATGGATATACCACCCGCAAGCATTATTGGCGCTCTCACACCCATGCGCTGAACCATATTTACAAAACTGTGGACATTATATGTATCTGTTGTGATTCTTGATTCAAGGGACGCAATGGTGAATCTGTCGGTCTGTGAAGCCGAAAGACGGATTGTTTTTGCAAAAAGATCACGGCGGAGTTTCTCGGCAAAAGCGCTCGACACTTTCGCCGCCATACGGTTAGCCACAACGTTCAAAGCGCAGGCTAAGCCGGAAAAAACAAGCATCATTAAGCCCCAGAAAATAATATCCTTTATCTCCCGGGTTAAAACATCAGCCAAAATATGGCTGAGAATATAAGGAAGCATAAGTTCCGAAAGAGTTCCCAAAACCTTTATGGTGAAACCGCATGCCATTTTCCCGTAAAATTCTCTGAGGTATTTTAAAAGCATTTTCATATTCTTATTCCTCCGGATAAACAATTTCCTGCGAACGTGCGGAAATTTTCTCAAGTATTTCATAAAACACATTTTTTTCTTCCTCGCTTACCGCCTCGGAAATAAGATTATTCCATTCTCCGGTTATTTTCACAACCTCATCTCTCATTTTCAGCATTTTATCCGTGGGATAAACAAGAAGCTCGCGTTTATCTTTTTTGCTCACAATTCTTTCAACCAATCCGTCCTTTTCGAGCTTTACAAGATGACGGGTAACACTGCTCTTATTAAAACACAGATGCCTCGCCAAAGTTTCCTGCCTCATCCCCGGATTACGGCATATTGCCAAAACATAGCTATGATAAAAGCCCGGAATTTCCTCGCTCATTTGCTGAGAACGATACATTCTTTCGCATCTGCTGATAATTGTCATTTTACGCATAATTGTGGACATATATTCTCCTCCGAAATTAGTTGCAATTGCAACAGTTTCATTTGAAACTATTTTATCAAAAAAAAATTTTTTTGTCAATAAACTTTATGTTTTTGAGCTTCTCCGGTTTTCATTTTCAAATGGCTTTATAAATTTTGATTTGTCGTGATGATAAAACAAGGTCAGTGCGTTGTAGGGGACGGCGTCCTCGACGTCCCCTACGATACAACCACGTTGATTTCATTATCAAACAGAGTGATAAATCAAAATTTATTTGAGTATCACTTAAGCTGGAGGTATTATGATTTCAATTGTTTTTATACGTCACGGTGCAACAAACGGAAACCTTGAAAAAAGATACATAGGACGCACCGACGAACCGCTTTGTGATGTGGGGATAAATCAGGTTCTTGAATTAAAAGAGCATAATTTTTCGTGTGAACACATTTTTGTGAGTCCGATGAAAAGAACAATGCAAACCGCTGAACTTGTTTTTCCGGGGCAAAGATACACTGCCGAGGTAAATTTCAGAGAAACTGATTTCGGAATATTTGAGGGCAAAAACGCACAGGAACTTTCAGATAATGAAGAATACAGAGTATGGGTGGATTCAATGTGCACACTTCCCATTCCGGGCGGCGAGAGTATGGCAGATTTTAAAAAGCGGTGCACTGATGCATTTGAAAGAATAATTGATTCTCTGCCGGATGGCTCGGAAGCCTCGTTTGTTGTTCACGGAGGCGTTATAATGGCGATTATGGAAGCTTTCTGTGAATCCAAGGGAAGTTTTTATGATTATCATATAAAAAACGGTGATTTTTTGATTTGCGAGTTTCAAAACAATATAATTCAAATAAAAAAACGCAATGATGTGTTTTGCAGGGTGTGGTAAATTTTGATTTATGGGGTGTTTGATAATGAATTCAACGTGGATGTGTCGTAGGGGACGGCCTCCCGGACATCCCGCCCGAACAATTTTGCAATTATATATTAATTGAAAAACAGACAATTGCGAAATAGAATTTTTCGCTCTGTCGAGGACGCCAGCTCCTACATTTAATCGTGATTTGTTCTATGTCAGACGGAACGATAAATCAAAATTCGTTTCTCAAAGAAACTCACGTATATCCACTGCAAGCTTTTCTTCAAGGTTAATAAGTTTTTTTGTTATATCTTTAGATACTTCATCTGCCGCTTTGTATTTGTTGAGATACTTATTGAGGGATTTTACTCCCATATTGCATCCGTCGGTCATGAGGTCGGCAACTGTTTTGTCGGAATCGTCAACGGCAAGCATCACATTTGTTTTTATCCACGACATTCCTTTTGCCATAGCGGCAGGTTCTTTTCCGTCGTCTTTGTATTTGGCAAGAAGTGTTTCTATTTCTGTGCCGAGTTTTTCGTGTTCGTTTTTGCAATCCGTGAGAAGCTTTTCGAAATGGTTGTTGTGAACATTATCCAGAACATCTTCAATAGATGAAATTCCCATTTTAACTCCGGCATCACATTCGCGCAAAAGCTTAATTGTGTCTTGTTCTACCATATAAATCACTTTCCTTTATTTTTTTATTATTTATTTGCATAACGAAATTAATTTATTCATTGTGTTTATAGCATTGCTGAGATAATAATTGAAAATTTTCACATAAACTTAAACCGAAAAGTAAAGTCTATTATCATACAATAAAAATAAACAAATAATCATATCGGAAAAAGTTGGGTTTTGTACTATTTGTAAAAAATATCAAAATAGACAGAAAAAAAAAGGAAAAAAGGAAGTAATGGAGAAAATGTAAAATAAGGCAAAAGTTGTGCATTCTTTAAGTAACGTGAGAATGCTAAAAATAAAAAGCTTGCGAAAGGAGGGCAATCCATATGTCAAATGCATTCATTTGCATACTCGGAATTACAACGGTGTTCGTTGGTCTTATTTGCCTGATTCTGCTTGTGTATCTCACAGGTTTTATCTGCAAACTGATTGGCGATAAAAAATCTGCTGTTCCGGATAATGCAGTGGTATCAAATGCCGCGTCTGCTGATGCGCCAATTGCCAACAAGCAGGAAATTGTGGCAGGGGTTTGTGCAGTTATTGCAGACCAGCTCGGTACGGATGTTAAAAACATCAAAGTTGTATCATTCAAAAGAGCGTAAGATTAAAAAGATTATCAAAACAAAATTTATTCTTAAGTGAGGTAAAAAATTATGAAAAACTACAAAGTTAATGTAAACGGTACAGATTATGTTATTTCTATAGAACTTATGAGCGAAACTGAAGCTGCACAGGCAAAAGCAGCTCCGGCACCTCAGGCTCCCGCTGCAGCTCCCGCTTCCGGCGAAGGCGCAGCAGTAAACGCACCTATGCAGGGAACAATTCTTGCGGTTAATGTTAATTCCGGCGATTCTGTTAAAAAAGGTGATGTTCTCTTCATTCTCGAAGCTATGAAAATGGAAAACGAAATCCTTGCTCCTGCTGACGGTACTGTTACATCAGTTGCAGTTCAGAAAGGCGCTTCCGTTTCCAACGGTACTGCTCTTTGCACAATAAAATAATCAGAACTAAGTTGAGAAAAATCAGCTTTCGGGCTGAAAATATTTCGAAAGGAATGGATATAATAATGTTTAAGAAAATTATTGCTGTCCTCTCGGTTGTTCTGATTCTTTGTTTGAACATCAGTGTATGCTTCGCTGCAGAATCCGTTGAAACCGCGGACAAGGCCTTATTCATAAAAAGTGCTGAGCTTGACAAAACAGCCGGCAAATTGTCGGTTGTGGTTGCAAACCGCACTGATTGTCCCGTTGGAGAATCAATAATGGTGCTCAACGCAGACGACAGTCTTACTTTTAACAACATAGACACCAGCATTGCAAGCATAACTGCTCAGCTTGGTGTTGACAATATTTTAGAACTCGGCGCTATTGCTGCCGGCGGAGAAAAGGAAGTTGTTTTCTCTGTTGATGCAACAAGCGACAAACCGGTTATTGACGTAGTGTTTGAATATTCCATGGATGGTGCGGTTATTGACTTCACCGAAGGTGCTAATTCTATGGAAAGTGCAGAATATTCCGATATTCTTAAGAAAGAAGCTCTTTCCAAAAAAGATGCAATAATGAACTTCCTTAAGCAGACAGGTTTTTCCATGACAACATGGCAGTCTGCACTTATGGTGCTTATTGCGTGCATTCTCTTCTATCTTGCAATTGTTAAGCAGTTTGAACCTCTTTTGCTTCTCCCGATTGCTTTCGGTATGCTTCTCACTAACCTTATGGGTTCAGAAGTATTCCACGAAGAGCTTTTCGCAGGCGGTCACGTTCACTGGGATTTGTTTGCAGGTTCAAACTATGTAACTCCCGGTCTTATCGATATTCTTTACCTCGGTGTTAAGCTTGGTGTTTATCCCTGTCTTATCTTCGTTGGTGTTGGTGCAATGACGGATTTCGGACCCCTCATTGCAAATCCGAAGAGTCTTCTTTTGGGTGCTGCGGCTCAGGTTGGTATTTTTGCAACATATCTTGGCGCAATTGCACTTGGCTTTACTCCCGCGGCTGCCGGTTCAATCGGTATCATAGGCGGTGCCGACGGCCCCACGGCTATTTTTGTTACATCAAAGCTTGCTCCTGAGCTTTTAGGACCTATAGCTGTTGCGGCATATTCCTATATGGCTCTCGTTCCGGTTATTCAGCCTCCTATTATGAAGCTTTTAACAACCAAAAAGGAACGCTCAATAGAGATGCCCGCTTTAAGACATGTTTCTCAGAGAGAAAAAATCATTTTCCCTGTTGTTGTAACAATCTTCGTTGCTCTCCTTGTTCCCTCTGCTGCTCCCCTCGTTGGAAGCCTTATGCTCGGTAACCTCATAAAGGAAAGCGGCGTTTGCGAAAGACTTTCAAAAACTGTTCAGAACGAGCTTATGAACATCGTAACAATCTTCCTCGGAGTATCCGTTGGTGCAACTGCAACTGCTTCAACATTCCTTAAGTTTGAAACCCTTAAGATTATTGTTATGGGTGTTGTGGCATTCGGTGTGGCAACAGCTTGCGGTGTTCTCCTTGCAAAATTAATGAACCTCTTTTTGAAGAAGAAAATCAATCCCCTCATCGGTTCTGCCGGTGTGTCGGCTGTTCCTATGGCTGCCAGAGTTTCTCAGAAGGTTGGTCAGGAAGCTAATCCTGCAAACTTCCTTCTTATGCACGCTATGGGACCGAACGTTGCAGGTGTTATCGGTTCTGCTATTGCAGCAGGTGCCCTTATCGCTATGCTCGGTTAATAGGAGGTAGAATATGTCTAAATTATATATAACAGATACCATTTTAAGAGATGCTCATCAGTCTCAGGCGGCAACCCGTATGAAAATCGAAGATATGATTCCTGCTCTCAAAACTCTTGATGAAGTAGGCTATTGGTCGGTTGAATGCTGGGGCGGTGCAACTTTTGACTCCTGCATGAGATTCTTAAACGAAGACCCATGGGAAAGACTCAGAACCATCAAGAAGCATATGCCCAAAACAAAGCTTCAGATGCTTTTCCGCGGTCAGAACATTCTCGGATATAAGCACTATGCCGACGACGTTGTTGAAGCATTCTGCAAAAAATCTATTGAAAACGGTATTGATGTTGTCAGAGTATTTGATGCACTCAATGACCCCAGAAACTTAGAGGCGGCAATCAAATTCGTTAAGCACTACGGCGGTATGTGTGAAACAGCTATCAGCTACACCACAAGCCCCGTTCACAACGAGGATTACTTCGTTAAGCTTGCGTGTACTCTTGAAAAAATGGGTGCCGACACAATTTGTATTAAAGATATGGCAAATCTTCTTTTGCCTTATGATGCATACAATCTCGTTAAGAAACTCAAAGAAAACGTTAGCGTGCCGATTCATCTTCATACCCACAACACATCCGGTACGGGCGATATGACAAACCTTATGGCTTGTCAGGCAGGCGTTGATATTGTTGACTGCGCACTCTCGCCTCTTGCAAACGGAACGAGTAACCCATCAACCGAATCTATGGTTGCAACTTTGCAGGGTACAGATAGAGACACCGGTCTTGACCTCAAAAAGCTCAGCGAAGCGGCAAGTCATTTCCGTGGCATAGCCAACGAGCTCAAAGAAAGAGGAAGCCTTGATCCCAAGGTTTTGAATGTTGACACTAACACTCTCCTCTATCAGGTTCCCGGCGGTATGCTTTCAAACCTTATCTCTCAGCTTAAGCAGAACAATGCTGAAGACAGATACTACGACGTTTTATCTGAAATTCCTAAGGTAAGAAAAGACTTCGGATATCCTCCGCTCGTAACTCCCACAAGTCAGATTGTTGGTACTCAGGCGGTTCTCAACGTTCTTTCCGGTGAAAGATACAAAATGATTACCAAAGAATCAAAAGGTCTTTTAAAGGGTGAATATGGTCAGCTTCCCGCTGAAGTTAATGAAGAAGTGAGAAAGAAAGCTATCGGCGACGAAGAAGTTATCACCGTTCGTCCGGCAGACCTTCTTGAACCCGAACTTGAAAAATACAGAGAAGAAACTAAAGATATTGCAAAATGCGAAGAAGATGTTTTGAGCTATGCTCTCTTCCCGCAGGTTGCAGGCAAGTTCTTCGAGCAAAGAGATAAATCTCCTGAGCAGAAAGCTGCAGAAGAAGTAAGAACTATCTACGTTCAGGATTTGTCCTGATAATATAACGAAAAGGGAATGTAAAAAAAGTCCAGAACGTCAAAAGCATGATTTAAACCTGATATTAGTGATAAAGTACCTTTTAAAATTCTAAAATTTACACTATATGTTGAAAAACATCGATTTTACGATGTTTTTCTCTTTATTACATAGGAAATTGCGTCAGCAATTGCTTGTAACAACAAAATTTTCCTTATAAAATTGTGAGCGAAGCGAACAGTTAATTGACGAAGT